>NZ_JCAFUR010000012.1:0-79409 GCF_059371575.1 Stenotrophomonas sp. YJH_SMC_4
GCTGGGGCCCCGGCCTGCGGCCGGTTCCCGGCCCTGCCTGCCGTGGGTAGAGTCGACTGTCAGTCGACTTTCGCGCGGAGCGCGGGGTTTGCTGCATGTGGCGGAAGAGCAGCCGACTGACAGTCGGCTCTACCACGCGCCTCCGGCGCTGGGCCCCGGCCTGCGGCCGGTTCCCGGTCCTGCCTGCGCTGCAGGCAGGACCTTCGTCCCATGCCGTGGGCCGTGGGCGGTGCCATCATCGGGGTCTGCCTTCCCGGGAACCTGTGCTCGTGAAAACCCGTCTTGCCGTTGCCCTGCTGATTGCCCTGTCCGCCCCCGCCGTGGCCCTTGCCGCGCCGCCTGCCACCGCCGCACCGGCCAGCGTGGCCACCGAATCGCCCGCCGATGCCGCCTTCCGCGCGCTGTACGAGAAGGAATGGAAGTGGCGCCAGCAGGGCGGCGGTGAGGCCAGCGAGGACGAAAACGCGCCGGCCAATGCCACCCGCATGCCCGATGTCGGCCCGGCCGCGCAGCAGGCGCGCCTGAAGGTGTGGGACGAGACCCTCGCCGCGCTGAAGAAGATCGACCCGAAGACCCTGTCGCCCGACAACCAGGTCAACTACGCGATCTACCACGACCAGGTGTTCAACCTGGCCGAAGAGACGCGCCTGCGCGGCTACGAGATGCCGTTCAACGCCGACTCCTCGTTCTGGTCCAACCTGTCCTTCATGGCCCGGCGCGAGATGAAGACCGTGCAGGACTACCAGAACTACATCGCACGGCTGAACGATGTGCCGCGTTACTTCGGCCAGCAGACCGAGAACATGCGTGCCGGCCTGAAGCGTGGCTTCAGCGTGCCGCGTGCCGTGCTCGATGGCCGCGAAGTGTCCATCGCCACCGTCGCCGAGCTGAAGGACCCGACCGGATCGCCGTTGTACGCGCCGTTCAAGAAGCTGCCCACCACCATCCCGGCCGCCGAGCAGGCCAGGCTGCAGGCGCAGGCGCGTGAAGCGATCAGCGGCAAGGTGGTGCCGGCGTTCCAGCAGCTGCGCACCTTCTTCGTCAACGAGTACGTGCCGCAGGCGCGCACCACCCTGGCCGCCGAAGCGATGCCTGATGGCAAGGCGTACTACAAGCAGCAGATCCACGAATACACCACGCTGGACCTGTCGCCGGACGAGATCCATCGCATCGGCCTGGATGAAGTCGCACGCATCCAGAAGGAAATGAACGACATCATCAAGCAGGTGAAGTTCAAGGGCAGCTTCGCCGAGTTCCTGACCTTCCTGCGTACCGATCCGCAGTTCTATGCCAAGACGCCGGAAGAGCTGCTGTCGCGTGCCGCGTGGATCTCCAAGCGGGCGGACGGCCAGCTCGGCAAGTACATGACGCTGCCGCGCGCGCGCTTCACCATCGTGCCGGTGCCGCCGGATATCGCGCCGTTCTGGACCGCCGGCCGTGGTGGCATGGGCACCTACTGGCTCAATACCTACAACCTGCCGTCGCGCCCGCTGTACAACCTGCCGGCACTGACGCTGCATGAGTCCGATCCGGGCCACGCGCTGCAGGGCGCGATCGCCGCCGAACAGAAGAACCTGCCCGAGTTCCGCCGCAACGCCTACATCTCCGCCTATGGCGAAGGCTGGGCGCTGTACTGCGAGAAGCTGGGCGTGGAGATGGGCATCTACGAAACCCCGTACGAGGATTTCGGCCGCCTGACCTATGAGATGTGGCGCGCCGCGCGCCTGGTGATCGACACCGGCGTGCACAGCAAGGGCTGGACCCGCGAGCAGGCGCTGGCCTACCTGCGTGACCACACCGCGCTGAGCGAGCATGAAGTGACCACCGAAGTGGACCGCTACATCTCCTGGCCGGGCCAGGCACTGAGCTACAAGCTGGGCGAGATCGCCATCGTGCGCCTGCGCGCGCAGGCCGAGAAGGAACTGGGCGACAAGTTCGACATCAAGGGCTTCCACGACACCCTGCTCAAGCAGGGCTCGGTGCCGCTGCCGGTGCTGGAACAGCAGATCCAGGCCTACATCGCCGAGCGCAAGAAGGCCTGACCGCTACCGGGTAGTGCCGGCCGCTGGCCGGCAATCCGACCCGGTCACGGGGTCGGATCCCTTTCCCACGGAAAGGGCTCCGACCCCCTCTCAGCTCACCCCACCGCCCGCGGCTTGGCCACCCGTGCAGCAAAGGTCGGCAGCACCAGCAGGGTCAGCACGGTGGCGGTGATCAGGCCACCGATCACCACCGTCGCCAGCGGCTTCTGCACTTCCGCACCGGAACCGCTGGCAATCGCCATCGGAATGAAGCCGACGATCGCCACCAGCGCCGTGGTCAGCACCGCACGGATACGGCTCGATGCACCGTTGATCGCTGCCTGCAGCGGCAGGTCACCGGCATCCAGGCGTTCGCGGATCGCCTGCATCAGCACCAGGCCGTTCAAGGTGGCCACGCCGGAGACGGCGATGAAGCCGACCGCCGCCGATACCGAGAACGGCATGCCACGCAGCAGCAGCGCGAGGATGCCGCCGACCAGCGCCAGCGGCACGCAGCTGAACACCAGAATGGCTTCCTTGCCGCTGCGCAGGGCCATGAACAGCAGGCTGCCGATCAGCAGGAACACCACCGGCACCACCGTTGCCAGTCGCTTCTCCGCGCGCTGCAGGTTCTCGAACTGACCGCCCCAGGTCAGGTACGCACCCGGCGGCAGCGCCACGTCTGCCACCGCCGCCTGTGCTTCACCCACGAAGCCGCCCAGATCACGGCCACGCACGTTGGCCTGCACTACCACGCGGCGGCTGCCGTTGTTGCGGCTGATCTGGTTCGGTCCTTCGCTGACCGTGATGCGCGCGACCGACGACAGCGGAATCACCAGCCCCGAAGGCGTGGCGATCGGCAGCGAGGCCAGCTGGTCCGGATCGTTGCGCGAGGCATCGTCCAGGCGCACCACTACGTTGAAGCGGCGATCACCTTCGAAGATCTTGCCGGCCGCCGTGCCGCCAATGCCGGTGGACAGTGCATCACTCACATCCGCGGCAGTCAGGCCGTACTGCGCCGCCGCCACGTGGTCGATCGCCACGTTGAGCGTAGGCAGGCCGGAGATCTGTTCCACCCGCACGTCGGCCGCGCCGTTCACCGCACGCAGCTTCAGCGCCACCTGGTCGGCCACCTTCTGCAGCTGGCTGAAGTCATCGCCGAAGATCATCACTGCCAGGTCGGTACGCACGCCGGAAATCAGCTCGTTGAAGCGCAGTTCGATCGGCTGGCTGAACTCGAAGCTGTTGCCCAGCTGCTGCCCGGCCAGCTTTTCGAAGCGCGCCACCAGTGCGTCCTTGGCCAGCTTCGGATCGGGCCAGTCCTTGCGCGGCTTCAGCACGATCACGCTGTCGGAGATGTTGGTCGGCATCGGGTCGATGGCCGCCTCGGCGGTACCGGTACGCGAGAACACGGTCTCCACTTCCGGCTGCGTGGCGATCGCTTTCTCCAGCGCCAGCTGCATCGCCAGCGACTGCTCCAGCGAGGTCGACGGCACGCGCAGGGCCTGCATCGCCACGTTGCCTTCGTCCAGCGTCGGCATGAACTCGCGGCCCAGCAGCGAGAACGCGCCGATGCCCACCACCACCATCATCACCGCAGCTGCCAGCACCGTGCGCGGATGCGCCACGGCCTTGCGCACCATCGGCTCGATGCGCGCACGCAGCACGCGGATCAGCTTCGTCTCGTGCTCGCCATCTTCGGCATGCGTATCGCCGTCCTTCACCTTCGGCTCGCGCACCAGCAGCGCGGCCATCGCCGGCACGAAGGTGAAGGAGAAGATGAAGGCACCGACCAGGGCCAGCATGAAGGTCGCTGCCATCGGGTGGAACGTCTTGCCCTCCACGCCTTCCAGGGTGAGGATCGGCGCGAACACCAGCAGGATGATCAACTGTCCGAACGCAGCTGGACGCGCCATCTTCATCGCCGAATCGGCAGCCACGCGCAGCCGCTCCATCGCGGTCAATGCACGGCCCAGTTCGGCGCGGCGCTGGCCCAGCATCAGCAGCGTCGACTCGACCACGATCACCGCACCGTCCACCAGGATGCCGAAGTCCAGCGCACCCAGGCTCATCAGGTTGCCGCTGATGCCGAAGCGGTTCATGCCGATCACTGCGAACAGGAACGACAGTGGAATCACCAGCGCGGTGATCGTTGCTGCACGCAGGTTGCCCAGCAGCAGGAACAGCACCACCACCACCAGCAGCGCGCCCTCGGTGAGGTTCCTGGCCACGGTCTTGATGGTGGAATTGACCAGCACGCTGCGGTCCAGCACCGGCGCGGCCACGATGTCGGCCGGCAGCGATTTGTTCACCTGTTCCAGGCGCGCCGCAGCGGCCTGCGCCACGGTGCGGCTGTTGCCGCCGGCAATCATCAGCGCGGTACCCAGTACGGCTTCATGGCCGTTGCGGCTGGCCGCACCCAGGCGCGGCGCGCGGCTCAGCTCGACCTCGGCCACATCGGCCACGCGCACCACCACCACGCCATTGCGGGTCGCCACCGGGGCCTGTGCCAGATCCTCGGTGGTCAGCGCCAGGCCATCGGCACGCACCACCAGTCCTTCGCCGGCACGCTGCACGAAACCGGCACCGGCCTGCACGTTGGAACGCTGCAGGGCGGTGACCAGATCGGCCAAGCCGAGGCCGTGCGCGGCCAGCCGGGCGCTGTCCGGATGCACGCCATATTCCTTGACGTAGCCACCGACCGTATCGACGCCGGCCAGCCCCGGGCTGGAACGCATCTGCGGCGCGATGATCCAGTCCTGCACGGTACGCAGGTAGGTGGCACGTTCTTCCGGCGTGCGCAGCAGATTGCCTTCCGGCGTGCGGTAGACCTCGCCGGCCTGCCAGCCCGCTTCACCGGGCTTGGCCAGCCTGGCCGGATCGAACGCGGTGAAGTCCACCGTCCACATCAGCACCTCGCCGAGGCCGGTGGTGACCGGCGACAGCATTGGCGACGCACCATCGGGCAGGTCTTCCGATGCCTCGCGCATGCGTTCGGCCACCTGCTGGCGCGCGAAGTAGATGTCGGTCGCATCGGTGAAGATCGCGGTCACCTGCGAGAAGCCATTGCGCGACAGCGAACGCGTGGTGGTCAGGCCGGGAATGCCGGCCAGCGCGGTTTCCAGCGGATAGGTCACCTGCCGCTCGATCTGCTCCGGCGTCAGCGCCGGTGCCACCGTGTTGATCTGCACCTGGCGGTTGGTGATGTCCGGCACCGCGTCGATCGGCAGCTTGCCCAGCTGGAACAGGCCCACCGCGGCGATCAGCGCCGCCATGAACACCACCAGCCATCGGTGGCGCACCGCTTTTTCAATGATCAGCTTGAACATGGTCGCCTCCTCAGTGGCCGTGCTCGGCTTCGCCCTTGGCCAGTTCGGCCTTGAGCAGGAAGGCATTGGCACCGACGATGCGCTCGCTGCCGGTCAGGCCACCGAGGATCTCGATGCGGTCACCGGCACGGCGCCCAGCCAGCACCGGCTGCGCCTTGAAGCCGCCTTCGACGGCGACGAACACCGCGCTGCTGCCATCGACGTTCTGCACTGCATCGGCCGGGACGCTGAGCGAGCCGTCCTGGCCTTCGGTGACCACTACGGCCGATACCGGCGAACCGGCCGGCGGCAGCGACGCATCCACCGGCGTGGCACGGATGACCGCGACGCCGCCCTGCTGGCGCACATCGGCGGCCGAACCGGTGACGGTGGCGGTGAAGCTGCCACCCGGCACGCCGACTTCCAGCTTCATGCCGGGCGTGACCTGCGCGGCCAGCGCGGGCGGTGCGGTGAACACCAGCTCGTTCATCGTCGGGTCGGCGACGTCGGCCACCGCGCTGCCGGCGGCGACCACGCCGCCCGGCGTGACCTGCACGTTGCCGACGATGCCGGCCACCGGGCTGGTGATGCGCACGCGACCGCTGGCATCGGGCGCACCGTTGGCGGCGGCCTGGGCCTGCGCGGCAGCAGCCTGGGCCTGTGCCGCCAGCGAACGTGCACGCGAGGCTTCCATCTCCTGGCGGGCGACCACGCCCTGGTCGACCAGCGCCTTGTCGCGGCCATAGGCCAGACGCGCGGCCTCGGCTTCGGCCGCTGCGGCCAGCGCATTGGCGCGGAACACCGCCGCTTCGCCGCTGACCACGATCGCCAGCGCCTGGTTCTGCTTCACCGCGGTGCCCGGCGCGACCAGCACGCGCTCGACGCGGCCGGTCACGGTCGACGCCACCGAGGCGCGTGCACCGACCGACGGTTCGACCCGGCCGGACAGGCGCGTGGAGCCACCGCCACCGCGACCGATCGCGACCACTTCAATACCGGAGGCCTTGATCTGCTCCGGGGTCAGCTGCACTACGCCTTCGTCGGCGTCAGCAGGCGCCTTCGCGGTTTCTGCCTTGGCTTCCTTGCTGCCGGCGGCATGGCCGTGGCCATCGTCGGTGCCGGCCTTGGCCGCAGCGGGGTTTTCATTGGCAGGCGTCTGCGCGTTGCCGGCGCAGCCAGCCAGCAGGACGGTCAGCAGCACGCCGCCGATCAGCGGGAAAGTACGGGAGAGAGTCATGGAGCCTCCACAAAGGGTGCGCGCCCTTCCAGGCGGGCAAGATCGATTTCCGCGGCGACGCGCGACAGGCGCGCATCCACGGCGGTGCCGCGGGCGGCGATGAGGGCGCTGCGCGTGCTGCGCAGTTCCAGCTGCGAGATGCGTCCGGCGTCGAAGCCAATGCGGGCCAGGCGATATGCCTCTTCGGCGGCGACCACGCTTTCATCAGCGGCGCGGGTACGGCTACTGGCGGCCTTCAACCCGGCCACCGCAGAGAGGCGCTCGGCCTCGCTGTCGCGGCGCTGCTGGTCCAGGCGTGCTTCGGCCGCGCGCTGGTCGGCATTGGCGGCGCGGATGCCACCGCGGTTGCGGTCGAACAACGGGATGCTGAGGCTGACCCCGAGGTTGTAGGCGCGCTCGCCGCCTTCGCGGAAGCGGGTCTGCGCGGCGGTGACACTGAGGTCGGGCAGGGCGCGCTTGCGTTCCACCTCGACCAGCTTGCCCGCCGCATCGGCTTCGGCTTCGGCAATGCGCACCGCCAGCGCCACGTCGGTGGCACCGCGCGGCAGCGGCGGCGCACGGTCGAGCAGGCTGTCGTTGATCGACTGCACCGGTGCATCCAGCAGTGCAGCACCGGCCAGGCGGGCCAGCGCGGCATCGCGGAACGCCTGCGCTTCATCCAGCGCTGCGCTGGCGTTGGCCACCTCGCTCTGCGCCTGCACCGCACGCAGCTGCGGTTCGCGGCCCTGCTTGACCAACGCGTTGACGGCGTTGGCGTCAGCGCGGGTGAGGGTCAGTGCTTCTTCGGCCAGGGTGTAGCGGCGCAGTGCACTTTCCGCCTGTGCGTAGACCACCGCCAGCTGGCTGGCCACGTCGCTGCGGCTTTGGGCACCACGCAGGTTGGCGGCCTGTGCTTCGGCCCGGGCGGCACGGACGCGCGCGCCACGCTGGCCCCAGACCTCCAGCGGCTGGGACAAAGTGAGCACGGTATCGGCCTTGCCCATGCCGCCATAGGAGCCGGTGCCCCAGGCATTTTCAGCGGAGTAGGAGAGGGAAGGGTTGGGCAATGCACGGGCCTGGTCGGCGCGCGCGTCGGCGGCCTCGGCCAGCGCCGCACCCACACGGGTGCCGGGCAGCTGGTCCAGGCGTTCAAGCAGGGCGTCGTAGGAAGGGGCGGCTTGCGCCATCACCGATGCCGCCGGGGCCAGGCCCAGCAACACAGCGACGACCAGCCCGGCCGCGCGCGGCGACCGAGGTGTCAGGATCGACATAGGGGGATTCCGGTTGTGAGTGAAACGGGAGCCCGCAATCGCGGGACGCGCTCAACTCACGCCCGGGGGGGACGCGTCAATTCATCCTGGGCGACCGCATAGGTCGCCGCGTCGCCGGCATTCATCCAGCGCGCCGGCAGCGGCGCACCGAAGGCGGCGAGGGTACTGGCCGGCAGGCTCAGGTTGGAGTGGTGGCAGTGGTTGTGGCCACAGGCACCAACATGCTTGCCGTCGGTATCGCCATCGGCATCCGGTGTGGACTCCACGTGCACCGTGCTGGCGTGCGGCTCCACCGTGCAGGCCAGCGCGTCGGCCACCGGCACGACCACGAATGCCGCCATCAGCAGCATCAGCAGGTACGTACGCAGTTGGCGGGTGATCCGGCGCATGGAAGGGAGGCTAGCAAGCGGTTTTCGCCGGATACAATATCAATGGCCGCTTCGGGAATACGTCGGAATCTCCCGTTCAGCTGGGCCGGGCGCGGGGTCGGATCCCTTTCCGCCGGAAAGGGCTCTGACCCCGACACCTTGCTGCCGGCCAGCGGCCGGCACTACCGGTCTGCAGGCAGCTTCGCGATCACCTTGATCTCGAACTGGAACCCATACAGCCAGGTCACGCCGATGCCGGTCAGGGTCGGGTGCGGCGCCTCGCCCCAGTACTCGGGCACGATCGCCCAGGCCTTCTCGAAGTTGGTTTCCGGATCGACCAGGAACACGGTCACGTCGATCACGTCATCGAAGGTGCAGCCGGCGGCGGCCAGCACCGCATTGAGATTCTCGAACGCGCGGCGCACTTGGGTTTCGAAATTCGGCTCGGGCGAGCCGTCCTCACGGCTGCCGACCTGGCCGGATACGAACAGGAAGCCGTTGGAACGGATCGCAGGCGAGTAGCGGTTGCGCTCGTACAAGGCCTGGCGGCCGGTGGGGAAAACGACATCACGCTGTGACATGGGGAAGATCCGTGGGAGAGAACGCCATCCTCCGCGTCAGTGCTGTCTGGATAAACCGCGATGATCGGCCTAGATTGATTGCCAATTCCAAACAATCATGGCCCGCCATGGACCGTTTCGAGGCAATGCGGGCCTTTGCCCGGGTTGTGGAAACCGGCAGCTTCACCCGCGCCGCGCACACGCTGCAGATCAGCCGAACCACGGTCACCCAGCTGGTGCAGCAGCTGGAGGCACACCTGCGGCTGCGCCTGCTCAACCGCACCACGCGCCGGGTCAGCGTCACCGCCGACGGCGCGGCCTACTACCCGCGCGTCGCCCGCCTGCTGGCCGAGCTGGAAGAAGTGGAGGGCGGGCTGGGTGACGCGGCCAGCCAGCCACGCGGGCGGCTGCGCGTGGATGTGCCCGGGCCCTACGCGCGGCTGCGGCTGGTGCCGGCGCTGCCGGATTTCCAGGCGCGCTACCCGGAGATCCAGCTGGACATCGGCGTGAGTGACCGCGAAGTCGATGTCATCGCCGACAACGTCGACTGCGTGATCCGTGGTGGCACCCCGGCCGACCCGGCACTGGTGGCGCGACCGCTCGGCGCGCTGCCGATCGGTTTCCACGCCAGTCCGGGCTATGTGCAGCGTTTCGGCCTGCCGACCGACCCGCGCGCGCTGGAAGGACCCGACCACCACATGGTCGGCTTCCTCAGCCCGCGCAGTGGCCGCGCACGCGTGTTCGTTGCACAGCGCGGCGATGAACGCGTTGAGGTGCAGGGCCGCTATACGGTCGGCTTCGATGATGGAAACGCCTATCTGGCCGCTGCGTTGGCGGGGTTGGGCGTGGTGGCGCTGCCCAGCTACATGGCCGAGCCGCACGTGGCGCGCGGCGAGCTGCTGCCGGTGTTGCAGGACTGGCAGCTGCCGCCGATGCCGATGCACGTGATGTTCCCGCCGAACCGGCACATGAGCCAGCGGCTGCGGGTGTTCATCGATTGGGTGGTGGAAGCGTTGGGGTGAGTGCATCGGCCGCGTGCGAGAATCGGCGTGCACGTACTGGAGAACGCACACCCTGATGAGCCGCATCGTTGCACTGGATACCGAAACCACCGGCATCTCCCACCGCCTGGGGCACCGGGTGATCGAAATCGGTGCCGTCGAACTGATCGATGGCCAGCTCACCGGCCGCCAGTTCCACACCTACCTGCAGCCGCAGCGCAAGGTGGATTGGGGCGCACAGCGCGTGCACGGCATCAGCGATGCGATGCTGGTGGGCAAGCCGCTGTTCTCCAGCAAGGCGGCCGAACTGCTGGAGTTCCTGCGCGGCAGCGAGATGGTCGCGCACAACGCTACCTTCGATGTGGGCTTCCTGGACAACGAGCTGCGCCTGTCCGGCATCCCCGGCACGCTGGCCCAGCACTGCCGCATCACCTGCAGCCTGAAGCTTGCGCGGGGACGCTGGCCGGGTCAGGGCAACAAGCTGGATGATGTGCTGCAGCGCCTGCGCATTCCCAGCCAGCGCGGCCTGCATGGCGCGTTGAAGGATGCGCACCTGCTGGCGCAGGTGATTCCGCACCTGCGCTGAGGCCTGGCCGCTGTCACACCGGCCGCAACCATCGCTCGATCATTGCAACGCCACAGGCCACCCCGTCCTCATGGCGCATCGCCACGCCCAGGGCCGCCGCGCGTGCGCGTGTTGCGTCGGTTTCAACGAAGGTGATGGCTGCCGCCAGCGTTGCTGCGTCCAGCCGCTTCGGTGACAACGGTGCCGGTGCCACGCCCAACCGATACAGACGATCAGCCCAGAAGAACTGATCGGCGGCGAACGGCATCACCAGCGAGGGAATGCCGGCGCGGCAGGCCGAATGCGTGGTGCCGCTGCCACCGTGGTGGATGGCGAATGCGCAACGCGGGAACAGCGCTTCGTGTGGAGTCGGCCCCAGTACGAAGACCGAATCGGGCAAGCGCATCGCAGGCAGTCCCACCCAGCCAGGAAACAGCAGCACCCGGCGTGGCGCCAGCGCCTGCAGCAGGGCCGGCAACACGCGCTCGCGATCAAAGCCGGTCATGCTGCCGAAGCCCAGATACACCGGCGGCGGACCGGCATCGAGGAAGGCCTGCAGATCGGCCGGGGGTATCCAGGGCGCATCGGGAAGGCGCCATTGGCCACAGACGATGTGGTCGGCCGGCCAATCCGCCGGTGGCGGCAGCAGCTGCGGCGAGATGCCATAGAGCATCGGCAGGCCGGGCCACAGCGAGCGGCGCGGCGATTGCCCCAGCTGCTTGCGGGCTGCGTTGATCGGCCGACGGAACTGGCGCCAGATCAGGCCGTTGACCAGCCCATAGCTGGCGCGGTTCAACCAGCCCGGCGAGCGTCCCGGTGGCAGGAACGGAGAGCGGAGGGCCCGCGTCGGGGTCAGCGGGATCATGCCGGTGCCGATGACCGGCATTCCGCGGCGTTCGCCCACGCTCATGCCGACAAAGGCCGCCAGGCCACCGGTCAGAATCGCATCGCAGCCTTCGGCAGCGGCATCGGCCTGGCGCATCCAGCCGCTGACATGCTGCAGCGCCATCCGTGCCAGCCCGCTACTGGCGGCGGCAACACCGTTGCCACGCGAGACCAGCGCGACCACTTCGTCATGGATGTCACCTTCAAGAGCCGCATGGGGCACATCCAGTGCCTGCGCGCTGCCCAGGGTGCCGCCATCGGCAAGCAGTGTCACCTCGTGGCCTGCGCCGATCAGGCCATGGCAGAGCATGGCCAGGGGACGCGTATCGCCTTCGGTTCCGTAGGTCAGGGCCAGCAGCCGCATGGAAAGCTCCGCAGTGAACCGGAGCAGTATGCCGGTTGGCGGGCTCCCGGCCCTGCCGGTTCAGCCGCAGCCTGTGGGTAACTTGCGCAAGTGCTTGAACCCGTGCATAATGCGCGGCTCGCTGTGTCCGGTTTTCTACCGGGCGGCGCCCCCGGGAGCACGTCCCCGGCCGCCCAACGCCAGCGTAACCCTTTGATTCTCTTGACGTGTGGTGGGCAACCATCGAGGCCGCCGTCTCCCGGGCTACGGGCTGACAACTACTACTATCGAGGTGCGCAATGTCCCGCGTATGCCAGGTTTCCGGCAAGCGAGTGCAGACGGGTAACAACGTCTCGCACGCCAACAACAAGACCCGTCGTCGTTTCCTGCCGAATCTGCACGAGCGCCGTTTCTGGGTGGCCAGCGAGAACCGCTGGGTCAAGCTTCGTGTTTCCGCGCATGCACTGCGCACCATCGACAAGAACGGCATTGATTCCGTTCTGGCTGAGCTGCGTGCGCGCGGCGAAAAGGTCTGAGGAGTAAAGCATCATGGCAGGCAAGCGCGATAAGGTCCGTATGATTTCCTCGGCCGGTACCGGCCACTTCTACACGACCGACAAGAACAAGAAGAACACCCCGGGGAAGATGGAATTCCTGAAGTACGATCCGGTCGTGCGCAAGCACGTCCTGTACAAGGAAGGCAAGATCAAGTAATCCGCAAGGATTGCTGGTCCCCGCGAAGAAACCCGCCCTTGTGGCGGGTTTTTTCATGTCTGGCATCCAGGTGGTGGGTGCCGACCGTTGGTCGGCACGTTCCCACACCCGGTGGCTGCCAACCTTGGCCGACACGCTGTCCCCGTGCTCGGTAGATGCCAACCTTGGCCGACATGCTGTCCCCGTGCCCGGTAGGTGTCGACCTTGGTCGACACGCGGTCCCCGCCCCCGGTAGGTGCCAACCTTGGTTGGCACGCTGCTTCAACGCAGTCGAGCGCGGCTCGACTCTACAAAGGCCGGTGGGCAGAATGGCCCATCACCTCCCGACGGGCGACACGATGCTGTTCGAGTGGTTGCTGGGTTCCTACCTGCTGCTGATCGACTGGCTGATCCGGCTGGTCGCGCTGTGCTGGATTCCCACCCGCACCACGCCCGGCGCGGCGCGCAGCTGGCTGCTGCTGGTCGGCTTCGTACCGCTGCTGGGCCTGCCGCTGTACCTGCTGTTCGGCCACCCGTGGCTGTCGCGCGAGCGCATCCGCCGCCAGGCCGAGGCCTCGCAGGTGATCCGCGAGGAGCAGGCGCTGCAGCATCGCCTGCGCTGGACCCCACAGCCCGACACCGCCAGCGCCGAGATCGTGCCGCTGGTGCAGCGCCAGGGCGATTTCATGCCGGTGCACGGCAACGCCGTCGATCTGCTTACCGACTACGACGAGTCGCTGCACACGCTGATCGCCGACATCGACCAGGCCGAAGACCGCGTGCACCTGCTGTACTACCTGATGTTCGATGACGCGGTCGGCGAGGCCATTGTCGAGGCCTTGCAGCGTGCCGCCGCGCGTGGCGTGCAGTGCCGCGTGCTGCTCGATGCGGTGGGCGCCAAGCGTGGCCTGCGCGCCTATCGCAAGCGCCTGCAGGCGCGCGACATCGAAGTGCGCGCGATGCTGCCCGGTGGCCTGCGCTGGCGCCGCAGCGGGCGCATGGACCTGCGCAACCACCGCAAGATCGCGGTGATCGACAACGAAGTGGCCTATGTCGGTTCGCAGAACCTGGCGGGCCCGCAGTTCGTGCCGGGCCACCCGAACCGCGAGCTGGTGGCGCGCGTGCGCGGCCCGGCGGTGGCGCATCTGGAAGCCGTATTCGCCAGCGACTGGTACATGGAGACCGGCCAGCGCCTGGATGTGATCACCGATGTGCCCGAATGCGGCGACGACATCGCCACCCAGCTGCTGCCCAGCGGCCCGGCCTACCCGTACAGCAACGCGCGCGACGCGGTAGCCGCGCTGATCCACCTGGCGCGACGCCGGCTGGTGATGGTCACCCCGTACTTCGTGCCGGACGAAGCCACGCTCAGCGCCTTGCGCATTGCGGCGTTGTCCGGCGTGCAGGTGCAGCTGATCCTGTCTGCCAGCAACAACCAGCGGCTGACGTCGTGGGCGCAGGAGGCCTACTACGATGAGCTGCTGCGCTGTGGCGTGCGCATCGCGCTGTACGAGCCGCAGTTCCTGCACGCCAAGCACATGAGCGTGGATGAGGACATCGCCGTGCTCGGCTCGATCAACATGGATATCCGCTCGTTCGCGCTGAATGCCGAGATCGGCCTGATCTGCTACGACCGCGCGCTGGTGCAGCAGCTGTGCGCGATCGAGGATGGCTACCTGCGCGAGTCGCGGCAGCTGGACCTGCAGCAGTGGCGCAGCCGTCCCACGTGGCGGCGCAGCCGCGAAGGTATTGCACGGCTGGCCGATGCGTTGATGTGAAGCAATGCCGGCCGCCCATTCCGGCAATCCTGCCTGTCATCGCCGATGGCCTACAATCGGCACATGACTGATTCACCGCGTAATGGCGAACTGGACCTGGCGATCATCGGTGGTGGTGCGGCCGGGGTGCTGGTGGCGATCCAGGTATTGCGCCAGGCGAATGCGCCGCTGGCGCTGGCCATCTTCGAACCCGCCTCGCAGCTGGCCCAGGGCATCGCCTATGCCACGCCGTGGCCGGAGCACCTGCTGAACGTGCCGGCGGCGAAGATGAGTGCGTTTGCCGACCAGCCCGGCGATTTCCTCGACTACCTGATGGCCGCCAATGCCTACCCGGGCGAGGCGCGCGAGGCGCTGGGCGAGCGCTACGTGTGCCGCCACTACTTTGCTGCCTACCTGCAGCAGCGCCTGCAGGAGGCTGCTGCGACCAACCCGGCACAGCTGCAGGTGATTGCGCAGCCGGTGCTGGGCCTGCAGCCGGATGACCATGGCTACCAGCTGACACTCGGCGATGGCAGCACGCTGCACGCCGCGCAGGCGGTGCTGGCCACCGGCAACAGCATGCGGCCGCTGCCGGTGGCCGGTGCCGAGGCACTGCCAGCCGATGACGTGATCGAGGCCTGGGACTACGACGGCGTGCGCACCCTGGCCGGCGAGCAGGCCGTGGCCATCGTCGGGTCCGGCCTGAGCATGGCCGACACCGTGTTGGCATTGGTCGCCGCCGGCCACACCGGCCCGCTGCATGTGATCTCGCGCCACGGCCTGCTGCCGTTGCCGCATGCGCATGGTGGCCTGCCCACGTTCGACCCGGCCACGCTGCTGCCGATGAACCTGCGCCAGCGCCTGCGCGCGTTGCGTGGGTTCGCACGCCAGGCACAGGCCGACGGCCTGCCGTGGCAGGGCGTGATGGACCGTATCCGTCCGCACGGGCAGGCGCTGTGGTGCAGCCTCGACGCGGCCGACCAGCGCCGCTTCCTGCGCCATGTGGTGCGCTACTGGGATGTGCATCGCCACCGCATCGCCGAAGAGGTCGACGCACAGCTGCAGGCGCTGATCGAAAGCGGCCAACTGCGTATCCACCGATCCCGCCTGCAACGCGTCGGCCGCGAAGGCGATGCCCTGCGGCTGTCGGGTCGCGATGCCACCGGCAATGAACAGCAGTGGACGATCAGCGGCGTGATCAACGCTACCGGCGTGGAAACCCGCGCCAGTGCGCTGCGCAACCCGCTGCTGCAGCAGCTGCAGGCCGATGGCCTGGCCCGCCCCGGCCCGCATGGGCTGGGCCTGGACAGCACGGTGCCGGGCGATCGCCTATGTGCCGCCGGTGGCCAACCGCAGGCGCGGCTGGGCGTGCTCGGCAGCCTGCGCATCGGCAGCCTGTGGGAAAGTCTGGCGGTGCCTGAACTGCGTCAGCAGGCGCAGGCACTGGCCACCCAGGTGGTCGCAGGAGCCGCGACGGCGATGCCGTAAAATGGGGGCATGGATGTCTCCCACCTGCTTGATGGCCTGAACCCGGCCCAGCGCGAAGCCGTCTCCGCTCCCCCCGGCCACCACCTGGTGCTGGCCGGTGCCGGTTCCGGCAAGACCCGCGTACTCACCCACCGCATCGCCTGGCTGCATGAAGTCGAAGGCGTGCCGACCCACGGCATTTTCGCGGTGACCTTCACCAACAAGGCGGCCGGCGAAATGCGCCACCGCATCGACGCCCAGCTGCCCAACGGCAGCCGTGGCATGTGGATCGGTACCTTCCACGGCCTGGCCAACCGCCTGCTGCGCCTGCACTGGCAGGACGCGAAGCTGCCTGAAGGCTTCCAGGTGATGGACTCGGACGACCAGCTGCGGCTGGTCAAGCGCGTGGTGCAGGCGCTGGAGCTGGACGACGGCAAGTACCCGGCCAAGCAGATCGCGTGGTGGATCAACGCGCAGAAGGACGAGGGCCGTCGCCCGCAGCACATCCAGCCCGAGCCGCATGATGCGTGGCTGGAAACCATGCGCCAGGCCTATATCGAATACCAGGCACGCTGCGACCGCGCCGGCCTGGTCGACTTCGCCGAGCTGCTGCTGCGCGCGCATGAACTGCTGCGCGACAACCCGGCGCTGCTGTCGCACTACCGTGCCCGCTTCCGCGAGATCCTGGTGGACGAGTTCCAGGATACCAATGCCATCCAGTACGCCTTCGTGCGCGTGCTGGCCGGCGATTCCGGCCACGTGTTCGTGGTCGGCGACGATGACCAGGCCATCTACGGCTGGCGCGGCGCCAAGGTCGAGAACGTGCAGGGCTTCCTGCGTGATTTCCCAGGTGCGCAGACCATCCGCCTGGAACAGAACTATCGCTCCACTGCCAACATCCTCGGCGCTGCCAATGCGGTGATCGCGCACAACCCGGATCGCATCGGCAAGCAGCTGTGGACCGACAGTGGCGACGGAGAACCGATCGACCTGTACGCGGCGTACAACGAGATGGACGAGGCGCGCTACATCGTCGAGCGTGCCCGCCAGTGGGTACGCGATGGTGGCAGCTACACCGAAGTGGCCGTGCTCTACCGCAGCAACGCACAGTCGCGCGCGCTTGAAGAGGCGCTGCTGAGCGAACAGGTGCCCTATCGCGTGTACGGCGGCATGCGCTTCTTCGAACGGGCCGAAATCAAGGACGCGCTGGCTTACCTGCGCCTGCTGTCCAACCGCAACGATGACGCCGCCTTCGAGCGCGCGGTCAACACGCCTACCCGGGGCATCGGCGACCGCACGCTGGACGAAGTGCGCCGCGAGGCGCGCGCGCAGGGCATCTCGCTGTGGGAAGCAACGATGCTGGTCACCCAGGGCAACGCGCTGGCCGCACGCGCGCGCAATGCACTGGCCGGCTTCCTGGGGCTGGTCAACGAGCTGCAGGCGCAGACCGTGCACATGACCCTGGCCGAGCGCGTGGACCACGTGTTGGCCCGCTCGCAGCTGCGCGAGCACTGGAGCAAAGAAAGCCGCAATTCGCTGGATTCGGAATCGCGCACCGACAACCTCGACGAACTGGTCTCGGTCGCTTCGCGCTTCGTGCGCCGCGCCGACGACATCGAGGAAGTGGGCGAGGACATGGACGAGCTGGTCGCGTTCCTGGCCTACGCCGCGCTGGAGGCCGGTGAAGGCCAGGCGCAGGCCGGCGAGGACGGCGTGCAGCTGATGACCCTGCATTCGGCCAAGGGCCTGGAATTTCCGCTGGTGTTCCTGGCAGGCATGGAAGACGGCCTGTTCCCGAGTGCACGTTCGCTGGAGGAAAGCGGGCGGCTGGAAGAAGAGCGCCGCCTGGCCTACGTCGGCATCACCCGCGCGCGCCAGAAGCTGGTGCTGAGCTATGCCGAATCGCGCCGCATCCATGGTCAGGACAACTACAGCCTGCCGTCGCGCTTCCTGCGCGAGATTCCGCGCGAGCTGCTGCACGAAGTGCGCCCGAAGGTGCAGGTCTCGCGGCCGGCCTCGATGGGCGCCAGCCGGGTGATGGGCCATGCCTCGATCGAGGCGCCGCCAGTCAAGCTCGGCGCGCTGGTCACCCATCCCAAGTTCGGCGAAGGCATGGTGACCGACTACGAAGGCAGCGGCGCCCACGCCCGCGTGCAGGTCGAGTTTGCCGACGCCGGCAGCAAGTGGCTGGTGATGGCCTACGCCAACCTGACGGTGATCTGATCACCGTCGGGGGGTCGGATCCCTCCCGCAGGGAGGGCTCTGACCCCATCGCGGAATGCACGTGGTTGGGGGCGGAGCCTTCTCCGTTGGAAAAGGAGTCCGACCCCCGATTAGGCTGCGCTCATGACCCGCAACGTGCTCTTCCTCTGCAGCCAGAACCGCCTGCGCAGCCCGACGGCCGAGCAGTTATTCGCCGAGTGGCCGGGCATCGAAACCGCATCGGCCGGGTTGCTGGCCGACGCGGATGAAGTGCTCAGCCCGGAGCTGCTGCAGTGGGCGGACCTGGTGTTCGTGATGGAGAAGGCGCACCGCAACCGCCTGTCCAGCCGCTACAAGACATGGATGAACGGCAAGCGGGTGATCTGCCTGGATATTCCGGACGACTACGAGTACATGGACCCGGTGCTGGTGGAGCTGCTCAAGCGCAAGGTGACCCCGTTCCTGCGCTGACCGCCAGCTCTGAAGAGCCGAGCGTCAGTCCTGCGCCTTTGAACCGGCCGCCGCATCCTGTTCGGACATCGACTGCTGCAGGCTGCTGGTGAAACTCTTTACCGCGCGCTCCAGTGCGATCTCCCAGTTCTCCCGCGAGGCCACCTGGAAGATGTTTGCTCCGTGGCCGGAAGCCGTGAAGGTGCGCGTCTGCCCGTCCTTGCGCGCCGTCACCTGCACCGCGATGTCTGCAAGCATCTGCTGGGTGTACGTCGCTGCGCGCCAAACATTCACCGGAGAACTTACCGAAAGATCGGTCAGCGTAGCCTCCAGGCGCGTGCACGACGCTTCGCAGTTGTCTGCAGTCCGGTAACCCATGTTGCGCAGGGCCTGGATCATGATCTCGCGGGCCTTGTCCGAGGCCGTGGACGTCTCCAGTTCCACCAGTACACCATTGCCGGCACGGATGACACCGCCGATGTTCTTTGCGCGTGCTGCCGATTGCACCTGTGGGAAGTACTGGGGGCGGTTGTCGCGCACCGACGCAACCACTACCACCGGACCCTGTTCCGGATTCACCCGGATGTCGGGCACGTTCACGCGCACCACTTCGGTGCGGATGCCGCAGCCGGTGAGCAACAACAGCAGTGCCGGTGCAATGATCGACTTCATGTATTCCCCCTGTTGGAATGGTGTCCTTGCGCCGCGCATTATCAGCTCGGCTGACAGACAGAGGGAGTGGCTTTGGTCAGGGAGACGCAGCCGGGCACGGCTCGGTCCTACAATAGGCGGCGACATCTTCCAGGAACGCCTCCATGACCGAACCCACGCTGCACGTGACCGTGAAGTTGAACGCCCGGCTGCAGCCGGAGCATCGCCACGAACTGTTCGAGGATCCGCTCGATGCGCTGCTGCAGGCGGCCCAGGTGGGCGAGCTGACTGGCGGCGGCACCGCGATGTCCGATCTCGGCGAGGTCGAATACGGTGATATCGAAGTTGCCCTGGTCGATGCGGCCGGCGTGCCGAAGCTGATCGACCTGCTGGAACAGCTGGGTGCACCGAAGGGTTCGCAGCTGCAGGGCGCGGGTGAAGCCGACCGCAGCTTCGGCGTGACCGAGGGGCTGGGCATCTACCTGGATGGCCTGAACCTGCCGGACGAAGTCTACGAGCAGTGCGATTCCAACCACGTGTTCGAACAGCTGTCGGAGAACATCGACGGCCTGGGCGAGATCTGCAGCTGGTGGCAGGGCCCGACCGAAACCGCGCTGTACATGTACGGCGAATCGTTCGAAGCGATGCGTGATGCGATTGCCGGATTCGTGGGCAGCTATCCGCTGTGCCAGAACGCACGCGTGGTGCAGATCGCCTGAAGGTAGGGGCGCTGTAGAGTCGAGCAAGCTCGACTCTACGGCAGCAGGTTATCGGCCGGCTGACTGCCGGGCGTTGTCGCGCAGCGCCATGTCCTTGCCGATCTGGTAGCCGCCGAACAGCACCGCCAAGGCGATGATCGCGGCGACCATGATGGAC
Organism: Stenotrophomonas sp. YJH_SMC_4; assembly: GCF_059371575.1. Lineage (NCBI taxonomy): Bacteria > Pseudomonadati > Pseudomonadota > Gammaproteobacteria > Lysobacterales > Lysobacteraceae > Stenotrophomonas > Stenotrophomonas sp. YJH_SMC_4. Next base: position 19,635 of record NZ_JCAFUR010000012.1, read on the forward strand.
TTCTGGGAACTCCAGACGGGCGGCTTGTTGTCCTGCATGTCGGTCGTCCTTGGGCGCGGCAGTGCGCCGCCCGCCGAGCATGCGCCGCCCGACCGGTGCGTGCAAGCGGGCGGTGCGCACACGCCAATGCGCGGCGCCGGATTGATTCTGCTCAAGGCACGGCCTGCACATCCGGTGTGCAATGGTGTCGTTCCCATCTGGCAGATCGCTACGGAGCCCCACCATGTACAAGCGCATCCTGATTGCCACCGACGGATCCGAGCTGGCCGACAAGGGCCTGGCCAAGGGCCTGGAGCTGGCCAAGGACCTCAACGCCGAGGTCGATATCGTGACTGTCTCCGAGCCGTGGGCCGTCGGCATGTACGACGCCATGGGCTGGAGCGTGGGCTACATGAACAGCCCCGAGTACAAGGCCGACCGCGAGGAAGGCGCGCAGAAGGTGCTGCAGCCGGCGCTGGCCAAGGCGGCCGAGCAGGGCATCACCGCCAATCCGGTGCACGTGCTGGACCGCTACGCAGCTGACGGCATCATCGAGACCGCCGGCGAGCGCAACAGCGACCTGATCGTGATGACCTCGCACGGCCGCCGTGGCGTGACCCGCGTGCTGCTGGGCAGCCAGACTGCCGAAGTGCTGGCACGCAGCACGCTGCCGGTGCTGGTCATCCGCTGATCCACACCCACTGATTCAAGCGTTCCCGGGGAGGGGACCCGACGCCGGCCGCAGGATGCGCGCCGGCGTTGTTTTTTGTCGGGGATCGGGGGGCGGATCCACGCATGGCGTGGATCTACTGATAGGCGGTCACCCACGCATGGCGTGGATCCACGTTCGTTGTCCCGGTAGATCCACGCCATGCGTGGATGGGCCGTGCCGATGGCCTTGAGGGGTCAGAGCCCTTTCCTGTGGAGAGGGATCCGACCCCGGTCACATCACCAGCTGTACAGCTTCCAGTACACCGGCGACACACCGTCCTTGTCGTTGTCGAAACGGCCATCGCCGTTCTTGTCGTACATGTAGAACGGAGCACCGCGCGATGGCGTCACCTTGACCATGCGCAGCTGGCCGGACACACGGTATTCCTCGATGACATCGCCGTTGTCCATGGTGCGCTTGGAGACATCGGCGCCCTTGACGTCCACCGGGGGAGCACCTGCGCCACCCATGCTGGCGCAGCCAGCGAGCAGGAGCAGGGAAGCCAGCATCAGGGTCTTCATCGGCGGGGGCCTTTGCCTGGAGAGAGCCCTGATTATGCCCCATCGCCAGGTGCGTGCCGTGTCGTCGCGGTGCAGGCACGGGCGCGTAGAATCGGCCCATGAGCAGATTAGTCCTGATCGACGGGTCCAGTTACCTGTACCGCGCGTTCCACGCGCTGCCGCCCCTGTCCAATGCACAGGGTGAACCCACTGGCGCACTGTTCGGCGTGGTCAACATGCTGCGTTCGACGCTGAAGGAACGCCCGGCCTACGTCGCGTTCGTGGTCGATGCGCCCGGCAAGACCTTCCGTGACGACCTGTACGACCAGTACAAGGCCAACCGCCCGCCGATGCCCGATGAGCTGCGCAGCCAGGTCGAGCCGATGTGCCGCATCGTCGAGGCGCTGGGCATCAGCATCCTGCGCGTCCCCGGCGTGGAAGCCGACGATGTGATCGGCACGCTGGCCCTCCAGGGCCTGGCGCAGGACCTGAAGGTGACCATTTCCACCGGCGACAAGGACTTCGCCCAGCTGGTGCGCCCGGGCATCGAGCTGGTCAACACCATGACCGGCAGCCGCATGGATTCGGATGCGGCGGTGATGGAGAAATTCGGCGTGCGCGCCGACCAGATCATCGACCTGCTGGCGCTGATGGGCGACGCGGTCGACAACGTGCCGGGCGTCGAGAAGTGCGGGCCGAAGACCGCTGCCAAGTGGCTGGCCGAGTACCAGCACCTGGATGGGGTGATGGCGGCCGCGCCCACCATGAAGGGCAAGATCGGCGAAAACCTGCGCGCCGCGCTGGAGCGTCTGCCGCTGAACCGCGAGCTGGTGACCATCCGCACCGACCTGGCGCTGGACGCCAGCCCGACCACGCTGGCCCTGCGCGAGCAGGACGTGCCGGAGCTGACCGAGCTGTATGCGCGCTACGGCTTCACCCAGGCGCTGAAGGAGCTGGGTGCGCCGGTGCCGGCACCGGTGGCCGCCAGCGAGGCGACCCCGAGCCTGCGCGGCACTGCGGCCGGCTTCGCGCGTGGCAGCGTCGAGGCGCCCGCCGCCGGCACGCTGGATCCGGCACTGTCCGCGCCGGGTGAATACGAGACCGTGCTGAGCGCCGAGCAGCTGCAGGCCTGGGTCGAACGCCTGCAGCAGGCCGACCTGATCAGCTTCGATACCGAAACCGATGCGCTGGACGCGATGCGTGCGCGCCTGGTCGGCATCAGCCTGGCGGTCGAACCGGGCAAGGCCGCCTACATTCCGGTCGGCCACGATTACCCGGGTGCGCCGGCCCAGCTGCCGATGCAGCAGGTGCTGGACGCGCTGCGCCCGGTGCTGCAGGACCCGGCGAAGAAGAAGCTGGGCCAGCACGGCAAGTACGACCTGCACGTGCTGCGCCGCCACGGCGTGCAGGTGCAGGGCTACCACGACGACACCATGCTCGAGAGCTTCGTGCTCAATTCCACCGCTACCCGCCACGACATGGATTCGCTGGCGCTGCGCTACCTGGGCTACAGCACCATCAAGTTCGAGGAGGTGGCCGGCAAGGGCGCCAAGCAGATTCCGTTCTCGCAGGTGGGCATCGACGAGGCCAGCCGCTACGCCGCCGAGGACGCCGACATCACCCTGCGCCTGCATCACGCGCTGCAGCCGCAGCTGCTGGCCGAGCCGGCGCTGGACAGCGTTTACCGCGGCATCGAGATGCCGCTGGTGCCGGTGCTGGCCAGCATCGAAGCCAACGGCGTGCGGGTCGACACCGACGAACTGCGCCGGCAGAGCCAGGACCTGTCTTCGCGCATGCTGGCCGCGCAGCAGAAAGCCACCGAGCTGGCCGGGCGCAGCTTCAACCTGGATTCGCCCAAGCAGCTGCAGGCGGTGCTGTTCGACGAGTTGAAGCTGCCGGCGGTGGTGAAGACCCCCAAGGGCCAGCCCAGCACCAATGAAGAGGCGCTGGAGGCGATTGCCGACCAGCACGAGCTGCCGCGCGTGATCCTGGAGTACCGCGGGCTGGCCAAGCTGCGCAGCACCTACACCGACAAGCTGCCGGAGATGGTCAACCCGGACACCGGCCGCGTGCATACCAGCTATCACCAGTCCGGAGCCGCCACCGGCCGCCTGTCCTCGTCGGACCCGAACCTGCAGAACATCCCGATCCGCACCGAGGATGGTCGCCGCATCCGCCGCGCGTTCATCGCCCCGGAGGGCTTCCAGCTGCTGGCCGCCGATTACTCGCAGATCGAGCTGCGGATCATGGCCCACCTGTCCGAGGACCCGGGCCTGGTGCGCGCCTTCGAGCAGGGTGCCGACGTGCACCGTGCCACCGCCGCCGAGGTGTTCGGGCGTACGCTGGAGGAAGTGACGCCGAACGAGCGCCGCGCCGCCAAGGCGATCAACTTCGGGCTGATGTACGGCATGAGCGCCTTCGGCCTGGCCCGCAACCTGGGCATCGACCGCGGCCAGGCGCAGGATTACGTGGCGCTGTACTTCAGCCGCTACCCGGGCGTGCGCGATTTCATGGAGCGGATGCGCCAGCAGGCCCGCGACCAGGGCTATGTGGAAACCCTGTTTGGTCGTCGCCTGTACCTGAACGACATTCATGCACGTAACCAGGGCCTGCGCGCCGGTGCCGAACGCGCGGCGATCAACGCGCCGATGCAGGGCACCGCCGCCGACATCATCAAACGCGCGATGGTGGACGTGGACCAGTGGCTGCGTGACAGCGGCGCACCGGCACGGATGATCCTGCAGGTGCACGATGAACTGGTGTTCGAAACCGAAAGCAGTTTCGTTGAAGACTTGCGTTTGCAGGTGGTCGAGCGCATGTCGCAAGCGGCCAAACTGCGGGTGCCGCTGGTGGTCGATACCGGCGTCGGCAACAACTGGGACGAAGCGCACTGAGGGTATTTCAGGCCGAAAACGACGTGAATTCGTTCATTCGTCAGAGGTTTCTGACTCGATCATGAATGTTGTCCTGATCGAGGTTCATTAAATTGGGCCCCTTCACGAACCGTTAGTGTTCGGAGTGCTTCTATAACTCTCGACAGGCGCAACGCCTGTTGTGGATCTCTCCCATCCCCTGGAGCAGATCTCGGAACGGGGACTCCTCCCCAAGTGCCCGTTCCCCGGCCCCGTTGACCTCCCCCTGGTCAGCGGGGCTTTTTATTTGTGCCGCCGCAGCACCAGGGATGGGGTCAGATCCTTGGTGCTAGGCTGGGCTACCGTTCCACAGGGGAAGACCATGCCCGATATATTTGCACTGGCAATGCCCTGGTGGGAGTTCATCCTGCGCGCGGTGGTGGTCTATGTCGTGGTGCTGGGCATGGTCCGGCTTGGCGGCAAGCGGGCTCTAGGGCAGATCACGCCCTTCGACGTGCTGTTGATCGTGCTGCTGGGCAATGCGGTGCAGAACGCGCTGCTGGGCACCGATACCTCGCTGGGCGGCGGCCTGCTGCTGGCCGCGACCCTCATCCTGCTCAACTATGGGGTGGGCTGGCTGACCACCCGGAATCGACGCATGGAGCGGATGATCGAAGGAGAACCTACCGTAATCGCGCGCGATGGCCGGCTTTTGGAGGGTGTTCTCCGCCGCGAACTGATCAGCCGGGCCGATTTCGATGCTGCGTTGCGCCAGCAGGGTGGCCTGCGGATCGAGGATGTGCAGATCGCCCTGCTGGAGACGACCGGGCACATCACCATCCTTCCGCGGAAGGGCACCTGATCGTGCAGCACCGAGCATGGGCTCGACGCTACAGGGCATCATTCACGGTGTGCAGCGGGTAGTGCCGGCCGCCGGTTTGCGCTCGTAGTAGGCGAATCGATTGCCGCTGTCGATACCGACCAGGTTGCCGTTCTGCAGCAGCTGAAGAACGAAGTCGCTGCCGATATCGCGGTGTATGAGGATGCGGCCATCGCGCAGGCTTGTCCGCAGTGGCTGTTCGCGGCCACCGGCCTCAACCACACCACCCTCGAGGAAACGCAGCTGCGACAGCACGCTGCGCTCGGCTTCAAAGCTGCCACAGGGCAGTGCGGCGGCCGGCACCGGCGTGAGCGCTGCCGCGGGGGCGCTGGCGAGAACGGCAAGGTCTTTGGCCGGACCGCAGGCCGGGGCATCCGCGCGCTGTGCACAGGATCGCTGCAGCGCATCGCGGGCCTCCTGCAGGCGGCCACTGCTCCACAAGGTTTCGGCGGTGTCGGCGCAGAACGTTTCGCCCTGTTGCACGCGGCAAAGGTCGATCAGCTCATCAAGCTGTGCAGGTGGCAGAGGCGCATCCACGGAATGCTGCAGGCCGAGCAGGGCCTTGCCCATCATTTCCGAGGCAATCTCCTTGGCTGCCGTCATGCAACCCTCGGCGTCGAACGAGGGCAGCTCCTCCCTGCAGATCTCGGGAATCGGCGGATCTTCCTTTCTGGGCGCTGCGTCCTTGGCCTGCTGCTGGTAGGTCTCCAGCAGGCGCATGCAGGCTGCGCCCACGCCCTCGGCGCACCAGGCGTGCAGTTTCACGGGTGCGGCCTCTGGCAGCGCCTCCAGGCACTCGGAGGTGTTCATCACGCAACCGCCCTCGACGGGCTGCGGCATCGTCTTGCAGGCGGCGGCGTGCTCACGGGTGAACTCGCGATAGGGCGTGCTGATCGTGCGGTCGTTGTCCGAGAAGTACCAGTTTTCCAGCTGGCCCGTGGACAGGTTGCCGGTACCGAGCACGTCTTCCTGGCGGGCGATGCGCAGCTCCTCGGTGGCCTGGTAGGGGCCGGACAGGAAGCCGTGGCCTTCGCTCTCCAGGGTCAGCGTGGTGTTGCCGTTGCTGTCCTTGTAGGTGCCGCAGGCCATCGACTGAGCGGCGGCCGGCAGGCTGGCCGAGGCCAATGCAAGCAACAGCAGGGAGCGCCAGCCCGCAGCGCGGGGGCGGGGGGAAACAGCAGCGGGCATGGGGTCATCCTTGAAGGAAGTGAGCAGGGCCTGTCCGGTGCGGGGCGCACCACAGGCAGGAGAGGGCGCCACGGGTCAGGCGTGGCGCCGGAAGATCACAGCCAGTCGCGCGGCACCAGATAGTCGGCCAGGCGCGCCTCGGCGCTGCCCGCTTCCGGCGCGAAGCCGTACTCCCAGCGCACCCGTGGCGGCAGGCTCATCAGGATGCTCTCGCTGCGGCCGCCGCTCTGCAGGCCGAACAGCGTGCCGCGGTCGTAGACCAGGTTGAACTCCACGTAGCGGCCGCGGCGGTACAGCTGGAACTCGCGTTCGCGCTCGCCATAGAGGGCGTCCTTGCGCTGCTGCACGATCGGCAGGTAGGCGTCGAGGAAACCATCGCCGACCGCACGCAGATAAGCGAAGTCGCGCTCGAAGTCGCCGTGCAGGTCGTCGAAGAACAGCCCGCCGACGCCGCGCGTTTCATTGCGGTGGCGCAGGAAGAAGTACTCATCACACCAGCGCTTGTGCGCGGCATAGCGTTCGTCGCCGAACGGCGCACACAGATCGCGTGCCACCTGGTGCCAGTGCTGCACGTCCTCGTCGAACGGATAGAACGGGGTCAGGTCGAAGCCGCCGCCGAACCAGCTGGCCACCACTTCACCATCGCGCTGTGCCTGGAAGAAGCGCACGTTGGCATGGGTGGTCGGCACGTAGGGGTTGAGCGGGTGGAACACCAGCGACACGCCGGTGGCGCGCCAGGAGGCGCCGGCCAGTTCCGGGCGGTTGGCCGAGGCCGACGGCGGCAGGCGGCTGCCGGACACATCGGAAAAGCCGATACCGGCCTGCTCGAACACCGCGCCGTCGCGCAGCACGCGGGTGCGCCCACCGCCGCCCTCGGCACGCTGCCACAGGTCTTCCTGGAAGCGGGCCCGGCCATCGACGGCCTCGATCGCCGCACAGATGCGGTCCTGCAGGTCGGTGAGGTAGGCGCGCACGCGCTCGAATTCGTTCATGGCGCGTACTTTACCGCAGGGCCCGCCCGAAGCTGCGGACAGGCCCTGGCCGGCTCAGCGCTTGCGGTTGGAATGGCGTGGCGGCGGGGTGTCGTCTGATGCCGCGTCATCGGCCGCCTTCTGCAGCGCGCGGCCCAGATCGATCAGTTCCCAGTTCTGGGTGCCGAGCACGTCGCAGGCCACGTGCAGGCCACTGCGGTCGGCCTTGCACAGCCGGTCCAGCAGTGCATGTGCATCCACCTCGGCATCGTTGCCCTGGGCCGTGACCAGGTTCTCGCAGCCCTCGCGGACGCCGGCGCGGCAGACCGTGGTGTAGTGCTCGGCGGCCTGCAGCCAGTGCCCGGACAGCGCAAGGCGGTTGCCGAGCATGTTGCAGCCCTGCAGCCTGCCCTGCGCGCAGCAGGCTTCCGCCCCGCCGGCAGCGAGCGCCTGCGGGCAATCCTGGGGTAGCGGCAGCACGGTGTACTGCTTCGGTGCACTGCAGCGGCCCGGGCCATCGCCAGTTGGGGTGAACACCTGGAAGCGGGTCCAGGTATCCAGGCCCAGCAGCTGGCCGCCAGGCAGCGGACGCAGCACGAAGTCGCCGCCCCTGTCGTGGCGGATGCGGATGTCGCCCTCTTCGACGCGGGCGCGGAGATGGCTGTTCCAGCCAACGCCGACCAAGCCGTTGTCACCGAAGTCCAGCGTGTCCATCAGACCGCCATCGGCCCGGTAGTTGCCGCAGGGCAGGGCCGTTGCCGGTTGCGGTCGCAATGATGCGCCCAGCGCCTGCAACGCCGGCAGACGCTCGCAGGTGGCGGTGTCGTTGCCCGGTGTGCAGGCCGCAGCCAGCGCCTGCACCGCCAGCAGGGGATCTCCCGCGTCCCAGGACAGTTCGGCCACCCGCTCGCAGAAGCCGCCATGCGCTACCTCGCGGCACAGCCGCAACAACTGTTGCCGCCGCTCAGCCGGAATGATCACCGGCACGGTCGGCGCCGTCATCGTCACCATGGCTTCGGTCATGGCTGCCGTCATCGCGGCCTTGACCAGCTGCGCCTGCACTGCGGGGTCGGCCTCGAGCGCGGCGGCACATGCCGGGGTTTCCTGTTCGAAGCCACCGTTGTCACAGGCAGCGGGGAGCCTGATACCGGACAGGGCGGCGTCGAGGGCCGCCTTCTGCTGGACAGGATCGGCTTCGACGACAGGTTTAGCCTCCTCATGCCAACGATCAGCCAGTTGCAGGCACATGCCGGGCACGCCTTCCCGGCACCCTGCTTCCAGCGCGGCCGGAGTGGCTTCGTGACGGTTGTCCAGGCAGGCCACGGCATTGGCCAGGCAGCTGCCTTCAGCCGGCGTGGCTGCGGCGGCGCACTGTTCGGGGGTCAGCAGGATGTAGGTCGTGCCATCCACCTCGACCGTGCGGCCACGATCACGTACCTGCAGCGGGCTGGGCAGGCCGTACTCCAGGTTCACCAGTTGCAGCTTCCCGTCGATCTGCTGGAACGCGACCGGAGACGGTGCACTGCCGAAGTGCTTCTGCTCGCCACGGTTGGGTGAGCTGATGCGCAGCGTGCTGCTGCCTTCGTCGGCCTTGAACAGACCGCATTGTGGTGACTGTGCGGCGGCCGTCGGTGCGGCCAGCAGCAACGCCCAGGCCAGCCAGCGGCGGCGCGGTGCGGGTGAATGCATGTCGTCTCCTTGACGATCGAACGGGAAACTCCAGGCGCTACGGCGAACCAGGGCCCTCGCGCGGGGGCGTACATTCTGCCGTGCCGGGCACGGGCTGGTAACGCTGGTAGGCGGTCTGCGCATCCATGCCGAGCAGATCGCCGTTGCCGAACTGGCGCAGCACAAGGGTTTCGCCGTTCTGCTGCAGGTGGATGGCGCCGTTCTGCAGGCGGGCCCGGGTGCCATCGCCGAAGTCGAGCCTGTCGATCACGCCTCCATCGGCCTGGTAGCGGCCGCAGGGCACCTGCTGGGCCGGGACGAGGCGCAGGTCAGCGCCGGGACCGCGCAGCGGTGCGATGCGTTCGCAGGCGCTGGTGCGGCCGGCATCGCAGACCACCTGCAGCGCCTGCACCGCCAATGCGGGCTCCAGCGCGATCAGCTGCTGTGCGGCTACTTCGACGCAGAAGCGGCCACCACGTTGCTGCAGGCACAACTGCTGCAGGCGATCGCGTGCAGCGGCCGGAAGCGGTGAATCCGGCATGTCTTCGTCTTCCTGTTGCAGGCGTTCACCGACCTTCTGCATGGCGGCGGCCAGCGCATCGCCGGTCAGCGTCTCGCAGGCCTGTGGGTCATGGCCGGGCGTGTGTTCGCGGCAGATGGGCGGGCGTTCGAAGCGCGCGGGGCTGGTGTCATCGCTGCCGACTACAGTTGTTCCATCGCGAAGCTGGCGCAGCAGCGCCGAGCAGCCCGCGCCAACGCCTTCGCTGCACGCACGCTGGGCCTGGCCGGGTGAGGCCGTGGGCAGCCGTGCAACGCAGTGGCTGCCGGCGGCGCGGCAGCTGCCGTCCATCGCGCTGGGCTCGCTGGCGCAGGTGCGGGACTGGCGCAGGGTGTAGAGCACCACCCCGTCGTGCTCGATGCGCTGCCCATCGGCGCTGATCCGGATCGGCTGCGCCACGCCATCGTCGAGCATGACCAACCGCGTCTGTGCCGCACCGCGATCAACCCACAGCGGCTGCGGCTCGCTGCCATCATCGTGGTGGTAGCCGCTGCCGGGAGTGGTGAACACCAGCGCCATGCCGCCATCGGCGCTGCGGTATTCGCCACATTGCAGCGCATCGGCGCCGGCAGGCAGCGCAGTCAACAGCAGCAATGCGGGGAGAAGGGTCGAAAAGCGCAAGCGACGGTCCTTGTCGTGCGGGAAAGGGGGTGGCTCAGTGGAAGCGCGAGCGGATGTCCGGCCGCAACAGGCGCCAGGCCAGCCAGCCCTGCAGGCCGAGGAGCACCAATGACATGGCCACCACGGTCAGCGTGATCAACCAGCGTTTCAGATGGAGTTCCTGCTGCAGGACGGCGTCGTCGGAGAGAAACGGGATGACATCACGCATGAACACGTCCAACCAGCCGGCGATCGCAAAGTTGGCCAATGCGCTCAGCAGCAGGATCACCACAAAGCTCCACAGGCCCCAGCTGCGCTCGCGCAGCAGGCCCCAGCTGGCCAGCGTCGAGGCCAGGCACAGCAGCGCGGCAATCATCGACGCGGCCACCGGATGCGCCAACAGCCAGGTCAGGCTGTGCAGGTGCTGGTCTTGTACTTCCCTCTCAACCAGATGCCAGATCGGAAGGTTGTGCAGCGGCCACAGCAGCAGCCCCTGCATCACGAAGTACACCGTGAGCAGCAGCGACAGCCAGAACGAAGCGTGTGCGATCGGGCGCACCCAGGCGTGATAGGTCGGCTGGACCAGCGAGGGAATCGGCGGGATCGACATTGACATCCGGTGTCCTTGCAATCGGTGCCCGCGCGATCAGCGGGCCGTCACCCGGGTGGCGACGGCCGGCAGGATATGGTGTTCGCTCAACGGTGCCAAGGGCTGGCCATGCGGCGGCTGCAGTGGCACCCAGGCCAGTTCGGCGATCTCGGCACATGCCTGTGGCGTGCCGTCCACCCGCACCCACCAGGCCTGTGCCTGCACCCGATGGCCGGGTTCGTTCACCGCCCAATCCTCGAAGGTGCCCAGCGCGATGGCGGTATCGGCGCACAACTGCACACCGAGTTCTTCGTCCAGTTCGCGGGCCAGCGCCTGCAGCGGCGCTTCGCCGGGTTCGGGCTTGCCGCCCGGTTGGATGAAGCGGCTGGCGCCGTGCTTGCGTACCACCAGCGCCCGGCCGCGGTCATCCAGGATGACCGCGGCCACGATGTGGATCGTGGCCGCGGCGTTGCTCACTTCAGGTTCTGCTCGAACAGCTTGAGGATGCGCTTGTACTGGTCCAGCCAGGAATCGGCGCGCACATAGCCGTGGCGCTCCAGCGGGTACGGTGCGATCGACCAGTTGTCCTTGTGCAGTTCGAGCAGGCGCTGGGTGAGGTTCACCGAGTCCTGGAAGAACACGTTGTCATCCATCATGCCGTGGGCGATCAGCAGGTTGTCCTGCAGGTTCTGCGCGTATTCGATCGGCGAGGACACGCGGTACGCCTCCGGATCGATGTCCGGGGTATTGAGGATGTTGCTGGTATAGCCGTGGTTGTACTGGTGCCAATCCACCACCGGGCGCAGCGCGGCGCCGGCCTTGAACGTGCCCGGCGAGCGGAACAGGGCCATGAAGGTCATGAAGCCGCCGTAGGAACCACCGTAGATGCCGGCATGGTCGCGGTCACCCTGCTGGGTGTCGACCAGCCAGTCCAGGCCGTCCTTGTAGTCTTCCAGTTCCGGGTGGCCCATGTTGCGGTAGATCGCCGTACGCCAGTCGCGGCCGTAGCCCTCGCTGCCGCGGTAATCCATGTCCAGCACGATGTAGCCCTTCTGCACCAGCAGGTTGTGGAACATCTGCTCGCGGAAGTAGGCCGGGTAGCGCTGGTGCACGTTCTGCAGGTAGCCGGCGCCGTGCACGAACATCACGATCGGGTACTTCTTCCCCGGTTCCTTGTTTTCGGGCTCGTAGTACTTGGCCCAGACCACGCCGGCGCCATGCTTGGACGGCACCGCCACCAGCTTCGGCTGGATCCACTGGCGCGCTTTGAACTCGGCAGTGCGGGTGTCGGTCAGCACGCGGGCCTGGCCTGCGCCGGTGCTCGGTACCACGGCCAGCTGCGCCGGCAGGTAGGCGCCGGAGTAGCGCACCAGCAGCTGCTGGCCGTCCGGCGACAGCGAGAAGTCTTCCACGCCGTTGAGGCTGGTCAGCTCGCGCACTTGGCGGCTGCCGGTGTCGACCGCGCAGACTTCGTAGTCATGCGGCGCCTGCTGGTTGCACAGGAAGTAGAAACCCTTGCCGTCGGCCGACAGCACCGGCGCCGAGGTTTCCCACTTGCCGCTGGTCAGCGCCTGCGGCTTGCCCGTACCGGACTGGGTATACAGGTGCGAGAAGCCCGATTCCTCCGACAGCAGCCACAGCGTGCGGCCATCGGCCATCCAGCCGAAATCATTGAAGCCCCAGTTGATCCAGGCGTTGTCGGTCAGGCGATGGCGGTTCTGCACGCGGCCGTCGGCGGCGTTGACGCTGATGATCCAGCGGTCCTTGTTGTCGTTGGCACGCAGCATCACCGCGGCCTGCTGGCCATCGGGGCTCCAGCGGATGCCACCGCCCATGAAGTCGCTCATCACCTGCAGGCTGCGCTCGCCCTTCAGCGCGTCCTTGCCGGCCTTGCGGCGCAGCTCGGCCAGCGGATCGGTGCTGATGCCCGGCAGGCCGGCCAGCGAAACCTTCTCGGCCTTGCCGGTGCGCACGTCCACGTACCACAGCGTGTGCGGCTCGAAGCCGTTACGGCCGACGCGGGTGCGGGTGTCCTCGGTTTCCTCGTAGCCCGACTCGGTCACGTACAGCGGCATCTTGCCGCCACGGCCGTCATCGAAGTCCTTCGGCTTGGTCACCACGACCAGGTGGGTCAGGTCAGGCGACAGCACGCTGTCGGCGATCTCCACGTCGGCGCCCAGGTACACCGGGCCCGGCGCGCGGGTCGGGTCAGCCTGGCGCCAGCGCTGGTCCTGGTCCTTCAGTGCTTCGCGCTGGTCACGGTCGCGGCGAAGGGTTTCCAGCGTGCGCAGCTGCTGGTCGCGCAGCACGTCGGCCTTCGGCGGTGTACGCGGATCCTTTTCGGCCTTCAGGCTGGCCACCTGCTGCACGCCGCTGGCGGCGGCCCAGTGGAACCAGTTCTGGCCGACGCGCCAGATCACGCCATTGTCGGCGGCAAAGTTCACGTTGCCCGCGCGCTCGTTGCTGCGGGTCAGCTGCGTCAGCGCGCCGCTGCGCAGGTCGCGCACGAACACGTCGCCATTGCGCACGAAGGCGCTGCGGCTGCGGCTGCGGTCGTAGACCGGCTCGGCCACGTCCAGGGTGCCGCGCTGGTCATCGGCCACCTGCGCGGCCACGCCACCGGCCACCGGCTGGCGGAAGGTATCGCGCACCGGGCTGCCGTTGCGCTTGAGCTGGTACTCCACCTGCTGGCTGTTCCACGACCACCAGGCCTTCTCGACCGGCGGGCCGATCCAGTCCGGGTCGGCCATGGCCTGTTCGATGGTGATCGGCGTCGGCGCGGCATGCGCGGCCGGTGCGGCCAGCACGGCCGACAGCAGGAGGGACAGGGGCAGCACTCGGGACATGGGCGGACGGCACCAGTAGAGGAAAACCGGCCAAGCGTAGCAGCCGCAAGGGCCGGGGGCAGGGGCCACAGGTCATGGCAGCGGGATTGGCAAAGTAGTGCAACCGCTGGCCGGCCTCGCGCATCCATTCTCCTGAACCCGCATCATCCACCGAACAGGAGCCCGACCATGCAGGAACTGATCCCGATCACCCTCTTCATCTGCATCGCCTACGCGATCCACGCCATTGCCGATGCCCGCGCGCGTAGCAAGCTGGTGGCCCCGCACGTGCCCGAGGAAGTGATCCGCTCGCTGGCCGTGCTGGAAGAAGAGCGCCGCCGCCAGGGCGCGCTGCGCTGGGGCATCAGCCTGGTCTGCCTGGCGCTGGCCATGGCCCTGCTGGAAGCGATGGGTGCCCGTGACCTGACCTTCGGCGCCGCCGCCGCACTGGTCGGCAGCGCCGGCCTCGGCCAGCTGCTGGCCTGGCACTTCACCCGTCCCGCCGTCCGCAAGGGCTGAGCCGGAACATGCCACGGGCACAGGGGGCGCCCCGTAGATGAGCCTGTTCGGCGAGGCATTGTCGGCACTGCGGGGCCGTCGCCGTCACGATGCAGCGGCGACGGCGGCACCCGCCGCACCGCTGGACGCGGACCAAGCCCTGGTGCGAGCCATCATCGATGGCTCGCAGTCGGCCTTCGCGCAGCTGGTTGAAGCCCACCAGCGCACCTGCGCGCATGTGATCGGACGCATGGTGGGCGACCGCGACCAGGTGGCTGACCTGCTGCAGGAAACCTTCCTGGCCGTGTTCCGCCAGCTGTACCGGTTCCGCTTTGAATCTTCGTTGCGTACCTGGGTTTCGCGGGTGGCCTACACCACTGCACTACAGCACCTGCGCCGGCGGCGGCTGGAGGCGCAATGGATGGTGGCGGTGGAGGTGCCGGAGGAACTGGGGATCGGCGATGAAGGCCCCGGGCCCGCCGAGTTGAGCGAGGCGCTGCAGGCCGGGCGCCAGCTCGGCGTGGCACTGGAACGGCTGAGCGCGCCGCAGCGCCTGATCGTCGGCCTGCACTACCTGGAGGATTTCGATCTGGCCGAAATCGAGCAGGTGACCGGGCTGGCGCGCGGTACCATCAAGAGCCACCTTCACCGTGCGCGCCAGGTCCTGAAGCAGGAACTGACGCGGCGTGCCGCCGCCGGAGAACTGCTGTGAACCGACCGACCGACCCTCGCGATGCGGAAGAGCGCGCGCTGGCGCAGGCGTTGCGTGAGCAGGTGCAGCGGGAAGAAACGCCGGATGTGAGTGAGGCGCTGCAGAAGCGCATTGCCGCTGAGTCGCGCGACAGTGGCGTGGGCTATGTGGTGGTGCAGGTGCTGTTGTTTGGCGCGCTGTTGGCTGCAGCGGCCTGGTACTTCTGGAATTAATCGATTGTCAGTCGTATCCGGCGTGAATTTTCCTCCGCCATTCCCAATGTCGCTGATTCGGTGAATCCCCCGTATCCGACGGATTGCGTCATCTCCAGACGCTACGAAAAGATCCCCGCACTGAGGATAGTTGCAAAGGATTCTGCTGCTATTGATGTCGATGACTCTGCTGGAAAAGTCTAAATCGTCAGCAATCGCTGACGCTGGCCAGGAGTCGCGCAAGCTCACGGCCATATCCAGCAGTATCAACTTCAAAGGAGCTGAATAATGTCGAAGATCTGCAAGTCCGTGCTTCTTCCTCCGGCACTCATTGCAATGCTTGGTCTATCCGGAATCGCATCTGCGTCGCAGGAAAGTGCGTCCAACGATCTCACGCAGATCCAGAACGCCTCTGTGCTGGACATCACTCTCGTCAGTGCGGCGGGGTTGCAAGAAGGAACCGCCGACAACGAGATCGCGGGTGTTCAATGTACCAACTACTCAAGCGGTGGTACCCACTGCGGTCACTACTCGTCAGGTGATGCAGAAGATCTCCAGCTTGCGCACGTAGTTCCTGACGCCCAGAAGTTCAACGTCTAAGAACGCGGACGGTCGCCCACGGGGGTGGCCGTCCGTCACCAAGGAGAGGTTGATGAGAACTTCCATAGAGGATCTCAGGAGAGCAATTGAAGATCCATGCAGAACGGTTGACGTTTGCTCGGTGCTGCTGGACGCATGGTTTGAAATGACTCCGCGTCGTTTGGGCGAGGATCTTTCAAAATTCAGAGATGAGCGGCTTGAGAATCAAGAGCGTGTTGAGGATTTTGAAAGAACATTCAAGCAGTTGGATCCAGCGGCGAGAAGAAGGTTGCTTGGCTCCCCGTGGGTTTCTGGATTCATGGATGATCCACATGGAGTCTCCCATGAAGATGCAGATGGAAGGCCTGTCACGACCATCGAAGCGCTTCAGCTCGCCGCAATGGCGGAGTGTCCAGTTGCTCCCATCCATAGCGAAATGGGCGAACGTCACCAAGGGAAGGGAGTTGAAAGCCCCCTTGGGGAGTGGGTGCTCAGGCGGCATGAATCCGGATTAGAGAAGGTCGAGCGCGCAAAGGTGGGAGATGTGATCGCTCTGGACGTGGATAGTGGGCTGGCGCGTCGACACGAGCCAGAGAGCGGAACCTTCTGCAATCCATTCCTGAGCATCTCATCAGAAGAGCTTGCCGTAATCCAAGAGAAGCTGGAAGCAGCCATAAGGCTGGTGGACGAAGCCACTCCACATCTGGGTCTCCTGATTCGAACATTCACAAGGCGTGTGTTCGTGAGGAAGTCGATCGAGTGGGGTGATCAGGCCTCACCTCTGAATCTTGGATCCGAGTATCGGCCGATTCATGCAGGTTGTATCCGAATCCTCAATGTCCACAGGCCGGAAATGACCGTGGATATTTGTGCAGAGGCAATTCTTCATGAGTCCATCCACTCGTACCTCTCCGCCTATGAAGAGGTGCATGGGAAGTTCATGTCAGGTGCAATCAGAGTTCGCCCGGTTTCGCCATGGTCAGGTAACTTCATTCCGAACCATTCACTGGCGCACGCGGTCTTTGTCTACTACGCCATCCATCATCTTCTCGGCAGGTTGGTTGGCCTCGGTGCTGGGATTGGAGAAGAGGCAGGGAGGAGAATGAAGCGACGACTGATGCAAGTGGCAGGAGGATTCTTCATCGAACGGAAGATATCGACGCTATTTGTACTGGAGTCCCCACCTTCGATGCAGCTGATGGCGGTCGTGGATGAAATTCAGGATGAGATCAGGGACAAGTACAGTCAGAAAGTGCTAAGGGATACGCTGGAGAGCGTCGCATGAAGATTCCAACCATTGTCATCCATTCCGATCCGGAGGACGTCGTCGCAGCCGTGCTGAGAGATGTCCAGGGTGTAAGTGTGATCCATCTGGATGAGCTGACTCGAAGTTGGTGCGTTCAGGAGGCTGAGATCATTGAACCTGTAGTGGAAAAATCGATTCCTAACATGTGGTCCGCCTATATCATCAACAGAGTCTTCGATCTCTCTTGCACCGAGATTGGAAAGCGTCTTCGTGCGTTCGGGCTGCATGAGAACTGGGCACACACGGCTTTGGGTTCGGTTCTGTCGCGAGCGCACGCACTGGCACACGGAATTGGCCCTCGCGGAGTGAGTAGATCACTTCTCCCCTTGAATGTGCAGTGGAAGCTTCTTTCCGAGCGTATCCCAGACGTCAGAACGCCACGGTTCGCTTTTGGGTTCGGTCATCGAATGCCTGATATGTCGCGTCTGGAAAAATCCGTACAGAAGTCAGTCTGGTCCTACTTCCGGTGGAATGGTGATTCTGATGTCGCAGAAGGGGAGCAGCAGTGGCATCCGTTCTTCGTCGAACAGCCGCAAGGCATCCCAATAGTATGTAGTTATCACGGAGAAGCGTTCGCATTGAGTTTCCCAAGGGGGCGACCCAAGGTGGATCTTGGGGATTTTCCAGCCCTTGTTCATGCATGCCGGGAGCTTTTCGACAGCAGGATGGGCGAGATCTTGGTGTACCAAGAGGACGAAAGCCTCACCTTCTGCGCCTGCAGTCCATACATGGCTGGAATAGGTGAGCTGAAAGAAGGAGAGCAACTTCTTCTACGGGGAGTTCCGTCGAGTTGAAGTTGAGGGCTCTGCAAAAGCCAAGGAGGGTACGTGCACGGTTATTACATCAGGATGTCGTTGATCCGATTCAAGCAACGGATCGGCACTCATCTGGCAATCGCTCTCATGCTGGGTGCGGGGGTGGGGATCACGACCGTGATGCTCTCCATTGTTCTCCAGGCATCGTCGGATCCCGCGCCAGGCCGGAGCTCCGCATTGTTCCGCCCGTACCTTGATGCGCGTCCAGATGCTCTGCGCAGTGGTTCCCCGGATCCGGGACAGGCACTGACCTGGCCGGATGCGAAGGCGCTTCTGGGCCAGGGGAGGTCGTGGAAGCAGGCCGCCATGGCGGGCGGGGCGGTGACGCTCTCCCGGCCGGGAGCCGCCAGCGCAAGGCTGCGTGCGAGGTTCGCAACGTCCGAAGTGTTCAGTGTTCTTGGCATTGCTGTTGTTGAAGGGCGCGCATGGACCGCCGAGGAGGGGCATGCTGCGAGTCGTATAGTGGTCCTGTCGCGTGCGCTCGCCGAGCGCGAGTGTGCGCAGGACTGTGTTGGTCATCGGTTGGAACTGGGCAGGCGCACCTACACTGTTGTGGGTGTCGCGGAGGACTGGCATCCGGTGCCGATGTTTCAGGGAGATCTCACACGGCGGCCGTTTGTGGAACCTGACGAGATCTACCTGCCGGTTGAGACCGCAATCGCGGACAGGCTGACTGTTGTGGACGGGACGGCGATCTGGGGGGGTGACCAGGACACGGACCCTGCAGGAGCCAACGTGTCATGGCTTCAATTGTGGGCGTGGCTGCCCACCGCGGATGATGTCGCCGCCTACCGGGCGAATCTGGATGCCTATGCACAGACAAAGGGCCTTCGGATCGAACCAGGCACCCAGCAGGTGGCACTCTGGCCGTTGATGGAGTGGCTGGACAGGCTGGGATTGGTTCCGGAGCGGGCCAGGATGCAGCTTCGGCTGTCACTGATCCTTCTCGGTGTGTGCATCGTCAACGCGGCGGCGCTGCTGAGCTTCAGTCTGGGGCGCCGTCGGCGGGAGCTCGCGATACGACGTGCACTGGGAGCGCGACGTCGGGACGTGTTCATCCAGCTCATGTGGGAATCCATCGCGGCGGGAGCCGCAAGCAGTGTGCTCGCTGTCGTCACCTACACGCTGGGAATCCGGGTGGTTGCTGCGGGAGACGTTCTGCCCAGCGCGATAACGGCGATGCATGCTGGGGCAATGCTGATGGCCGCTGGCCTGGGAGTCGTCACGACGTTGCTCTGTTCATTGGTCCCGTCGTTTGAAATCTGCAGGGTCAGCTCCCTGTCGAGTGCCTTCGCGAAGGGGGCTGCCTGAAATGTTCGACTCGATGAGGGAGACCCGACGACATTTGGGAAGCGCCGCACTGCTTGCAGTGCAGGCAGCGCTTGCAAGCCTGGCATGTGCGTTCGCACTGCAATCTGCGCTGGACAGCTTCGCCAGATTGAACGCCGGGAGCATCCGGGAGGCAGCATCGATTGGTGTGGTCAGAGTCTCTGATGTCGAAGACGGCGCGGATGCGGCAGTGCTGCGGGCAGACCTGTCCGCGATCCGGCTGCCCGGTGTTCAGAACACGGTTGTGAGCGACGCTGTTCCGTTCGGGGGAAGAGCCCATCGATACGGCGTATGCACCAGTGAGTCGGCCATGGTGCATTCGATGAACGCGGGCACGGCAGACGTTGCTGGATGTGATCGCGTTCCCGTTGTAACTGCAAGCTCTGGCTTGCTGGCGATGCTGGGCGCGGGAATCGTCATGGGGCGCGATGCCATGGAGGAGGACATGGTTGAAGGCGCTCCGGTGGTGCTGATCAGTGAATCGCTGGCTGCCCATCTGTTCGGAACGGAGAATGCTGTTGGCCGCCACCTGTATTTCGGCCCCGGCAGCAGCCGGGTCATCGTGGGCGTATTTGCGTCTGTTGCTGGACCGGCGCCAGGCGGCAATGAGCGGGACTCGCAGTGGGTGCTGCTCCCGGGCCTTCCCATGGGCGCCAGTCGCTATCATCTGGCGAAGTGGAAGTCGGAGGTTGATCGCTCATCGCTTGATCGCACCGCCGATGCGCTGCAGCGGCCTTATCGGATCATGCATCCAGCCGGTGTCGAGACGCTGGCGGGTTATCGCGACGCCTACGTCAAAGCTGATCGCTTCGCTACGACCGTGCTCGCGGTCATGACCGCCGTTGTTCTCGGTGTGCTGATGGCCGGCGTTTCTGGAGTTGTGGGCGCGTGGCTTGATCAGCGCCGGCACTCCATTGGGGTTCGACGGACATTGGGTGCTCGCGGATCCGTGATCTTTGCCGAAATCATGTTCGAGGTTTCACTGTTCACCACGCTGGGCACCCTGCTCGGCGCGTTGTCGTTGCAGTGGGTAGGGTCGCCGCAGGACGGCATCACCGGTTCACCGTGGTTCTCGATATCGAGCGCTGTCGTGCTGGTGATGGCGGCCTGCTTGACTGCACTGGTACCCCGGGCCCTGCGAATCGCCAAGGAGCCGCCCTTGACCCTGCTGAAGCCCCTGTAGCCCATTCATCCTGTCACCCAGCTTCACCTGCGACAAAGTGAAGCAGCGCGTCACCCGGTCGCATCCCGTCTTAACGAAATCCTCCTAAAGTGGTCCGGTATCCCACCGGTCACAGGCAGGAGGCGTCCCTTGGACGCGTTGTTGTTGTCCCGGATCCAGTTCGGATTCGTCATCAGTTTCCATGTGCTGTTCCCCGCCTTCACCATTGGCACGGCCAGCTGGCTGGCCTTCATCGAATGGCGCTGGCTGCGCACGAAGTTGCCCGTGTGGCGCGAGCTGTATTTCTTCTGGCAGAAGATCTTCGCGGTGTCGTTCGGCATGGGCGTGGTCAGCGGCATCGTCATGGCCTTCCAGTTCGGAACCAACTGGCCACGGCTGAGCGAGGTGGCCGGCACGGTCATCGGCCCGCTGCTGACCTACGAAGTGCTGACCGCGTTCTTCCTGGAAGCCAGCTTCCTCGGCGTGATGATGTTCGGCTGGGGCCGCGTCTCGCCGCGCCTGCATTTCCTGTCCACCTGCATGGTGGCGCTGGGCACGCTGTTCTCCACGTTCTGGATCCTGTCGTCCAACAGCTGGCTGCATACGCCGGCCGGCTACGAGATGGTCAACGGCGTGGTGCATCCGGTGGACTGGTGGCAGGTGGTGTTCAATCCTTCGTTCCCGTACCGGCTGGCGCACATGGCGCTGGGTTCGTTCATCACCACCTGTTTCGTGATCGGTGGCGTCGGCGCGTGGTACCTGCGCAAGGGCACGCACGTGGAAGCGGGCCGGCGCATGTTGATCGCAGCGGTGGCGTTCGCGGCACTGACCGTGCCGGTGCAGATTTTCGTCGGCGACATGCATGGCCTGAACACGCTCAAGCACCAGCCGATGAAGATCGCGGCGATGGAAGCGCACTGGCATGAAACCAAGGAGGGCGAGGGCGTACCGCTGGTGGTGTTCGCGCTGCCGAACGAGAAGGAAGAGCGCAATGATTTCGAAGTTGCCATTCCGAAGCTGGGCAGCGTGATCCTCACCCACAGCCTGGACGGCACCTTCGACCCGCTCACTTCGGTACCGTCCAGCGAGCGGCCGCCGGTGACGCCGGTGTTCTTCGCCTTCCGGATCATGGTCGGGCTGGGCACGCTGATGCTGCTGCTGGCCTGGGTGTCGGCGTTCCAGTTGTGGCGCAGGAAGCTGCTGGATTCGCCGTGGCTGCTGCGCGGCTGGAACTGGATGCTGCCCAGCGGCTTCATCGCGCTGCTGTCCGGGTGGTTCGTCACCGAGATGGGCCGCCAGCCGTGGGTGGTGTATGGCGTGCTGCGCACTGCTGATGCGGTCGGCCCGCAGAGCGCGTGGATGACCGCGCTGTCGCTGGGTGTCTACGTGGTCGGCTACGCCTTCGTGTTCGGCTGGGGCATCTGGTACCTGGTGAAGATCCTGCGCCACGGACCGCGGCCACATGATGATGGGCCGTCGCTGGACCACGGCAGCCACACCCCGGCACGCCCGCTGTCGGCGGCAGACGAACCGCTGGAGGAGCGCTGACATGGACCTGATGACCTGGCTGCCGGTGGCGTGGTTCGCGGTGATCGGCTTCGGCGTGCTGATGTACGTGGTGCTGGACGGTTTCGTGCTCGGCATCGGCATCCTCGCCCCGTTCGCCGAGGACGAGGAACAGTTGGACCTGATGATGAACACCGCCGCGCCGATCTGGGACGGCAACGAGACCTGGCTGGTGCTGGGTGGCGCCGGCCTGCTGGCGGCGTTCCCGAAGGCCTATGCGGTGCTGCTGTCGGCGCTGTACCTGCCGGTGCTGCTGCTGGTGGTGGCGCTGGTGTTCCGCGGCGTGGCGTTCGAGTTCCGCTTCAAGGCGCATCGATCGCGCCGGCTGTGGAGCGTGGCGTTCGGCCTCGGTTCGCTGCTGGCCACGTTTGCCCAGGGCGTGATACTCGGCACCCTGGTGCAGGGCATCCCGCTGGTGGACGGTGTCTATCAGGGCGGGCCGTTCGCCTGGTTCAGCCCGTTCGCGATGCTGACCGGTGCTGCGCTGGTGGCCGGCTATGCACTGCTGGGCAGCACCTGGCTGATCCTGAAGACCGAAGGCCGCGTGCAGGCGCTGGCACGGCAGATGACCCGGCCGCTGGTGGTGGCGGTGATCGCAGCGATGGGCCTGGTCAGCAGCTGGCTGCCGTTCCTCGATTCGCGGCTGATGGCGCGCTGGTTCAGCGACGGCAACTTCTGGTGGCTGTCGCCGGTGCCGCTGTTGACCCTGGCGGTGGCCGCCGCGCTGTGGCGCAGTGCGACCCATCCGCGCCGCGACCTGCCGCCGTTCCTGCTCAGCCTGGCGCTGTTCGTGCTTGGTTTCCTTGGCCTGGTGCTGGGCATGTGGCCGTACCTGCTGCCGCCGTCGATGACCCTGTGGCAGGCCGCCGCGCCGGCCTCCTCGCTGGGCTTCACCCTGGTCGGGCTGGTCATTCTGCTGCCGGTCATCCTCGGCTATACGGCGTGGTCGTACCGGGTGTTCCGCGGCAAGGTGCACGCCGACACCGGTTACCACTGATGGGTTGAAGGCGGGGCCCGCCGGTGCCGGGCCCCGTGTTGGGGAATGTGAAACCTGCACACCCCGGGCGGGACGTGCTAGCGTGCGCTCCTTTCCGGCAGCCAGGGGGGCAGCCGGCGACGTCCTGGACGGACGCACGGCTGCAGGAATGGGGGGCCGCCGCGCGTCGCCGTAATGGCTCGTGCCTATCGTTCTCCCGTTGAAGCACCAACGCTAAATGATTGAATTCTCCATCGTCGACTGGGCCGCGTGGGCGCCCGGCCTGAGCGAGCGTAGCCAGTGGCTGGGCTGGGCCGAAGCGCCGTACCTGCCGCACGGCGGGGATACGCCGGCACTGGCAGAGGTTCCGGCAATGCAACGCCGTCGCATCGAGCGGTTGGGCCGCATGGCGATCCAGACCGCGTGCTGGTGCGAGGACGGGCAGGGGGCCGACAGCGACGTGCCGCTGGTGTTCGCCAGCCGCCATGGCGACGTCGCACGTTCGATGGACCTGCTGGGGGCGCTGGTCGGCGACCAGCCGTTGTCGCCCACCGGATTTGGCCTGTCGGTGCACAACGCGATCGCCGCGCTGTATTCAATCGCCCGCGGCCATCGCGGCAACTACCTGGCATTGGCTGCTGGCCAGGCAACGGTCGAAGCCGCGTGCCTGGAGGCCGTCGCCCTGCTTGCCGATGGCGCCCGCGAGGTACGGGTGGTGGTCTACGAGTCGCCGCTACCGGAGGTTTACGCGACGTTCGCCGACGAACCCGACCCGTTCTTCGCCTGGTGCTGGCGTTTGACCGCGCCAGCAGAGGGCCGGCCGACGCTGGCGCTGCAGTGGCAGCCGGCCGACGGCCAGGCCAGCACTGTGCCCGGCCTGCTGCCGCACGCGCTGGACCTGCATCGCTTCCTGTTGTCCGGCGCGCCAGCGCTGGAGCACGTGGCCCATGGCCAGCGCTGGCGCTGGGGCCGCCGTGAGTGAGCTGCCGCGCCGCCTCGACCACGCCTGGCGGGTGTTTGGCACCGGCCTGAGCTTTGTTGCGTTTGGCCTGGGCGGGCTGCTGCTCGGCGTCCTGGTGATGCCGGTACTGCTGCTGATGCGGGACCCGGTGGCCCGTCGCCGGCGCGCCCGGCGCGTGGTCCAGGTCGCGTTCGCCAGCCATCTGCGACTGATGCGCGGGCTGGGGGTGATGACCTACGAGATCGAGGGCGGTGAACGCCTGCAGCGTGACGGCCTGCTGGTGCTGGCCAACCACCCGACCCTGATCGACGTGGTCTGCCTGATCTCGCTGCTTCCCAACGCCGACTGCGTGGTCAAGCGGGCCGTGGCCTGCAACCCGTTCATGCGCGGTCCGGTACGGGCCGCCGGCTACATTTCCAATGACGATGGCGCCGGCCTGGTCGATGACTGCGTGGCCGCGGTGCATGCCGGCGGCACCCTGGTCATCTTCCCGGAGGGCACCCGCAGCGTGCCCGGGCAGCCGCCGCGCCTGCAGCGCGGGGCCGCCAACATCGCCGTACGGGGCCGCATCGACGTCACCCCGGTGCGGATCACCTGCAGCCCGCCAACCCTGACCAAGGGACAGAAGTGGTATCGTGTCCCCTCACGTCGCTTTCACGTTCGGCTGCAGATCGGCGAAGATATCCCGATCGCGCCTTTCTTGGCCGAAGACGACTCGCCAAGGGGGGATGCCTTGGCGGCACGCCGCGTTACCGAGCACCTTTCTCGTTATTTCGACCTGTCTGGAGAGCCGCCCCGTGCAAGCACTTGAGCACGAGATCAAGGAATTGATCATTTCCTCCCTTTCGCTGGAGGACATCACGCCGGAGGACATCGATCCGACCGCGCCGCTGTTCGTCGAGGGCCTCGGCCTGGATTCGATCGACGCGCTGGAGTTGGGCCTGGCGCTGCAGAAGAAGTACGGTGTCAGCCTCTCGGCCGATTCGGAAGAAACCCGTCGCCATTTCTCCAGCGTGCGCGCGCTCGGCGAGTTCGTCGCCGCCCGCCAGTCGTAACGGCGCCAGGAATTGCCATGACCAAGAATGAACTGTTCGAACGCATCGTCAGCATCCTGACCGACAGCTTCGAGATCGAAACCGCTCGGATCACCCCCGAGGCACGCCTGTACGACGACCTGGATATCGACAGCATCGATGCGGTCGACCTGATCGTGCAGCTCAAGCCGCTGCTGGGCCGCAATCTGCAGCCGGAAGCGTTCAAGGCCGTGCGCACCGTGCAGGACATCGTCGATGTCGTGCATGGGTTGCTGCCGGACCAGGCAGCCGCCTGACCGCAGCGCCGGCGGCTCCGCCATGGCACGCGCACGCACGGTCGTGGTGGCTGCGATCTCGCTGGCCTACCCGGTGCTGGTGTACCTGGCGATGGGCCGTTTCGAGCCACGCTGGCTGTCGCTGCTGCTGTTCACCCTGGCCTTGCTGCGTGCGCTGAGTACGCGCCAGCCGCTGTGGTGGGCCGCCGCCGCGGGAACCGGCCTGCTGGCCGTGTTGGCCACCGTGCTGAACCAGGCCCTGCCGCTGAAGCTGTATCCGGCGCTGGTCAACATGGTGATGCTGGCGGTGTTCGGCACCAGCCTGCGCTTCGGCCCGCCGCTGGTGGAACGCCTGGCGCGGTTGCAGGAGCCGGACCTGCCGGCGTTCGCGGTGGCCTATACCCGCCGCGTCACCCAGGTGTGGTGTGGCTTCTTCGTTCTCAACGGCAGCCTGGCCCTGCTGACCGCGCTTTACGCGTCGGACCGGGTCTGGATGCTCTACAACGGATTGTTGGCGTACGTGATGATGGGCGTGTTGTTTGCAGGTGAGTGGCTGGTGCGGCGTCGGGTCAAGGCAGCGCACGCGCATGGCTGAGTGGATTGCCCTGGACCGGCTGCTGGTGGACCCGCAGCCGCAGCGCAGCATCGGCGTGTGCGATGGCGAGGTGATCGACCATGCCCGCTTCCGCCAGCGGGTGCTGGCCTGGCGTGCGGCCTTTGCTGCTGCCGATGGCCGTGACTGGGCCCTGTACTTCGATGATGCGGTGGCCTTCGCTGCTGCGCTGTTCGGCGCCTGGCATGCCGGCAAGCGGGTGTTCCTGGCTGCCGACAACCTGCCGGCCACGCTGCAGGCGCTGCAGCCACAGGTGAGCGGTTTTGCCGGCGATGTTTCCGCCGACTACCGAGCGCTGGTTGCCCCCACCGTTGGCGTGGACGGCGAACTGCAGGTGCTGGACGAGCGCGCCTGCGAGCTGTGCGTGTTCACCTCCGGCAGCACGGGCCAGCCCAGTGCGATCAACAAGCGCATGGACCAGCTGGCGCGCGAGGTGGATGCGCTGCAGGCTGCGTTCGGCGCGCAGCTGGAAGGCGTGCAGGTGCATGGCACGGTGTCCCACCAGCACATCTACGGCCTGCTGTTCCGGGTGCTGTGGCCGCTGGCCGCCGGCCGCCTGATCCATCCGCGCCGGTTCTTCCACGAAGACCTGGTGGGCGCGCTGGCCGGTACCGACACGGTGCTGGTGGCGACGCCAGCCCACCTCAAGCGCCTGCCCGAGCAGCTCGACTGGGCCAGCCTGCACGGCCGCCTGCGCGCGGTGTTCTCCTCCGGTGGCCCGCTGCCCGAAGAAGCCGCACGCCAGGTACGGCAATGGCTGGGCGTGGCACCGACCGAGGTTTACGGCAGCAGCGAAACCGGGGGTATCGCCTGGCGCCGCTGGGATACCGACCTGCCACCGTGGCAGCCGTTGCCGGGCGTGCAGTGGCGCATCGAGGATGGCTGCCTGGCCGTCGCCTCGGCGCATCTGGAAACCCTCGACTGGTGGCGCACCCAGGACCGCGTGGAAGCGTTGGCCGATGGCCGCTTCCGCCTGCTGGGCCGTGCCGACCGCATCGTCAAGATCGAGGAGCGCCGCGTTTCGCTGGATGCGCTGGAACGCGCGCTGCGCGAAGACACCGAAGTGGACGATGTGAGAGTACTGGTCCTGCCAGGACAGCGTGAGCAGCTGGCAGCGGTGGTGGTACCGGCCAGCCTGGCGCTGCTGGAGGGCGGTGACGCCGCGCGCCGCGCGCTGGGCCAGCGCCTTGGCGCGCGCCTGGCACAGGCGCATGACGCGGTCACCCGGCCGCGCCGCTGGCGCCTGGTGAAGGCGCTGCCGATCAATGCACAAGGTAAGGTCACCCAGGCGGCACTGGCGGCGCTGTTCCAGCCGCTCATGCCGGTGCCGGTCTGGGTTCAGCGCGATGCTGCCAGCGCTACGTTGCGCATGACCCTCGACCCGGCGCTGAGGCCGTTCCAGGGCCACTTCCCGCAGGCGGCGATCCTGCCCGGCGTGGCGCAGCTGGACTGGGCCGTGCGTTTTGGCCGCCAGGCGTTCAGCATGCCGGCCGGATTCCTGCGCATGGATGCGGTGAAGTTCCAGCACGTGGCCCGCCCGGGCGATGAGCTGACCCTGCAGCTGGACTGGGATGCCACGCGCAATGTGCTGGCCTTCCGCTACACCTCCAGCCACGGTGTGCATGCCAGCGGCAAGGTGGTTTTCGCCGATGCGGACTGACCCGGCCGTTGCCGGTGCCGCGTTCGCGCCACTGGTGGTGATTCCCGTCTATGACCACGAGCACGCCATCGCGGCGGTGGTCGACGGCGTGCAGGCCGCCGGGCTGCCGTGCCTGCTGGTCGACGATGGCTCGCATGAACCGTGCGCGACGGTGCTGCGTTCGCTGGCACAGCGCCAGGGCGTCGACCTGCTGCGCCTGGACATCAACCAGGGCAAGGGTGGGGCGATGCTGGCCGGCTTTGCCGAGGCCGCTGCGCGTGGCTACAGCCACGTGCTGCAGATCGATGCCGACGGCCAGCACGATACCGCCGACCTGCCGCGTTTCGTCGAGGCGGCGCGTACGCACCCGGGTGCGGTGATCTGCGGCATCCCGGCCTACGACGCCAGTGTTCCGAAGGCGCGCCTGTACGGACGCTACGCGACCCATATCTGGGTCTGGATCAACACGCTGTCGCTGCACCTGCGCGACACCATGTGCGGCTTCCGCGTGTATCCGCTGCCGCCGGTGCTGCGCCTGATCGGTGAAGAGACCATCGGCCGCCGCATGGATTTCGATACCGAGGTGATGGTGCGCCTGTACTGGCGACAGCTGCCGGTCGAGCACCTGGCCACGCGCGTGACCTATCCCGCCGATGGCGTGTCGCACTTCGATGTGTGGCGTGACAACGTGCGCATCAGCCGCATGCATACCCGCCTGTTCTTCGGCATGCTCTGGCGCGCGCCGCGCCT
Organism: Stenotrophomonas sp. YJH_SMC_4; assembly: GCF_059371575.1. Lineage (NCBI taxonomy): Bacteria > Pseudomonadati > Pseudomonadota > Gammaproteobacteria > Lysobacterales > Lysobacteraceae > Stenotrophomonas > Stenotrophomonas sp. YJH_SMC_4. The sequence continues at coordinate 47,364 of NZ_JCAFUR010000012.1, forward strand.
GCTGTGGCGCCGCCTGCGGGGGCAGCGCTGAGATGGCGGCCGCGCAGGGCGCTCCGCACTGGGCCGACATCGGCGAATCGACGTCGGTGGCCGGCGTGTTGTTCCTGTGCTGGGTGCACCGCTGGTTCGGGCGCTGGCCGTTCCGACTGTGCGTGTGGCCGGTGGTGGCCTGCCACTGGCTGGGCAACCGCGTCGGCCGCCAGGCCTCCATGCAGTACCTCCAGCGCCTGCAGGCACACAGCGGTGTGCTGGGCCGTGCGCCGACCCGGCGCGACAGCCTGCGCCACTTCTTCGCCTTCGCCGACACGATGCTGGACAAGATCCTCGGCCTGGGCGGGCGCTATCCGGCCGAACGCATCCACCTGCATCGCGACCTGGTGCTGGAGAAGATCGCGCGCCGCGAAGGCGGGCTGATCCTGACCGCGCACATCGGCTGCCTGGAACTGTGCCAGGTGCTGGCCGAACAGGTGCCGGGGTTCCGCATCACCGTGCTGGTGCACACCGCGCATGCGCAGCGCTTCAACCGCCTGCTGCAACGGCTGGACCCGCTGGCGGCGGTGGAACTGGTGCAGGTAACCGAAATGGGCCCGGCCACGGCAGTGATGCTGGCCGAGCGCGTCGCGGCGGGGGGCTTCGTCGCCATCGTCGGCGACCGCACGCCGGTGCAGGGCGGACGCAGCGTCACCGCCGAGTTCCTTGGCCACCGCGCCCCGTTCCCGATCGGTGCCTATGTGCTCGCCGCCGCACTGGGCTGCCCGGTCTACACCATGGCCTGCCTGCACCAGGGCGAGGGCTACCGCGTGGCATTCGAACAGTTCGCCGAACGCATCGTGCTGCCGCGCGGCTCACGCGATGCGGCACTGGCCGAACAGGCACAGCGCTTCGCGCGCTGGCTGGAACTCCAGGTCATCCAGTCCCCGTTGGACTGGTTCAATTTCTTCCCCTTCTGGGATCAGGCTCCGCATGACGACTGACGCCGTACCCGCGTGCCGCTTTGGCGATGCACCGTTGACCATCGAAGACGTGGTTGCCCTGGCCCAGCGCCAGTGCGAGGCCGCACTGAGCGACGCGCCGGCATTCCGCGCCCACATCCAGCGTGGTGCCGACTTCCTCGACCGCCTGCTGCGCGAGGATGGCGTGATCTACGGTGTGACCACCGGCTATGGCGATTCGTGCACGGTGAACATCCCACCGGCACTGGTGGCTGAACTGCCGCACCACCTGTACACCTACCATGGCTGCGGCCTGGGCCGTTACCTGGACCCGGTCGAGACCCGTGCGGTGCTGGCGGCGCGCCTGGCCTCTCTGGTGCGCGGCATGTCCGGTGTGAGCCTGCCGTTGCTGGAAGGCCTGGCCACGCTGCTGCGGCACGACGTGCTGCCGATGATTCCGGCCGAAGGCTCGGTCGGTGCCAGTGGCGACCTGACGCCGCTGTCCTACGTGGCGGCGGTGCTGTGCGGCGAGCGCGAGGTGCTGCACGACGGCCGCGTGCAGCCGGCGGCGGACGTGCTGGCGAAGATCGGCATGACCCCGCTGAAGCTGCGGCCGAAGGAAGGCCTGGCGATCATGAACGGCACCGCGGTGATGACCGGCCTGGCCTGCCTGGCCTGGCAGCGCGCCGACTACCTGGCACGCATGGCTACGCGCCTGACCGCGTTCAACGTGCTGGCCAGCGACGGCAACGCGCACCACTTCGACGAAACCCTGTTCGCCGCCAAGCCGCACCCGGGCCAGGGCCGCATCGCCGCGCGCCTGCGCAGCGACCTGCACAGCGAGCGCCCGCCGCGCAATGAACAGCGCCTGCAGGATCGCTACTCGCTGCGCTGCGCACCGCATGTGATCGGCGTGCTGGAGGACAGCCTGCCGTTCCTGCGCCAGCTGATCGAGACCGAACTGAACAGCGCCAACGACAACCCGCTGATCGACGCCGACGGCGAGCGCATCCTGCATGGCGGCCACTTCTACGGGGGCCACATCGCGCTGGCGATGGACACCCTGAAGAACACCGTGGCCAACGTTGCCGATCTGCTCGACCGGCAGCTGGCGCTGGTGGTGGACGCCCGTTACAACCATGGCCTGCCGGCCAACCTGTCGGCGGCCACCGGTCCGCGCGCGGCCATCAACCATGGCCTGAAGGCACTGCAGATCAGCGTGTCGGCCTGGACTGCCGAAGCGCTGAAGCAGACCATGCCGGCCAGCGTGTTCTCGCGTTCCACCGAATGCCACAACCAGGACAAGGTCAGCATGGGCACCATCGCCGCGCGCGACTGCCTGCGGGTGATCGAGCTGACCGAACAGGTGGTGGCGGCAATGCTGATCGCCGCGCGCCAGGGCCTGGCCCTGCGCGAACGGGTTGGCCTGAATGCGCAGCTGCATGGCAGTCTGGCCGACATGTACGCCGACCTGGGGCAGCGCATCGCCCTGGTCGAGGAAGACCGCGCGCTGGATCGCGAACTGCGGGAACTGCTGGTGGAGATCCGCGCGCAACGTTGGGAGCTGTATGCCGGTGAATGAGGCTATCGAACGGGTTGGCGAGATTGCGTTGACCCCCGCCTTCCATGACTGCGATCCGATGAACGTGGTCTGGCATGGCAACTACTTCAAGTACTTCGAGATCGCGCGCTGCGCGCTGCTCGGTCGCTACGACTACGACTACCCGCAGATGCTCGAATCGGGCTACCTGTGGCCGGTGGTCGATGCGCGGGTGAAGTACGTGCGCCCGCTGCTGTTCAACCAGGCGCTGCGCGTGGTCGCGCGCATCGTGGAATGGGAGAACCGGCTGAAGATCGAGTACGAAATCCTCGATGCGGAAAGCGGCCAGGTGCTGACCCGGGCGATGACCATCCAGGTCGCGGTGGACGCGGCCAGCAAGGAAATGCTGTACCAGTGCCCGCCGGTACTGTGGGAACGCCTGGGAGTGCCTGCGCCGTGACTATGCTTGCCCGTTTTCCGAGCGTGCTGCTGTGCGCGCTGATGCTCGTTGCCGCGCCGCGCGTGCAGGCGGCCGACCCCGCCATCGATGCGATTACCCAGGCGGTGGCGCGGCCGGATGTGCTGCGTGGCCAGTTCAGCCAGGAAAAGCAGGTGAGTGGCTTCATGAACCCGCTGCGCTCGCAGGGCCGGTTCGTGGTCGCGCGCCAGCGCGGCGTGATCTGGACCACGCTCAAGCCGTTCCCCTCGGAAGTAGTGGTCACCGCCGATCGCATCCTCAGCCGGCAGCGTGATGGCAGCACCCGCGTCGAACTGGACGCGCGGCAGCAGCCGGCGATGCGTTCGGTGAATGCGATCATGTTCGCGTTGATGAGTGGCGACGTGCAGGCACTGTCCAGCCAGTTCAACGTGGCGGCCAGCCGTGAAGGGCAGGGCTGGCGGCTGCGCCTGACGCCGAAGTCGGCGATGCTGGCCAAGGCCTTCGAATCGCTGACCCTGCAGGGCGACCGCTACGTGCGCCAGGTCGAGATCGTCGAGGCCAACAAGGACCGCACGCAGATCCAGTTCAGCGCGTTGAGCGAGGCGCCGGCCACGCTCAATGCCGACGAGGCCCGCCGCTTTGAGTGAGGCCGTGGCATCGAACGCACCGGACCGGTTGCGGCGCTGGTGGCACTGGCTGGGCATTGCCTGGCTGCTGGTGCTGCTGGCGCTGGGCGCACAGCAGTGGCAGCTGTGGAGCCAGCAATCGCGGATCGACACCGACATCCTCGCCCTGCTGCCGCAGGATGCGCACGACCGCCTGTTGAGCGACGTCACCCGGCGCATTGCCGATGGCAGTTCGCGGCAGGTCGTGGTGCTGCTCGGCAGCAAGGACAGCGCGGCTGCCAAGCGCGCGCAGGCGGCCTTTGCGGCGGCCATGGCCAAGGATGCCGACCACGCCTTGCTGGTACCCAGCGGCTCGATCGAAGGCTGGTTTGACGAGGCGCGCGCGTTCTACGCGCCGTACCGCGACCGCCTGCTGACACCGGCCCAGCGCGAGCAGTTGCAGGGCAGCGAACCGGGCGTGTTGGCCGAGCAGGCGCTGGCTGCGCTGTATGGCCCGATGGGTGCGCCGCGATTGACTGAATGGCGCCAGGATCCGTTGTCGCTGTGGCCGCAGTGGTGGCAGCAGCAGGCGCAGGGTTCGGGCCTGCGGTTGGGCGATGACGGCCTGCTTGAAGCCGAGGGCAGGCATTGGGCCGTGCTGCAGTTCGATACGCCCGGCTCGGCGTTCCAGCTGGATGGCGAGCGCCACCTCGATGGCCTGCTGGAACGTGCCGGGCAGGCCGCCACGGCGGCGGCGCCTGAGCTTGAAATCCTGCATGCCGGCGTGCCGCTGCATGCCGAGGCCGCCGCGGTGCAGGCCAACCAGGAGATCAACACCATCGGTTGGGGGTCGCTGGCGGCGGTGCTGCTGCTGGTGTGGCTGGCATTCCGCTCGCTGCGCCCGATCCTGCTGGTGGCCGCCTCGCTGCTGATCGGCTGTGGCGTGGCGCTGGCGGTGACCGTGCTGGTGTTCGGCAAGGTGCACGTGCTGACCCTGGTGTTTGGTGCGTCGCTGGTGGGCGTGGCCGAGGATTACGGCATTCACTGGTTCGCCTCGCGCCAGGCCGAACCGGCCGATCGTCGCTGGAAACTGCTGCGGCATCTGCTGCCCGGCCTGTGGCTGGCCCTGCTGACCAGTGCGCTGGCCTACCTGGCATTGGGCCTGGCCCCGTTCCCCGGCCTGCGCCAGATGGCACTGTTCTCGGTGGTGGGCCTGGCCGCAGCTTTCCTCACGGTGATCTTCTGGTTCCCGTGGCTCGACGGTGGCGAGATCCGCCAGACCCGCTTCTCGCAGTGGCTGGGCAATACGCTGGAGCGTTTCCCGCGGCTGCATGGCCGCCGCGCGGTGACGGTCTTCGTGGTGGTCGCGCTGGCACTGTCTGCCATCGGCATCGTGCGCCTGCAGAGCAACGACGACCTGCGCAGCCTGCAGTCCTCGCCGCCGGCGTTGATGGCGCAGCAGATCCGCCTGAGCCAGTTGCTGGGCATGCCCAGCCCGGCACAGTTCTACCTGGTGCAGGGCGCCGATGCGGCGCAGCTGCTGCAGCGCGAGGAAGCACTGACCGAGCGCCTGCGTGTATTGGCCACCGACAAGCGCATTGGTGGCTATCGCGCGATCAGCGATTGGCTGCCGTCGCCGGCGCGCCAGCAGGCCGATGCTGCGCTGACCGCGAAGGTGGAACCCGGCGTGCTGTCGGCCGTGTCCGAGGCGGTGGGCGAGCCGCTGCAGCGACCGCAGTTCGCCGCCGCGCCGCTCACCGCCGAAGCCTTCCTTGCCTCGCCGGCCTCGCAGCCGTTCCGCCACCTGTGGGTGGGTGAAGTCGGTGGGCAGATGATCAGCGTGGTGATGGTCGATGACCTGTCGCGCGCCGATGCCCTGGCCACGCTGGAGGGTGCCGCCGAAGGCCTGCCCGGCGTGCGCTGGGTAGACCGCACCTCCGATTTCTCCAAGCTGCTGGGCCACTACCGCAAGCTGATGGGCGGGCTGCTGCTGGTCGGCATCGCACTGGTGTTCGGTGCGCTGTGGCTGCGCTACCGCCGCCAGGCCTGGCGCGTATTTGCCCCCACCCTGATTGCCGGCGCACTGACCCTGGGCCTGCTGGGCCTGTTCGGCCAGCCGCTGCAGCTGTTCAACGTGCTGGCGCTGATGCTGCTGCTGGGCATGGGCATCGACTACGGCATCTTCCTGATCGAACACCGTGGCGATGCCAGCGCATGGCTGGCGGTCTGCGTGGGTGCGGCCAGCACCTGGCTGTCGTTCGGCCTGCTGGGCCTGTCGCAGACCCCGGCGCTGCGCGCGTTCGGCCTGACCCTGCTGTTCGGCATCGGCCTGGTCTGGCTGATCTCGCCACTGTTCCGGCCGCCACCGCATGACCTGCCGCCGGCCTGAGTCCGCCTTCCGCTTTTCTTCTTTCCCCTGATCGAGCAACAAGGACGCCCCGATGAGTACTGCTGTGGATGCTGTCGAACGCACTGAAATCCTGATCATCGGCGCAGGCCCGGCCGGCTCCGTGGCCGCGGCGATGCTGCGCCAGCAGGGCCGACAGGTGCTGATGCTGGAGCGCCAGCAGTTCCCGCGCTTCTCCATCGGCGAAAGCCTGCTGCCGCAGAGCATGGAGTACATCGAAGCAGCCGGGCTGCTGCAGGATGTGGTCGAGGCTGGCTTCCAGTACAAGAACGGCGCGGCCTTCGTGCACGGTGAAGCGCGTACTGCCTTCGACTTCCGGAAGAAGTTCTCGCCGGGCTGGGGTACCACCTACCAGGTGCAGCGCGCCGACTTCGACAACGTGTTGGCACGCGGCGCCGAGCGCATGGGAACCACGCTGCGTTTCGGTGATGAAGTGCTGTCGGTCGAACCCGGTGAACAGCCTGCGGTGAGCGTGCGCCGCCCGGATGGCAGCGAATACCGCATCGAGGCCGATTTCATCCTCGACGCATCGGGCTTCGCGCGCCTGCTGCCGCGCCTGCTGCAGCTCGAATCGCCATCCAATTTCCCGGTGCGCGGCGCGATCTTCTGCCACGTGCGCGACAACATTCCGGCCGAAGCCGACTTCGACCGCAACAAGATCCTGATCACCACCCATCCCGAACACATCGACGTCTGGTACTGGACGATTCCATTCTCCAACGGCTGCTGCTCGCTGGGCGTGGTCGCCGAGCCGTCGTTCTTCGAGCGCTACGAAGGCGACGACCTGCAGAAGCTGCAGGCCATCGTCGGCGAGGACCCCAACCTGACCCGCCTGCTGGCCAATGCCGAATGGGCGGTGCTGCCGGTGCGCCGCATCACGGGTTACTCGGCCAATGTCAGCTCGCTGTGGGGCCCCGGCTACGCGTTGCTGGGCAACGCCGGCGAGTTCCTCGACCCGGTGTTCTCGTCCGGTGTGACCATTGCCTTCAAGTCCGCGCAGCTGGCCAGCGAGTGCCTCAAGCGCCGTTATGCCGGCCAAACCGTCGACTGGGAAGCTGAATTCTCGATCCCGCTGCGCGCCGGCGTGAAGACCTTCCGCCGCTTCGTGGAAAGCTGGTACCAGGGCGGCTTCCAGAAGATCATCTACCACCCGCAGCAGCAACCCGAAGTGCGCGACATGATCAGCTCCATCCTGGCCGGTTACGCCTGGGACACCAAGAATCCGTATGTGGCCGATGAAAGTGGTCGCCGCATGCGCGTGCTGGAGGAATTGTGCAGCGCCTGATCTTCCGTACTGCGGCCCTGCTGCTGTGCCTGCTGCTGGCCGCCTGTGCCGGGCGCATGCCCAAGCCCCAGGTGGAGCTGCCGCCGCTGCGGCTGTCGCCGGCCAGCCTGCCGGCGCCGCTGGCCCTGCAACAGCAGCTGCATTTCCGCTTCGGCAGCCATGAGCGCGACCTCGACGCGCTGCTGGAGGCCGACGCGCAGCAGGTGCAGCTGGCGGTGCAGGCGATGGGCCAGACCGGCGTGCGCCTGCAGTGGGACGGCCAGCAGCTGACCCAGCAGCGCGCGCCGTGGCTGCCGCCGCAGGTACGTGCCGAGCGTGTGCTGGATGACCTGCAGTTCGCGCTGTGGCCGACCGCGGCCATCGCCGCCGCGCTGCCGTCCGACTGGCAGGTCAGCGACGACGGCCAGCAGCGCAGCCTGTCGCGCGATGGCACGGTGTGGCTGCAACTGCAGCGCCTGGACGATGGCAGCGTGCAGCTGGACAACCGTGCCGAAGGCTATGCGCTGCGCATCGAATCGATCGACATGGCCGGACAGGACCGATGAGTGCACCGATCTACCTGAACGACCTGGGCGTGGTCTGCGCGCTCGGCGATGGCCGCGCCGCTGTCGCGTCGGCGATGTTCGCCGACGTGCCGGGCGGGCTCAGTGACAACGACAGCCTGTTGCCGGGGCGCACCCTGGCGCTGGGAGAAGTACGCACGCCACTGCCGGCGCTGGAGGAACTGCCGGTGGCCCTGCGCGGCCGCAACAATGCCCTGCTGGACGTGGCACTGGCGCAGATCGCTCCGGCGGTGGCCGCCGCGATCACCCGCCATGGCGCCGAGCGCGTGGCGGTGGTGCTGGGCACCAGCACCTCGGGCATCGGTGAATCCGAGCAGGCCCTGCGCACCCACGCCGAACAGGGCCAGTGGCCGCAGGGCTTCGATTACGCCCAGCAGGAAATGGGTACTGCCGCGCAGTTCGTGCGCCAGCGCAGCGGCGCTCAGGGGCCCGCGTGGACCCTGTCCACCGCCTGCTCGTCCAGTGCCAAGGCGCTGATGTCGGCTGCACGCATGCTGCGAGCCGGTATCGTCGACGCCGTGATCGCAGGCGGCGCGGACTCGCTGTGCCGCTTCACCGTGGCCGGCTTCAGCGCGCTGGAATCGGTGTCGGCCCTGCGCTGCAATCCGTTCTCGCAGCACCGCTCCGGTATCAACATCGGCGAGGGCGCCGCGCTGTTCCTGCTCACCCGCGAGCCGGGTCCGGTGTGCCTGGCCGGGTGGGGCGAATCGGCCGACGCTCACCATATGTCCGCCCCCGATCCGCAGGGCCTGGGTGCCATCGATGCCCTGCAGCAGGCGCTGCAGCGCGCCGGCTGGGCGGCCGATGAAGTGGACTACGTGAACCTGCATGGCACCGCCACCGGGCACAACGATGCGATGGAAAGCCTGGCGGTTTCGCAGGTGCTGGGCAACGGCATTCGGGCCAGTTCGACCAAGCCCCTGACCGGCCATACGCTGGGTGCGTCAGGCGCGATCGAAGCTGCACTGTGCTGGATCGTGCTGGCCGAGAACCCGCAGCAGCAGCTGCCACCGCACTGGTGGGACGGCGTGGCAGACCCCGCGCTGCCGGCACTGCCGCTGGTCGCACCAGCCACCCGCCTGGCGCAGGCACCGCGGCGGGTGCTGAGCAATTCGTTCGCCTTCGGCGGCAGCAATGCCGTGCTGGCGTTGGAGCGTCGATGAACATGCTGTATGCAATTGAAGAGGTGGTACCGCACCGCCAGGACATGTGCCTGCTGGAGCGCATCACGCACTGGGACCAGGACACCATCGAGGCGGAACTGGTGGTGCCCGAGGCCGGCCTGTTCGTGGAAAACCACGAAGTGCCGGCCTGGGTGGGCATCGAATACATGGCACAGGCCATCGCGGCCTGGGCCGGCTGCCGTGCGCGTGCAGCCGGCAAGCCGCCGCAGCTGGGCTTCCTGCTCGGCAGCCGCCGCTACAACAGCGCGCGCTGCAGCTTCCCCAGCGGCTCGCGGCTGCGTGTACAGGCGCGCTGCGAGCTGTTGGGTGACAATGGATTGGGGATGTTCGCCTGCCGCATCCTGGCGGGCGAGGACGAATGGGCGACAGCCAACGTGTCGGTATTCGAACCGGCCGATGCGATGGCCTATCTGGAGAGTGGACAGGCATGACAGGGAATCGAAGCGTGCTGGTGACCGGCGCCAGCCGGGGCATCGGCCGGGCCATCGCGCTGCGCATCGCGCGCGATGGCTTCGACGTGGTGGTGCATTGCCGCAGCCGCCTGGATGAGGCACAGGCCGTGGTGGCCGAGATCCACGCGTTGGGCCAGCAGGCCCGCGTACTGATGTTCGACGTGGCCGACCGCGAGGCCGCACGCGCCGCGCTGGAGGCCGATGTCGAAGCGCACGGCGCGTACTACGGCGTGGTCTGCAATGCCGGCATCGCCCGTGATGGCGCCTTCCCGGCACTGTCGGCGGAGGATTGGGACCAGGTCATCCACACCAACCTGGATGGCTTCTACAACGTGCTGCATCCGCTGATCATGCCGATGGTGCGGCGGCGCAAGCCGGGCCGCATCGTTACCCTGTCGTCGGTGTCCGGACTGGCCGGCAACCGCGGGCAGGTCAATTACAGTGCCGCCAAGGCCGGCATCATCGGTGCCACCAAGGCCCTGGCGCTGGAACTGGCCAGCCGCCAGATCACCGTCAACTGCGTGGCCCCGGGCCTGATCGAGACCGAAATGCTCAACGATGAAGTGATCGAACACGCGCTCAAGCTGATTCCCGCCGGCCGCGTCGGCTGTCCCGACGAAGTGGCGGCCACGGTGGCGTTCCTGCTGTCCGAATCGGCCGGCTACATCACCCGCCAGGTGATCTCGGTGAACGGGGGCATGCTCTGATGGCCACCGATCGTCGCGTCGTGGTGACCGGTGCGTCCGCGATCAGTCCGCTCGGCCATGACTGGCCGACCATCGAGGCGCACCTGCGCAGCTGCCGCAACGCGGTGCGCGCGATGCCCGAGTGGGATGTCTATGCCGGGCTGAACACCAAGCTGGCTGCGCCGGCGCAGGACTTCGCGCTGCCGCCGAACTACAACCGCAAGACCACCCGCTCCATGGGCAAGGTCGCGATCATGTCGGTGCGTGCCACCGAAGTGGCGCTGCGCGAAGCTGGCCTGCACGAGCACCCGGTGCTGCGCAGCGGTCGCACCGGCGTGGCCTATGGTTCCTCGTCGGGCAGCCACGAAGCCACCGGCGAGTTCGGGCGCATGCTCAACGAGTTCACCACCGAAGGCATCAGCGCCACCACCTACCTGAAGATGATGAGCCACACCGCGCCGGTCAACATCGGCGTGTTCTTCGGCCTGTCCGGGCGTGTCTATACCACCTCCAGCGCCTGCACCTCGGGCAGCCAGGGCGTGGGCGCGGCCTATGAAGCGATCCGCAGCGGCAAGCAGACGGTGATGGTCGCCGGTGGTGCCGAGCAGCTCGACGCTACCGCTGCGGCGGTGTTCGACACCCTGTTCGCCACCAGCGTGCGCAACGACGCGCCGCAGACCACGCCGCGCCCGTTCGATGCCGGCCGCGATGGCCTGGTGCTGGGCGAGGGTGCCTGCACGCTGATCCTGGAAGACCTGGAGCACGCGCAGGCGCGCGGTGCCACCATCCTTGCCGAGGTGGTCGGCTACGGCACCAACAGCGACGGCCAGCACGTCACCCAGCCCAGCGCCGACACCATGGCCCAGGCCATGCGCCTGGCGCTGGAGGATGCGGGCCTGGAGGCGGCGCAGATCGACTACGTCAACGCCCACGGCACCGCCACCGATCACGGCGACATCGCCGAGACCCAGGCCACCGCGCAGGTGTTCGGCAGCCGCGTACCGATCAGCTCGCTGAAGAGCTACGTCGGCCACATGCTCGGTGCCTGCGGTGCGTTCGAGGCCTGGCTGAGCATCGAGATGATGCGTGCCGGCTGGTTCGCCCCCACGCTGAACCTGGCCGAGGTTGACCCGCGCTGCGGCCAGCTCGACTTCATCACCGGGCAGGGCCGCGAATTGCAGGCCGAGTACGTGATGAGCAACAACTTCGCCTTCGGCGGCATCAACACCTCGCTGGTGTTCCGCCGCTGGAGCGAATGATCCACCGTCCCATCCCGCCTTTTTCCTCAACCCACCCGCACCCCCGACAAGGAGATGTTCCGATGCGCCGCACCCTGATGATCGCCACGGCCACTGCACTGCTGGCCCTGACCTCCACCGCCTCCGCCCGCGACACCCGCGTTGAGCAGTCCCTGCAGGAGCTGATCACCTCGCAGGCCGCCCGGGACGCCGGCATCGACGGCAGCGTGCGCTTCTACCTGGCCGGCCAGCCGGTCAGCGTGCAGCAGCGCTTGGGCGAGGACGTGACCAACAAGAAGACCAACGCCGCCAACAAGAGCGATGCCGAGGCCTGCCGCTGGGTCGCGCTGTCGGCGCTGCGCGCACTGCAGGACGGCGCCAAGTCGCGCGGTGCCAACGCGGTGGTCGACATCGTCAGCTACTACAAGAAGAACGAGTTCAAGAGCAGCACCAACTACGAATGCTATGCCGGTACGATCCTCGCTGGCGTGGCGCTGAAGGGCACCTACGCCAAGGTCAAGTAAGCGACCGCAGGGCAGCGGCGTTGCCTGAACGCCGCCGCCACATTGCTGAACCCCGTCGGGGAAACGCCGTCGATCACGCCGCCATCGTCGGCCGACGGCTTTCCCCGGTGTCGGCTTTCCGACACAATCATGGCTCTTCCCGGGTTATCGTCCCGCGGACATGCACGCCTACGTCTATAAAAGCCAACTCAAGCCTGACACCTACGTCTACGTTCCCCGACGCGATGATTTCAGCGCGCTGCCTGCGCCGCTGCTCACCTCGCTGGGTGCGCTCACCTTCGTCCTGGACGTGGCCCTGGATGCCCAGCGTCGCCTGGCCCAGGCCGACCCGGACAAGGTTCGCAGTGACATGAGCGAGCGCGGGTTCTACCTGCAGGTGCCGCCGTCGGTGGCCAGCCTGATGCCGCGCCACTATGACTGACGCCTCCCGTCCGCGCGCCCTGTCGATCGCCTTCGCCGTGGGCGCCGTGCTGGCACTGGGTGCTGCCGTGGGCGGCGTTGCCGGTGCCATTCTCGCCGCCCTGGCGCAACCGGCGTTCGCGCTGGGCGTATCGTGGTGGCGGCGCAGCCGTGCGCTGCTACCGCTGAAGGTGGTTGCACGCCAGGACCTGCCGGCGCTGCTGGCACTGTGGGCGGCCGCACCGCTGCTGCTGGCGCTGCTGCTGGCCTGGCCGCTGGCGGCGCTGCGTGACAGCGGCAGCCTTGCGGCGGTGCTGGGCCTGAGCGTGCTGGTCAGTGCCGGCCTGCTCGCTGCCTGGCGCACCTGGCCGCTGTGGAACGATGTCGAACGGCTTGATGGCCGCCTGGCCCATCATTGGCAGGCGCTGGCCGGTCGCGACCTGACCGCCTGGCGCGGTCTCGGCGTGGCGGCGCTGGTGATCGCGCTGGCCGCGCTGGTGGTGCTGCCGGCCTGGCCGGGACTGCTGCCGGAGAGCGCCCGCTGGCCCGCTGCGCTGGCCGTGGTGGTGGTGTCTCCCATGCTGCACCTGCTGCTGCAGCGGGTCGCGCCGGCGCCGCTGGTGTCGTTGCGACCCAGCCCGATGGCGACGTCCAGCGCAGAACACGAACCGATGTTCGCTGCCGCGGCCGAGACCGCGCCGCTGGAGGCGATGGCTCCGCAGGAGCTGACCCCGGCCCTGTATGAAGCCGCCCGCCACGGCCGCATCGACCGCGGCCTGCAGCTGCTGCAGGCCGGCGCCGATCCGTACGCGCTGCCCGACCCGAACTGGCGCGACCAGCGCAGCCTGGCGGTGCTGGCGGCGGTGCTGCCGGACCTGCGCCTGCTGCGCGAACTGATTGCCCGCGGCGTTGACGTGAACGCGCCGCACCGGGGCATGACCCCGCTGCTGGCCGCCACCCGCGACAGCTGGCATGGCCGCCCCGAAGCCGTGATGACCCTGCTCGCCAACGGTGCCGATTCGCGTGCCACCGACAGCGATGGCAACACCCCGCTGCACCATGCCGCGCGCAGTTCCGACCCGGGCGTGGCCGCGCTGCTGCGCGATGCCGCCGCCGAAGTCGATGCGTTGAACAACGAGGGCTGGTCGCCGCTGGCCGTGGCCTGCCAGGTCGGCAACTGGCGTCTGGCCCGCTTCCTGCTCGAACGCGGTGCGCGCAGCGAACCGGCAGAGGGCACCCCGGTGCTGCTGGCCGCCGCCGCCACCGAAGACGACGATCCGGCTGGCGTGCAGCTGCTGCTCAAGCACAAGGCGCGTGCCGACGCGCGTGATCGCCAGCGCCGCAGCGCGCTGCACGAGGCGGCGCTGGCCGGCCACGTTGAAATCATCGGCGTGCTGCTGGCCGCCGGTGCCAACCTGGAAGCACGCGATGCACTGGGGCGTACGCCCTGGCTGGAAGCCGCCCGTGCCGGGCGCGCCGCGGTGGTCGAACACTTGCTGCCGCACAAGCCGGACCTGGTTGCCGTCGACGGCGAAGGGCGCAACGCAGTGCAGCTGGCGGTGATGGCAGAGGATGTCTCGCCGTTGCTGGTCAAGCGCCTGGTGGAGCTGGGCATCGCCGCCGACGCGACCGATCCGGTCGGTCGCCGTGCAGTGGACTACGCTGCCGAAGCCGGGCGCTGGGCGATTGTCGCCCTGCTGGATCCGTCCTATCCGTTGCCGGCCGCGGTCAGTGACGGCCTGGCCGAGCGTGGCGAAGCCGCCAGTGCCAGCGGCCTGCTGCCGGACCGCCCGCCGCTGACCCTGCTGCGCGAGGCGCTGGGCTTCGGCAACACCGAAGGCATGGCCGCGCTGGCCAAGCTGTGCCAGCCGGAAGAACTGGGCGGCCTGCTGCTCGACCCCGAGCTGGCGCTGGAGCCGCGCGCGGTGGATTGGCTGCTGGGCCACGGCGCCGATCCCTACGTGCGCGACGCCTGTTCCGATACGCCGATGTTCGCGTTGCTGTCGCGCGGAATCGATGCGGTGCCGGCGTTGCAGGTGATGTTGCAGCGTGGCTTGTCGCCGGCCGGACGCGGTGGCCTGGCGCGCTTCCTGGCGGCCTGTGCGCAGCACGACCAGGCCGCCCGTGGCCTGGAACAGCTGGCGCTGGAATTGCTGGAGCGTGGCGCCGATCCGTTCGCGGCTTCGCCGGCCGGTGATCCGCCGTTGTCGCTGGCGGTGCGCCTGGGCTGGCTGCGCCTGCAGCAGGCGCTGCTGAAGGCGGGCGTCGATCGCGAAGCGCGCGACAGCCATGGCATGACCGCATTGCATCTGGCCACCGCATTGGCCCGCGAAGGCGCGCTGAAGCTGCTGGTGCAGCACGGTGCCTCGCCGGAAGCACGCGCCGCCGATGGCCAGACGCCGCTGGGCGTGGCGCTGTCGATTGGTCGCCGCGATCTGGCCGACTGGCTGGACTGGCGGGTGTGGCCGTTGCCGCGCCGCACCCTGCGCGAGTCCGATCTGCCGGCCGCCGCAATGGCCGGTGACGTGGATGCGGTACGCCGCCTGATCGATCTGGGCTTCGCCGTCGATGCGGTTGATGCGCAGGGCTGCACCGCGCTGCTGCGCGCCGCCGGCGGTGGCCATCTGGCGGTGACCGACCTGTTGTTGGCGCGTGGCGCTGATCCGCAGCATGCAGCGGCCAGTGGTGCCACGCCGCTGTCGGCGGCGGTCAGCATGCGCCAGGTGGACATCGTCTCGGCCCTGCTCGACGCTGGCGCGAAGCTGGAACACCGCCTGCCGGGCGGAGTGACCGTGCTGATGCTGGCGTCCGCGCTGGGCCTGCCGGACATCGTTGCCCGCCTGCTCACCGCCGGTGCCGACGTGCACGCCGGTGACGCCCAGCAGCTGGGCCCACTGCACTGTGCCGCGCTGTATGGCTTCAGTGCCCGCGACCGCTCGCGCCTGCTCGCCCTGCTCGACACCCTGCTGCTGGCCGGTGCCGAACCGGACCAGGCCGCGGCCGGTGCGGTCACGCCGCTGCTGCTGCTGCTGGGCGCACGCGCCGAGCCCGGCACCGCCTGCGACGAACAGGTGGTGATGGCTGCGGTGGAACGTCTGCTGGACGAAGACGTGAGCCTTGAGGTGCGTGATCCGCGCGGCTTTGGACCGCTGCACCTCGCGGCCCTGCACGGCCTGCCGCTGCTGGTGCAGCGCCTGCTGCGCGCTGGTGCCGATCCGGAGGCGCGCGACAGCCTCAACCGCAGCCCGCGCGAGATCGCGGTGATGCGTGGCTTCATCGACGTGGCCGGCGAGTTTGAACCGCGCGTGCCGGGTGTCTCGTCAATGGCGCGGTTCCTGCGCGACAACGGTTGAGCATCGGGGTCGGATCCCTTTCCCACGGAAAGGGCTCTGACCCCGGCATCGCGTCATCCACGCATGGCGTGGATCTACGGCCGGAATCCCCAGTGGGTAGTGCCGGCCGCTGACCGGCAATCTCCTGAAACCTTCGGGATCCCGAGGCTGCCGGCCAGCGGCCGGCACTACTGCAATCCGTGGTGGGTGCCGACCGTTGGTCGGCACGCCTACTTGCCGTCGCTTTCCGCGTCGGCCTCGAACAGATGCATCAGGTCGTTGCGTGCGTCGCGCGAGGTCTGGATCACCGCTGCCTCGTCGTCGTACACCAGGTACTGGTCGCGCAGCAGCTGCTCATCGTGCTCGCGGAAGCGCTGCACGTGGCGCTCGGCCACGTCCGGTGCCACGCCCAGCGCGGTCAGCACGCGGCCGCTCATCTCCAGGCTGGTGCCGAACACTTCGCGGAACGGCTCGGCCGACATGTCCATCAACCGCCACGCATGCTGACGGTTGCGTGCACGCGCCAGCACCGTCGCGTCCGGGTACAGCCGGCGCACCATGCGCACCGCGCGCAGGTTGGTTTCCGGGTCATCCACGGTGATCACGAACACATCGATGTGCTCGCCCCCGGCCGCGCGCAGCATCTCCGGCCGGGTCGGGTCGCCGTAATACAGCTGGTTGCCGAATCGGCGCAGGTCGGCCACGGTATCCGGGTTCGCCTCCAGCGCCACGAACGGCACCTTCTGCGCGGTCAGCAGGCGCGCAATCACCTGGCCGAAGCGGCCCATGCCGGCGATCAGCACCTTGGGCCGGTTGTCCGGCGCCACCTTGTCGGCCTCGGCCGGCTCGCGCGGAGTGGCTTTCTCCTGGCCGAGCAGTTTCAGCAGCGCGATCATCAACAGCGGCGTGATCGCCATCGACAGGCCGACGATCGCCACCAGCCGGTCGTGGTTGGCGTTGCCCAGCAGGTGCGCGCGCTGTGCCTCGTTGAACACCACGAAGGCGAACTCACCGCCCAGCCACAGGACGCTGCCCAGCAGCAGCGATTGCCGCGAGCTGAGCCGGGCGACACGTCCAACCGCGTAGAGCAGGCTGAACTTGACCACCAGCAGGATGCCGACACCTGCGGCGATCAGCCACGGCTCGGCGGCGATGCGGTCCAGGTCGATGCCCATGCCCACTGCGATGAAGAACAGGCCCAGCAGCAGCCCCTTGAACGGCTCGATCTGCGCTTCCAGCTCATGCCGGAACTCCGAATCGGACAGCAGCACGCCGGCCAGGAACGCGCCGAGGCTGGGGCTGAGGCCGGCTTCCTGCATGAACCAGGCGGTGCCCAGCACCACCAGCAGGGCGGTGGCAGTGAATACTTCCGGGCTGCGGGTGCGCGCGATGATGCTGAACACCTTGCGCAGCACCGGTCGTCCGCACAGGATCACCACCGCCAGCGCACCCAGCGCCACGGCCGCATCTTCCCAGCGCAGGGTCTCGTTCTTGACCCCGCCCAGCAGCGGGATGGCCGCCAGCAGCGGGATCGCGATCAGGTCCTGGAACAGCAGGATGGCAAAGCCCAGCCGGCCATGGTCGCTGTTGATCGCCTTGTGCTCGGACAGCAGCTGCAGGCCGACCGCGGTGGACGACAGCGCCAGCGCCACGCCTACCACCAGCGCGCTCTTCCACTGGAAGTGGTCGAGCAGCAGCAGGCCGCCCAGCACCAGCCCGGACAGCGCCACCTGCGCCGCACCGGCACCGAACACCGAGCGCCGCATCACCTTCAGGCGTGCCGGCGACAGCTCCAGGCCGATCACGAACAGCAGCATCACCACGCCGATCTCGGCGGCGCCGAGGATGCGGTCGGCGTCCTGCACGAAGCCCAGCCCGTCCGGGCCCAGCACCACACCGGCCGCCAGGTAGCCCAGCACCGCGCCGAAACCGAACTTCTTGAACACCGGCACGGCGATGACCGCTGCCAGCAGCAGCACCAGCGCCAGTTCCAGACCACCGCTATGCATGGGAATACCTGGTCATCGGGGGAGCCGCTGTGCGTCCGTTCGGGTTGGGAAAAGCGTGGCGAACACCACCGCGCCATTATGCGCGCCGGCCTGTGTACGCACGAGAACAACCTGCGGGCAGGGTGCTGCCGCGGCGGGACCGGGTTGACCTGCATGGTCCACGGGTCCAGACTGCCCGCCGCTGGCGGCGCGTCCGTCGGCACACGCATCCCGGAGTCCCCAACCAATGTCCAGCGACAGTAGAAGTCGACCTCGTTCGACGCCAGCGATGGCCACCGCCTGACATCGGGACGGTTTGCCTGCGTTGGCGTTGCGCGAGGTCGCACCCCCACAAGGCAAACCCGATGAACCAGAAGCAATTGCTGCGCCCGGTGGCCGATGCCGCCGCACTGGCCGCGCCGCTGGCGAACTTCAACACCGCCGATGCGGTGGAATTCCTCAACACGCTGGAACTGACCCGCGCCGCGGAAACGCTGGCTGCGCTGCCGTTGCCGCGTGCAGTGAAAATGCTGGAAGCGCCGGAACTGCACCGCAGCGGCGAACTGGTGGCTGCGCTGCCGCCGGCGCGCGCGGCCGCCCTGCTCGGCTTGATGGCCGATGACCGCGCCACCGACATCGTCCATGAGCTGGATGAGGAAGAACGCGCCCGGTTGATCCCGCTGCTGGGCACCGACGCCCGCCAGGCCATCCAGAAGCTGCTCAGCTACCCGCCGAACACCGCCGGCGCGCTGATGACCACCGAGTACGTGGCGGTACCCGCCAGCTGGACCGTGGCGCAGACCCTGCAGCACATCCGCCAGGTCGAGCGCACCCGTGAAACGGTGTACGCGATCTACGTGCTGGAGCCGGCCAGCCAGCAGCTGCAGCAGGTGGTGACCATGCGCCGGCTGATCACCGGCCTGCCGGAGGAGTCGATCCTGGACGTGGCCCAGGTCAATCCACCGGTGACGGTGGACGCACTGATGGACCAGGAAGAAGTGGCACGGCTGATCCGTCGCCACGACCTGCTGGCGATCCCGGTGGTCGATGCGCAGCAGCAGATGCTCGGCATCGTCACCGTCGATGACGTACTGGATGCGCTGATCGAGGAATCCACCGAGGACGCGCACAAGTTCGGCGGCATGGAAGCGCTGGACAAGCCGTACATGCAGATCGGTTTCTTCGAGATGCTGCGCAAGCGCGCCGGCTGGCTGAGCGTGCTGTTCCTGGGCGAGATGCTGACCGCCAGCGCGATGCAGCACTATGAGGACGAACTGGCGCGCGCGGTGGTGCTGACCCTGTTCATTCCGCTCATCATGAGTTCGGGCGGCAACTCCGGTTCGCAGGCCACCTCGCTGCTGATCCGCAGCCTGGCGCTGCGCGAGCTGCGCCTGCGCGACTGGTGGAAGGTGGCCCTGCGCGAAGTGCCCACCGGCATGGTGCTGGGCGCGATCCTCGGCTGCCTGGCCATCGTGCGAATCGTGATCTGGCAGCTGGGTGGCCTGCATGACTACGGCGAGCACTGGATCCTGCTGGCGATCACCATCGGCGCGGCGCTGATCGGCATCGTCACGTTCGGCTCGCTGTCCGGATCGATGCTGCCGTTCATCCTGAAGCGGCTCGGCTTCGACCCGGCCAGTGCCTCGGCCCCGTTCGTGGCCACGCTGGTGGACGTGACCGGACTGGTGATCTATTTCAGCATCGCCGCGATGATCCTGCACGGCACGCTGTTGTAACAGAAAAGGGGACGGAGGGGATTAAGTCGTTTGTGGCACAAACGACTTAATCCCCTCCGTCCCCTTTTTTGGGTACCGTAGGCGCATGAGTACCTACCACCTGCAGTCCGTGTTCCGTCCGCAGTCGGTCGCGGTGATCGGCGGCAGCCCGCGTCAGCGCTCGGCCGGACGTGCGGTGATGCGCAACCTGCGCGGCACCGGCTTCCCCGGCAAGGTGGCGTGGATCAACCCGCGGCATGCCGAAATTGATGGCATCCGCACCGTGAAGCGGCTGAAGGACCTGGACTGGGTGCCGGATCTGGTGGTGATCACCGCGCCGGCGTCGATCGTGCCGCAGGTGGTGCGCACCGCTGCCGAACGCGGCGTGCAGGCGGCAATCATCCTCACCGCGCACCTGGGTGAAGGCCCGGGCTCGCTGTCGGCGCAGGTGGAGGCGGTGGCGCGCAAGCATGGCCTGCGCATCCTCGGCCCACACTGCCTGGGTGTGATTGCACCGCACGCACGGCTCAATGCCAGCATCGCCGCGCACTTCCCGCAGGCCGGTGATCTTGCGTTGATCTCCGAATCCTCGGCCATTGCCGCCGCGCTGGTGGAGTGGGGCGTGGCCCGCTCGGTCGGGTTTTCCGCGGTGGTCTCGCTGGGCGACACGATGGACGTCGACTTCGGTGACCTGCTCGACTACTTCGCCACCGACTACCGCACCCGCGCCATCCTGCTCTACGTCGAGCAGATCAAGGATGCGCGCAAGTTCATGTCGGCCGCGCGTGCCGCCGCCCGCGCCAAGCCGGTAGTGGTGGTGAAGTCCGGCCGCGCCGAGCGCGTGCAGCCGGGCAGCCGCGATACCCATGTGCAGGCCCTGGCCCGCGCCGACGATGTGTACGGTGCAGCCTTCAACCGCGCCGGCCTGCTGCGCGTGGGCGCGCTGGACGAACTGTTCACGGCCGCCGAATCGCTGGGCCGGTTGGGGACCTTCCCCGGTCGTCGCCTGGCCATTCTCAGCAATGGTGGCGGTGTCGGCCGCCTGGCCGTGGACCAGCTCATTGCACTGCGTGGCACGCTGGCCAACCTGTCCGACAGCACGGTCGAGAAACTCGACGCCGTGCTGCCGCAGGGCTGGTCGCGCAGCAACCCGGTCGACATCGTGGTCGACGCCGATGGTGACCGCTATGCCGCCGCCATCGAGGCGCTGCTGGCCGACAACGAGAATGATGCGGTGATGGTGGTCAACGTGCCGACCGCATTCACTTCATCCGCAGACGCCGCACAGGCGCTTACCCGCACGCTCGGACTGCGCCCGCGCCATCACCGCGACAAGCCGGTGTTCGCGGTGTGGCTGGGCAACGATGACCAGGCCACCGCCACGCTCAACGCGGCACGGGTGCCGACCTATCCGACCGAGGCCGAAGCGGTGCGTGGCTTCCAGCACCTGGTGCGCTACCGCGAGGCGCAGAACGCGCTGATGGAAACGCCACCCAGCCTGCCGCAGGATTTCAGTGTCGACGCGGCGGCCGCACGCGCGCTGGTCGATGCGGCGCTGGCCAACGGCCAGCAATGGCTGGACCCGTTGGCCACCCACGAACTGCTCAAGGCCTACGGCATTCCCTCCGCGCCGGTGATGCATGCTCGCGATGCGCACGAGGCGATGGACCTGGCGCAACCGCTGCTGGAACGTGGCGCCAGCGTGGCACTGAAAATCCTGTCACCCGATATTCCGCACAAGTCGGAAGTCGATGGCGTACGCCTGAACCTGACGACGCTGCCGGCGGTGCAGAGCGCGGCCAATGCGATCCTGTCACGTGCGCGCCAGCTGCGGCCGGATGCGCGCATTGACGGTCTGCTGGTGCAGCCGACCATCGTCCGCCCGAAGGCGCGCGAGTTGATCGTCGGCATTGCCGATGACGCGACGTTCGGCCCGGTGATCGTGGTCGGTCGTGGCGGTACTGCGGTCGAAGTGATCAATGACAAGGCGTTGGCGCTGCCGCCGCTGGATCTGCGCCTGGCCCATGAGCTGATCGGCCAGACCCGCGCCTCGCGCATCCTCAAGGCCTATGGCGATGTGCCTGCCGCCGACGAGCGCGCACTGGCGTTGGCGCTGGTCAAGCTGGCACAACTGGCTGCCGACATCCCCGAAGTGCGCACGCTGGACATCAATCCGTTGCTGGTCGACGGCAAAGGCATCCTCGCCCTCGACGCACGTGTGGCGGTGGCGCCGTCGCGCATCCTGCACAAGGGCCGTGGTCATCCGCGTTTTTCGGTGTTCCCGTACCCGAAGGAGTGGGAGCGCACCATCGAACTGTCCGATGGCGGCCGCGCCTTCGTGCGTCCGGTGCGGCCGGAGGACGACGCGCTGTTCCGTGCGTTCTTCGCCCGCGTCAGCGACGAGGACCTGCGCCTGCGTTTCTTCCAGTCGGTGAAGCACTTCAGCCACGAGTTCATCGCGCGCCTGACCCAGCTCGACTACGCACGCTCGATCGCACTGGTGGCGATCGAACCGCGCAGTGGCGAAATGCTTGGCGCGGTGCGCCTGCACGCCGATGCCGATTACCACCGCGGTGAGTACGGTATCCTGATCCGCTCGGACCTGAAGGGACACGGCATCGGCTGGCGGCTGATGGCAATCATGATCGAGTACGCCAAGTGGCTGGGCCTGGACGTGGTCGAAGGCCAAGTGCTGCGCGAGAACAGCACCATGCTGGCGATGTGCCAGAGCCTGGGCTTCAAGACGAAGCTGGACCCGGATGACCCGACGGTGATGATGGTGACCCTGCCGGTGCAGCAGGTAGAGGTGCCCGAGATCCCGCCAGCGGCGTGATTCCGGGTAGCGCCGGGCCATGCCCGGCGGCCTTGTCAGCGCAACGGTTCCACCACCACCGCCGTGCCATAGCACAGCACCTCGGTCAGCCCGGTCATCACATCGGTGGCGTCGTAAAGCAAGCTCATGCTGATGATTGCGCTGCTGTCAGTCGTTCCGACGATTGAATATAGACTACAACGATGGCTTATACCCTACGCCAGTGACGTCCGAGTGGTCCACGCATGTCGGCGTACCGGGTGCCTGCTGTGTCTCTTGCGTAGGAGTGACTGAATCACCAGAAGGAAAGAAGCGGCTACTGACGCATTTCGCTCTTCAACTCAGCGAAGAAGCAACGCTACCATTGCGCCACTGCGTGGCGGCGACCCTTCGTGACCTTATTGAAAGAAGATGTTTCCCGATGTTGCAGGAATGAGGAAATTTGTGAGGATCCAAGGTATCAACGAAAAGACCTTCGCCATCTGCGTGTGCTGCCTAGCTATGGTGGCGGCAACTGCAGACGGTCGGACCTTGCCGTTCTTGTTCATAGGAGCGGTTGTCATTGTGATAGCCAGGCGTGCCGACGTCAGGCGCGAGCGGATTCGGGAAGAGCACGCGTCGAAATGATCACTTTGCAAGGATGCCGCTTGAGCTGCAGCTGCGGCTGATTCCTGCAAGGACGCCAAGTCCGTATTGGTTTCAATGCGGCAGTTGATGGACCAGAGCAATCGTCATGACTCTTCTCGACGCTTGGCATGGAGTCCACGCGAGTTATGCAGGGCATCTTGACCTGAGAACGACTGGTGAGCCGTTCGAACAGCCGCATCGAATCAATCTCGTGCAACGCTTGCTACATGCCCGAATCGCTCAAACGCATATCACTGCTGCAGCAGGTGGATGCGCAGCATCGTCTCCATCGCATACGGTGACCGACCCACGCGACCCGAACGCGGGTAATGTGGCTCGATCCGGGCCGGTAGTGCCTTCCATGGCACTACCTAGTCCACCTCGTAAAGGAGAATCTCGCGCCGGGTCTGCTTGCGCTTGCCCAGGCCCTGCGCATCCCCAAATGTCAGCCGTATGATGTATTCCACTACGCGACTCAATAGTGTCCCCCGAAGCGGCAATCTGTGGCGGGCACTGCTGCACAGTTCGCAGGGAGCTGTTCAGAACATCCTTGGCGCTGGTAAATCATTGGCTGGATCGCGGGGCTTTCGCCCTGCGATCCTTTGAGGGTCGATATGAAGATTACTGATGGATTTGATGGGCGGCATGGCAAGTTCTATTTTATTTCCCTGGTAGCAATGGCGTCTGCCTCAGCGCTGATGCTGGTGGCGGCGCTTCGGGGTGCTGAGCCTTTGCAGGTTCCTCAGGAGGTCGGAGTTTCTGTTGCCGCATTCTCGCTGATGTGTTCGACGGCAAGTTACCTGCTAATAGGGAAAATTAAGTGCTCGTTCCTGCTGCTTGGGGCTTCGGCTGTCGTGTTTTCGGCCGCTCTATGGTCGTTCGGTGCGCCTTTGTCGTTCGTGCTTCTTTTGGGGCTTCCAGCTCTGCTCCTGTCTTTAATTTCAGTTATTTTTCGGGATAAGGTCGATATACAGGTCGAGGGGGATGACTAACGTTATTTATCTATAGATTTGCTTATTCTTAGTCCATTGGTCGCTGATGGCTGAGCGAGATTTGTCGTCCTCATGACCTGCATCTACGGATGCTCTGAACAACTACTTCGGTAGTGCTGTCCGCTGGCCGGCGGCCTGAGAGACAATAGAGGCACACGTTGAGAAGCCATCCATGCAGCTGACATTTGGCGATACGCAGGGTCTGGGCAAGCGCAAGCAGACTCGGCGCGAGATTCTCCTTTACAAGGTGGACTAGGTAGTGCCATGGAAGGCACTGCTGGCTCGGATCGAGCCACATTACCCGCGTTCGGGTCGCGTGGGTCAGTCGCAGTATGCGATGGAGACGATGGTGCGCACCCACCTGCTGCAGCAGTGATATGCGTTGGAGCGATCCGGGCATGTAGTAAGCGCTGCACGAGATCGCTTCGATGCGGCTGTTCGCCCGGGTCAGCGAGCTTGATGCGATCCCGGATGACCAGTTGTTTGCCGGGAGCATTGCCGACAACATCAGCGGCTTCGATAGCGGCTTCGATGAACAGCGCATCGAGGAAGCTGCTCGGATGGCAGCCGTGCACGACGATATCGCGGGGCTGGCGATGGGTTATCACGGTCTTATCGGAGACATGGGCAACTCGCTTTCAGGCGGTCAGAAGCAGCGAGTGATTCTGGCCCGCGCCCTCTACCGCCGGCCACGGATTCTGTTTCTGGATGAGGCCACCAGCCATCTTGATGTCATGCGCGAGCGCTTGGTCAACGAAGCCGTGCAGCGTATGGAGCTGACCAAGGTGATCGTGGCCCATAGGCCGGAGACCATAAACAGCGCCGACCGCGTGCTCGTGATGGAGCAGGGGCGGATCGTCCAGGAGGTGCGGCCCCAGCGTGGGGCGTCGACGGCGCCTGCTTCCGACGCCGAGGAATGCGTCGCGGCATCGGTCTGACTCGCGTCCCACAGGGTATCCAGAAGCGGGCGCGGGTCCGGCGCGCCTGGCTCATCCGGCGGCACGTCGCCGCGCTTGGCGCGGTCGCTGGCATGGCGCCGCCACCGCACCGGCGCGACAATACCCCCATGACCGACCGTATCCCCCTGTTGCTGCTGCCCGGCCTGCTCAACGATGCCGAACTGTGGCGCGCGCAGTTGGCCGATCTGGCCGACATTGCCGATTGCACCGTAGGCGACCAGACCCGCGGCGAGACCCTGCAGGCGGTGGCCGAGGACGTGCTGGCGCAGGCGCCGGAGCGCTTTGCGCTGGCCGGGTTCTCGCTGGGTGGTTTCGTCGCCCAGCAGATCCTGCGCATCGCGCCGGAGCGTGTGCTGCAGCTGGCGCTGATCGATACCTCGATCCACGCCGATTCACCGGAACGTGCCGAACAACGCCGCAGCCAGCGCGCCAGCGTGCGCCTGCCGGGGAAGTTCCACGGCTTCGGCGATGCCCTGATGCGCAGCTACATCGACGCCTCGCGGCTGGATGATTACGTGCTGGTGCAACGTGTGCGTGACATGACCGCCCGCCTGGGCGCGGAAGTGTTCCTGCGCCAGAGCGCGCTGGAACGCCGCGATGGCCACGATGTGCTGGCTGGTTACCGCGACCCGCTGCTGATCGTATGTGGCGTCAACGACCGCATTACGCCACTCGCAATGAGCGAGGAAATGCACGCGATGGTGCCGCACTCGCAGCTGGTGGTGGTGCCCGATTGCGGGCACCTGGCCCCGATGGAGAAGCCGGACGAGGTCAGTGCGGCGATGCGTGGGTGGTTGCTGCAGGCGTGACACTGTCCAGCTTGATGGATTCCTCGTTCCAACCCATGCCGTTGTAAACGTGGTAGCGCAGGACGCCGATGTACTCGTGCAGCATCACTTCGATCAGCAGCAGGTTGTACGCAGAGGGAAGCCACCCCGGCGAGGCGCGGAGGCGATCACTGGGCAAGCCCTCGGCCACGACACCGAAGTGCCGGAAGTAGATCAGACTTCGCCTTAGGTGCAGGCCAGAGGTCACCAGCACTACCCGGACACTGTCGCGCTGGATCATTCGGCTGCTGTTGCTGGCGTTCTGCCAGGTGTTCACGCTGGCGTGCTCGCGGATGATGTGTTCCGCAGGCACGCCCAGCGCAATCAGTTCACGCGCGTAGACGTTGGCTTCTGCGGCATTGTCTGGCGCAGTAGCGCCACCGCTGACCAGCACCACGCAGGATGCACCGGTGCGTTCGCAGGCGAGGTAGCGCTGCGTTGCGGCCATCAACCGGCTATAGCCAGCCAGGCCGGGCCTGGAGCCGTGAGCGTCCTGATCGATGCCAGCGCCCAGCACGACAATCGCCGTGCGTGGATGGTGCGCTGTTGCAGTGCTTGGCGGCGCGTCCTGTGCCAGGTCCAGCAGCAGTTGCGTGATGGGCGCGCTCGCGCTGGCCAGGATGGCCAGTGGCGCTACGGCGAGCAGGGCGCCGCTACGCACGTGTCGCTTTCGAACCAGAACCGCACACGAGAGCAGCAGAAAGAGTGTCAGGGCGAGCATGTCGAACCTCAGGAAAATTTGAAAGGAATCCGATGGCGTTACGCGATCGTTGCTTCCATGCTGGATGCCATGGATCTGAAGCGAATGTCACTCCCGGTCAGATGTGTTGCCATCGTGGGCGCCATCCTGCTCGCGGTTGCAGGCGGGCATCTGCTGGGTAGCATGTTTCCGCAGCTGTTCCTGCAGATCCATCAACGGATGCAGTAGTCCGTACGCTCCGCACGTTGTCGCTTCAGGCCTCTGTTTGGGCGTCGCGGAACGCGGAAACGCATCTCTTCAGGTGTTGAATGCGACAAGCAGAGGAAAGCAATGCGACGCTTGAACTCAACGCAAGGCGTAGAGCCGCGGCGACATCCTGCAGACGGACCTGAGCTCGGGGAGCGATCGATGCTCAACCTGATTGCAGCGACCGCGCCAGACCAGTTCTCATCGTTTGTCGTTGACCTGGACGAGGCGATTTCGCGCTGGATGAGCGCTGCGGAGAATGAATCCCCGGGTTGCCTGGAACAGGAGCTTTCGCGCATGCATGCCTTGAAAAGTGTGACCTCGGCCTTGGGCAGCTGCAGGATTGCCGATGCCTGCGAAAATCTGGCTGATGCTCTCCGCTCCGGCGAAGCCATCGGCAGCGTGCGGCTGCGCGGCTGCGCGCTGGCAATCTCGGCAAAGCGCCTTCTGGGACGCACGACAGGTCAATCACTGACCGGGGGGCGCTGACATGCATGATCCGTACACGCCCTCTCCAATGTCGTCCCCGGCAGCGCTGCTGCATGCTGCGCGCGTGCTGGAAATGCATCGTCTGGCTCTACTGCTGTCATGCTTCCAGGAGCCGCGCGCCAGTGGGTTCCGGGTGCTGCTGCAGGCGCTTGCGGTGCTGTGGTGCTGGCTCTGGATCGATGGCCCTCAGCCTGTTCTGGCCGATGAGGCAGCGCGGGTGCTGCCGGCCGCCGTTGTACTTCTGGCGGTATCTGTAGCGTGGGCACTCTTTGTAAACCTTCGCAGGGCGCGTCACGACACGTGGTACGACGCGGCGGGTCTTCTGCTCAGTCTGGCGATGGTGGCCATCCAGGTGCACGCGGCCTTCATCCTGTTGATGGCACTCAATGCAATCCTGCCGTTCCTCGTCATCGCCGCGACGGTGGCTTACGGACGCAAGGCCATGGCGCCGGCAATCGCGGTAACGGCCGTGGCGCTGCTTTGGGCAGCCCCCGAAGGCTACTGGTTCTCGCGGCCCGCCTATCTGGCCTATGCGCTGGCGCTGACCATCCTGTTGCCGCTGGTCGTGGCGTCACTGGTGGCAGCGATGCGCGAAATCGCGTTGCGTGCCATTGCGTCGCGTGAGGCGCAGGGGCGATTCGTCGGCACCATGAGTCATGAGCTTCGCACGCCGCTCAATGCCATCATCAGCGGCATCCAGCTTCTGGAGGTCAATACGGCAAGTGCTGCCCAGCGACACGCACTGGCCACCGTTGCAGGGCAGGCCCAGGCGCTCCGACGTCGCATTGATGATGTACTTGATGTTGCCAGCATTGATGGTGGCAAGCTGAAACTGCGGCCACATCCTTGTTCGCTGCGTTCCATCATCGAGGCGGCGCAGGCGAGCTGCATGCCTGCGGCTGCAGACAAAGGCGTGGTACTGCAGGTGGATGTGGGGAGAGCAGACGTATGGCTGTTGGCAGATGGCGGTCGCATCGAACAGGTGGTGACCAATCTTCTCTGCAATGCCATCAAGTTCAGTCCCATGGCGGGCGAGGCGAGGGTCTCGGTTGGCGCCGTTCGAGCGGTGGATGACTGGCAGGTGCGGATCTCGGTCTGCGACTCCGGGACGGGCATCGACGAAGCGCAGAGAGACATGATTTTCTCGCCTTTCGTGCAGGTCAGTCAGGGCGAAGCACGTTGCGAACAGGGCGTCGGGCTCGGGCTGTACATCGTTCGGCTGATTTCCGATGCCATGGGCGGAACGATCAGCGTCGGCCGCAGCGATGTCGGCGGCGCCTCATTCGTGTGGTGCTTCGCTGCTGCCGTGGCCGATGAGGCTGAGCCGCTTCCTTCCCTGGGTGAGCTTTTCCAGTTGCACGCGGCGGTGGTTCGTCCGCTGCACTGCCTGCTGTTCGAAGACGTGGAGACCAACCGCGAGGTGGTGCAGCACCTGCTGCAGTGTGCAGGCCATCGCCTCAGCTTCCGGAAAGATGGTCACGATGCTCAGGCCGTCATCAAGGCGCTGGCGCCCGACGTAGTTCTGCTGGATCTGCACATGCCAGGTTGCAGTGGATGGGACGTACTGGAGGCGCTGGTCAGGGACCCTGCGGCGCCTCCCGTTCTGGTGATGAGCGCAGACACCCGGGTAGAGGTGATTGACAGGGCGCAGGCGCTGGGCGCGGCTGGGTTTCTGTGCAAGCCACTGGACATCGAGAGCGTCCTGGATATGTTGCGCGGTGTTGCCGAGCGCTGACCGTCCGGTAGGTGCCGACCAAGGGCGGCACCTACCGATTCCGATCCGTAACCGCAGCGGGATCAATCCCAGGCCGGGGCGATACCTTCCGGGTTGGCCAGGCGATGGCCGCGGTCCAGCTTGGCGATCTGCGCCATGTCTTCGTCGGTCAGGCGGATCGCTGCTGCTTCCAGGTTGCCCGACAGGTTTTCGCGCTTGGTCGACGACGGGATCACCGAGAAGCCCTGCTGCAGCGCCCAGGCCAGCGCGATCTGCGCCGGAGTGGCCTGGTGGCGGCCGGCAATGGCCTGGATCACCGGGTCCTTGATCACCTCGCCATAGGCCAGGCTCATGTAGGCGGTGATGTGGATGCCGTTGTCCTGCAGGAACTTCACCAGCAGGCGGTTCTGCAGGTACGGATGGATCTCGATCTGGTTGGTGGCGATGGCGCCTGCACCGAGGATGCCGATCGCCTTGCGGGTCTGTGCGATGGTGAAGTTGGAGATGCCTATCTGCTTCGTCAGGCCCTGTGCCTTGGCCTCGGCCAGTGCGGTCAGGTACTCCTCCATCGGCACGTCGACCTTGTCGTTCGGCGACGGCCAGTGGATCAGCGTCAGGTCCACATGATCGGTACGCAGCTTTTCCAGACTGGTACGCAGGCTGGCCAGCAGCGCTTCGCGCTTGAACTCGGTGATCCAGACCTTGGTGGTCAGGTAGATCTCTTCGCGCGGCACGCCGGAATCGGCGATGGCCTGGCCGACCTCGGCTTCATTGCCGTAGATCTGCGCGGTATCGATGGCGCGGTAGCCGACATCCAGCGCATTGCGCACGGAATCGATCACGGTCTGGTCTTTGAGGCGGAAGGTGCCGAGACCGAAGGCGGGGACAGTCATGGGGAGCTCCAGCAAAGGGGAGGGATGCGAATATCCGGCAAAGGGTAGGCCAGTGGCCGCATGCGTGCCGGCAACGGTGCATTGCACCACCGTACCGGCAGGGCGCCGGCACGGCATGACTTATCTCAATGCGCGGCCACGGCGATGCCATCGGCGCGGTCATCGATGCCGTCGCGGCGGTCCAGGCGGCCGCTGAGCACGGTCAATGCATACGCGCCCACCACCACCAGCGCGCCCAGCCACGGCGTGTGCATCAGGCCGATGTTCTCCACCACCAGCCCGCCGAGCGAGGCGCCCAGCGCGATGCCGATGTTGAAGGCGGCGATGTTCAGCCCCGAGGCCACGTCGGTGGCCTGCGGCGCATAGCGCTGCGCCTGCTTGACCACGTAGACCTGCAGGCCGGGCACGTTGCCGAACGCCACCGCACCCAGTGCCAGCACCGTGAGCAGCATCAGCCAGGTGTTGTAGGCGGTGAAGGTGAGCACGAACAGCACGATGGCCAGCAGGGCGAAGATGCGCTTCAGTGCGGGCACCGGACCCATGCGGTCGGCCATGCGCCCGCCCCACAGGTTGCCGATTGCCACCGACACGCCGTACACCAGCAGCACCAGGCTGACCGCATTGGCGGAGAAACCGGTGACGTCCTGCAGGATCGGCGCCAGATAGGTGAAGGCCAGGAAGGTGCCGCCGTAGCCCAGCGCGGTCATCGCATAGACCAGCAGCAGGCGGGGTTGGGCGAGTACGGCCAGCTGCTGGCGGAAGCTGGCCGGCGCACTCTGCGGCACGCTGCGCGGCACGAACAGCAGCGCGCCGAGCAGGGCGATCACGCCCAGAGCGGCCACCGCCAGGAAGGTGGCGCGCCAGCCCAGGTGCTGGCCGATGAAGGTGCCCAGCGGCACCCCGGTCACCAGCGCCACGGTGAGGCCGGTGAACATGATGGCGATCGCGCTGGCGGCCTTCTCCTTCGGCACCACCGCGGTGGCGATGATCGAACCGATCGAGAAGAACACACCGTGGGCGAGGCCGGTGAGGATTCGGGCGACGATCAGCGAGGTGTAGCCCGGCGCCAGGAAGGCGATGACGTTGCCGAGGGTGAACAGCACCATCAGCGCCACCAGCAGCGACTTGCGCGGTACGCGGCCGGTGAGCGCGGTCAGCACCGGCGCACCGATGGCCACGCCGAGGGCATACAGAGAGACCAGCAGGCCGGCCGAGGGCAGGCTGACCTGCAGGTCGGCGGCAATGGTGGGAATCAGGCCGACGATGACGAACTCGGTGGTACCGATGGCGAAGGCACCGAGGGTCAGCGCCAGCAGGGCGAGGGGAATGCCACGGATCATGGCCGGCTCCGGAGGGAAGGAAGGCGCGCAGTGTGCGCGGCGCACCTTTGCCGAAAAACCGGTCTTCACGCCAATCACTATTGCCGCCCAGTCAATAATGGAGGCATGAAGACCACTCTCGATGAAATGCAGGCCTTCCTCGCGGTGATCGACAGCGGGTCGATCAGTGCTGCCGCCGAACAGCTGGGGCAGACGCCGTCGGGCGTGAGCCGGGCGCTGGGGCGGCTGGAAGACAAGCTCGGCACCACCCTGTTGACCCGTACCACCCGCCGCCTGCACCTGACCGCAGAGGGCGAGGCCTACCTGCGCCATGCACGGGCGATCATCGATGCGGTGGAGTCCGCCGAGGAACAGATGGCCGCCCGCCGCGAGCGCCCGGCCGGACGCCTGCGCGTGGATGCGGCGATGCCGTTCGTGCTGCACGTGATCGCGCCGCTGGTGGCCGGGTACCGCGCGCGCTACCCGGAGGTGCAGCTGGAGTTGAACAGCTCCGAGCGCTACATCGACCTGCTGGAACGGCGCACCGATCTGGCGATCCGGATCGGGCCGCTGGCCGACTCCACCCTGCATGCGCGACCGTTGGGTCGCTGCCAGCTGCGGCTGGTGGCCAGTCCGGCCTACCTGGCGGCACACGGCGAACCGGCCAGCGTCGCCGCGCTGGGCCAGCACACCCTGCTCAGCTTCAACGAACCGGAATCGTTGAATCACTGGCCGTTGCCGGGCGATGCCGATGGCCTGCTGCGGGTGCGTCCGGATATCGCGGTGTCCAGCGGCGAAACACTACGCCGACTGGCGGTGGAAGGCGTGGGCATCACCTGCCTGTCCGACTTCGTGACCGACCGCGACCGCGCCGCCGGCACTCTGGTGCCGGTGCTGGCGACGCAGACGCTGGATGTGTACCAGCCGATCCACGCGGTGTATTACCGCAACACGGCGGTGTCGGCGCGGATCAGCTCGTTCCTGGATTACCTGGGTGAAGCGATGGCGCGGAGCGATTACCTGCGCTGAGGTCGTGGCGGGGTTGCCGGCCAGCGGCCGGCACTACCGCAGGTTACGGCGGGTGCGGACCGTTGGTCCGCACGGCCCCTGCCATCGCCCGACCAACGGTCGGGCGCTACCCATGTGGTGGTGGGGTCGCCGGCCAGCGGCCGGCACTAC
>NZ_JCAFUR010000013.1:0-75720 GCF_059371575.1 Stenotrophomonas sp. YJH_SMC_4
ACGGTCAAACGGGCATTTTTATGGTGGTTCATCCGGGCTCTTTGGGGTCTGGAGAGGTGTGGTAACCACCATTTTCCAAAGATGTCCCGGATGAACAACGTACAGAGAGATCACAACTAACAGTCGACTCTACCCCGTCGATTTGCCCCGTCGATTTGCCCCGTCGGTTTGCCCCGTCGATTTGCCCCATCGGTTTGCCGCGTCGGTTTGCCCCATCAATTTGCCCCGCCGTTCATCCCGTCGGTTTATCCCGTCGGTTTATCCCGTCGATTCGCCCGGTCAGTTCGCCCAGCCCACGTTTCCGCGCGCCCGCACGCCACGCCGGCGGAATCAGTACTTCAGCCGCAGCTCTTCCACCGTCGGCTGCTGCAGCGCGTACCAGTCCTGGAACTCTTCCTCGGTGATCTCATCGGGCGCGTACACCGCCACCGGGTGCCAGTCGTGGTCGGTGGGCAGCGGCTGGCGCGGGCCGGCACGCAGGCTGTAGCTGACGCCCTCGTAGTCGACCAGGTCATCAACCTGCGGCCACTGCTCGCGTGCGAACGCGGATTCACTCTTCAACAGGATCACCTGGTACATCGGCACCTCCACCTCGGTTGGATCAGGAAAACACGGCGCTGGCGGCAGCATACCGCCACGCCGGTGACAACGGACACGCCGCAGCGGCGACGGAACGTTCTGGACACGGCCATCGCCCCGGCTTCACCCGCCCATGGCAAGGCCATCGGCATCGTGGAGGCCCACCCCTGCCACGACCGCCGATGACCGACCACCCGCCGCTGAAGACCGTCGCCGACCTCAAGCTGCCCCGCTACCTGGGCACCTGGTACGAAATCGCACGCCTGCCGATGCGCCACGAGCCGGAAGGCTGCACCGATGTGTCGGCGCACTACACCCTGCTCGACAACGGCAACGTCGGCGTCACCAACCGCTGCCGCATGGACGGCGACGTCGAGGAAGCCACCGGCGAGGCCTGTGCCGTCGACAACGACAGCGCGCGCCTGGAGGTGAGCTTCCTGCCCAAGGGCCTGCGCTGGTTGCCGTTCGCCAAGGGCGACTACTGGGTGATCCAGATCGCTCCGGACTACAGCGTGGCGCTGGTCGGCAGCCCGGACCGCAAGTACCTGTGGCTGCTGGCCCGCGAACCGCAGCTGGACGCTACCGTGCAGGACCATTATCTGGCCACCGCCCGCCTGCAGGGCTTCGATCTGTCCGAACTGATCCACACCCCGCACACCGGTCGCCCCACAGCCTGAGCCGCCCACTCATGGACCTGAAGAGTGGCTACCCGTGGTGGGCGGTGCGCAACGGCCTGATCCACGCCTTCCCACCGCTGGAGCGGGATCTGCGCTGCGACGTGCTGGTGGTCGGCGGCGGCATCACCGGTGCGCTGATTGCCGACGAGTTGTCCGGGCATGGCCACGACGTGGCGGTGATCGAGCAGCGTGACATCGGCTGGGGCAGCACCGCTGCCAGCACCGCGCTGCTGCAGTACGAGATCGACACCCACCTGCTGGAACTGGCCCAGCGCTATGGCCAGGACGCCGCGGCGCTTGCCTACCGGGCGTGTGCGGAAGCAATCCCAGCGCTGGGCGACGTGGCACGCGGGTTGAAGGACGTGGATTTCCAGCGCATGGACAGCCTGTACCTGGCCAGCCGCCATCGCGACGTTCCGCGCCTGATGGCCGAAGGTGAGGCGCGGCGAAGCATCGGCCTGGATGCCCGTTGGCTGGGCCCGGAGGCACTGCAGGAACGCTTCGACGTGGACGCCGGTGGTGCCCTGCTCACGCGCCAGGCGGCGCGGGTCGATCCGTATCGGCTGACCTATGCACTGCTGCAGCGCCTGCGCCGGCGCGGCGGCCACGTGCATGACCGCACGGTGCTGCACAGCCTCGACGCCACTGCGCGCGGGGTGACCGCCCGTACCGAAGACGGTGCCACCATCCGCGCACGCCACGTGGTGCTGGCCATGGGCTATGCCAACCAGCGCTGGCTCAAGCAACGGGTTGCACGCAACCGCAGCAGCTACGCCTTCATCACCGATCCCATCGATGCGGACGTGCTCGGCCGGCTGCGCACCACCATGGTGTGGGAGAGCGCCCGCCCCTACCTGTACCTGCGCGCCACCGGCGACCGTCGCCTGCTGGTGGGCGGGCTGGACGACGCCATCGACATCCCCGCCCGCCGCGACCGGCGCGTTCAGAGCAAGGCCGACAAGCTGATGAAGCAGCTGCTGCATTGGTTCCCACGGCTGGACCCGGTGCCGGCGTTTTCCTGGGCCGGCACCTTCGCCGAAACGGCGGACGGCCTGCCGTTCTTCGGCCCGCACGATCAGTGGGGGCCGCGGGTGCACTTCGCCATGGCCTACGGCGGCAACGGCATCACCTATTCGATGATCGGCGCGCAGCTGCTGCGGGCCGGGATCGAGCGGCGGGCGCATCCGCTGGCGGGGCTGTTCGGGTTCGGGCGCTTGTAGCCTGCAGCCAGGCATGGCCTGGCTCTACCGCGAGCGGGCGCCGACAGGCATCATTCAAGCAGCCCCTGCTAGCGTCGGCCTGTACCGCCGCGTGTTGCGCGGCCATCTGTCCGCTGGAGCACCGTCATGATCCGCCCCCTGACCCTGCTGCTGTGCCTGGCCCTGCCGGGAACCGTGCTGGCCCAGTCCGCCGCCGGCGCCACCGCGCCGCAGGCTGCCGGCCTGGACCTGACGCTGCCGCAGGCGCCGATGCGCTACCTCAACGACCCGGCCCTGCAGCAGGATCCGCCGGGCACGTACTACGGTGACAAGAGCGGCCCGCGCGTGCACGACGACGCGAAGATTGCCGACGTCACCGACGACAAGGTCAAGGTGTCCGGCAGCTTCACCACCGGCATCGGCTATTCCAAGAATGGCGGCAACAGCCACTACAACGCCGCCACGCTGAACCTGAGCAAGAACTACACCACCGATGAGGGCAAGACCCACGGGGTCAACGTCAACATCCACGTGAGCGAGGGCAAGGGCCCGGGCTTCTTCGGCCCGTACGGCGGCTACTACGGCCACGGCCCGGGCTATTGGGATTACCCGCCGCCGTTTGGCTGGTAACGCCCCGCGTCGGCCTGGGCCGACCAAGGTCGGCCACTACCGCTGCGTACGCCTGGTAGGTGTCGACCTTGCATGTGCCGGTGGGTGTCGACCTTGGTCGACACGCTCTGCATTCCGTGCCGGCCAGCGGCCGGCACCTACCCGCACGCGAATCAATCCAGCCAGCCATCGCGCTCGCTGTGCAGGATGCGGCCGTCATAACCGCTCAGGCGCACCTCCACCTTCTGGTTGCGGGCATTGCGGGCTTCCAGCGACCAGGTCGCACCATCGCGTTCCAGCGAATGGATCTCGCGCAGGCCATGCGCCTGTGCCCGTGCCAGCACCTGCTCGGTGGTCAACAGCGCGCGGCTGCTGTGCTCATCGAAGATCTCGCCGGTCTTCGGGTCCGCGTAGACCTCGCTGAAGCGGCCATCGGCGCGGCTCACGTCAGCCTCCCACAGGCCATCATCGCGTTCGATCTCGTGGATCTGGGTGTAGCCGGCCTTGCGCAGGGTCTGTTCAACCTGGGCCATGCCCAGCGGCGCAGCCTGTACGGCCGGCGCGACGGCCAGCAGGGCAACAGTGGCGAGGGTGAGTGACTTCAACATGGGGGTTCTCCTGTTCGTGTTCGTGGCCGGACCATCCCGGCAACGCCACAATGCACCCCGTGGTTAACAGTGCCTTAGCCGGCACTGTTAGCCAGCTGTTAGTCACCTCCGCCACACTCACGCCTGGTCCTACAGTCCTCCCCGCGCCCCGATGCTCTCCACCCTGCCCCTGCTGCTGGCCCTGGCCAGCGCCCCGACCGCCGCCGCGCCCGCACAGGACCCGGCGCAGCAGGTCGCGCGCCGCGCCGTGCAGCAGGGCCGCTACGTGCCATTGGAAAGCGTGGTGCGCGATGCGCTCAAGCGCTTTCCGGGCCAACTGCTGGAAGTGGAGCTGGACGACGGCGTCTACGAAGTGGAGATCCTGCGCAGCGACGGCGTGGTGGTGGAGCTGGACTATGATGCGCGCAGCGGAAAGCTGCTGAAGACGGAGCTGGACGACTGATGCGCATCCTGTTGGCCGAAGACGATGCCGCACTGGCACAGCGCCTGGTGCCCCTGCTGGAACAGGCCGGCTACGTGGTGCACGTGGTCGCCGACGGCCGCCAGGCCGAGGAGATCGGCCAGATCGAAGACCTGCAGGCGGCCATCGTCGACCTGGGCCTGCCCGGGCTGGACGGATTGAGCGTGATCGAGCGCTGGCGCGGCAACGGCCGCAGCTTCCCGGTGCTGGTGCTGACCGCACGCGGGCGCTGGCACGACAAGCTGGCCGGCTTCGACGCAGGCGCCGACGATTACCTCACCAAACCGTTCCAGGCCGACGAACTGGTGCTGCGCCTGCGCGCCCTGATCCGCCGCAGCCATGGCCACGCCAGCCCGCGCCTGCACTGCGGACCACTGCAGCTGGACGTCAACGCTGGCCGTTTCGAGCTGGACGGCCAAGCGCTGTCGCTCAGCCCGCAGGAATTCCGCCTGCTCAGTTACTTCATCCACCACAGCGGCCAGGTGATCGGCCGCGACCGCCTGGGCGAACAGGTGTTCGACGGTGGCCACGACCCGGACTCCAATGCGCTGGACGTGCTGCTCGGACGCGTGCGCCGCAAGCTCGGCATCGACCTGATCCAGACCGTGCGCGGCCAGGGCTGGCGGCTGGCCGCGCCGTGAGCCGGCAACCCTCCCTGCGACGGCGCCTGCTGCTGGCTGGCGGCGCCGGCCTGCTGCTGGTTTCGCTGCTGGCCAGCGCGCTGCTGGGCGAACTGTTCAAGCGCAGCGCGCGTGACCGCCTCGACCACGAACTGCAGCAGGACATGCTGACCCTGCTGGCGCAGGCCGAAGTGGACCCCGAAGGACAGCTGCGCCTGCGCCAGGAACCGAATGACGCGCGCTTCCAGCGCGTGTTCTCCGGTGCCTATTGGCAGATTGCCGGTGCCGATGGCCGTGTGCTGCTGCAGTCGCGCTCGCTGTGGGATGAAACCCTGCCGGCCATGGCCACAGGTGCGGCCACCCGCAATCTGGCTGGGCCACTACAGCAATCCCTGCGTGCACGCGTGCAGCAGGTGCGCCTGCCGCGCGCCAGCGCACCGTTCGTCGCCGTGGTTGCCACCGACCGCAGCGCGCTGGATGCGGATGTGGCCGCGTTCCGCAAGCGCACCGCCATCGCGCTGGGTGTGCTGGTCGCGGCCTGGCTGGCGGTGCTGGCCAGCCAGGTGCACTTTGGATTGCGTCCACTGCACCGCCTCGGTGCACAGCTGGAACGGGTTCGGCGCGGCGATGTGCAGCGCATCGAGACGCGGGGACTTGGGGCGGAAGTCGCACCACTGGGTGAGGAACTCAACGCGCTGCTGGACCACCAGCAACGCATGGTCGCGCGCGCGCGCACCAGCGCACAGGATCTGGCGCATGCGCTGAAAACCCCGATGAGCGTATTGGCCACCGAGGCCGACGGCGACGGCAGGGACTGGCGGGCGACCGTTCGTGAGCAGAGCGCCCGCATGCAGGCCAGTGTCGACCGCTACCTGGCCGCTGGGTTGGCCGCCGACCATCGCCAACGCACCGACGTGGCGACTGTCGCGCAGGCGCTGTGCCGGCTGATGGCACGCGTGCATGGCGAACGCGGCATTGCGTTCACAGCGGAAGGCATTGATCCGGCGCTGCAGTTCGCCGGTGCCAGTGCGGATCTGGAAGAGATATTGGGTAATCTGTTGGACAACGCCGGGCGGTGGGCGCAACAGCAGGTCACTGTCGAAGCGGAAGCCCACGACGGGCAGTTGCGCATCGAAGTGCGTGATGACGGCCCTGGCCTGGCGGCGGATGCGCTGTCACAGGTCACACAGCGTGGTGTACGCCTGGATGAGCGCGAGGGCAGCAGTGGATTGGGGTTGGCGATTGTGAGCGATATCGCCGCCAGTTATGGCGGGCGCCTGGCGCTGGAAAATGCGCAGCCCGGCCTGCGCGCAGCGTTGTGGTTGCCGGTGGGGTGAAGCGGCCAACCAAACGGTGGGTAGTGCCGGCCGCTGGCCGGCAACCACGTGGTCACCGGAAACGCCCTGCGGAAGCCGGCCAGCGGCCGGCTCTACCAAGCGCCAATCCGGCCGGTCGCCGTACGCCCGGTAGGCGTCGACATTGGCCAACCCAACGATGGGGAATGCCGGCCGCTGGCCGGCAACCGCGTGATCAGGGAACGCCCCGCGGAAGCCGGCCAGCGGCCGGCTCTACCAAGCGCCAATCCGACCGGTCGCCGTACGCCCGGTAGGTGTCGACCTTGGTCGACACACATCAAACATCAACGGTGATGCATCCACCAGCAATCAATCGCGTCCAGCACGATGTGGATGATCAAACCGATGCCGAACAACCGCGTTTTCTTCGGCACGCACAGGCCTGCATACACGGCAATCGCCGGTGCGGTGTGCAGCGGATGGAAACCGATGCTGCAACGGTTCGGTGCGTAGATCGGGTCGGCCAGCAGGTGGTCCAGGTCGATGATCCAGCCCAGCAGCATCAGCAGCCACGCCGAAGCAAAGCGCTTGCGCCAGAACAGCCATGCCAGCAGGGCTGGCACGGCGGCATGCAGGAACAGGTGGAAGATCGCGCGGACGCTCATCTGCAACGGTGGCGCCGGGCAGGCCCGGCGCCGTCCATCAGACCAGCGGTTCGTCGGACAGGTAGGTGTAACCGGTCAGGCCGGCTTCCAGCGCCTCCGACAACTCCTGCGCACGTTCCGGCGACAACTGGGCCTCGGCCACGCGCTGCGCATAGGTCGCACGCAGTTCGTCCAGGCGGTAACCCACGTAATCCAGCATCACGTCGGTGGTGTCACCACGGCGCTGCTGGGTGATCGCGTAGCCATCGGCATCGGCCAGCACTTCCACCGCGTCGGTATCACCGAACAGGTTATGGATGTCGCCCAGGATCTCCTGGTAGGCGCCGACCATGAAGAAGCCGATGCGGTAGCTCTCGCCCGGCTTCATCTTGTGCAGCGGCAGCGAGCTGTCCAGGCTCTCGTTCTCGACATAGGTTTCCACCATGCCGTCCGAGTCGCAGGTCATGTCGGCGATGATGCCGCGGCGGTCGGGGGTTTCGTCCAGGCGCTCGATCGGCACGATCGGGAACACCTGGTCGATCGCCCACACGTCCGGGATCGACTCGAACACGCTGAAGTTGACGAAGTACTTGTCGACCAGGCGCTCGTTCAGTTCGTCCAGCACCGGGCGGTGGCTCTTCTCGTCATAGCTCAGGCGCGCACGCACGCCGTGGGCGATGGCGTAGAACAGGTCGTCGATACGCGCACGCTGCGGCAGGTCGATCTGGCCCAGCGCGTAGCTGGCCAGGCCTTCGGCGTGGAAATGCTGCGCTTCCTGGAACAGTTCCACCGCCGGGCGCACGTCCAGCTCGTCGTGGATCTCGCGCAGGTGGCGAATCGCCGCCGGTTCGTCGTCGTGCTGGTCCGGCACGCGGCCTTCCTGCGCCTCTTCCACTTCCGAGACGTTGGCGATCAGCACCGCGTGGTGTGCCGTCATCGCGCGGCCGCACTCGGTCACGATGCGCGGCGGGGTCAGGCCGAACTCTTCGCACGCATTGGCCAGCGGCTGCACGATGTTGCTGGCATAGGAATGCAGGCCGTAGTTGATCGAGCAGAAGCTGCGCGAACGGGTGCCTTCATAGTCCACGCCCAGGCCACCGCCCACATCGACGTGGGTGATCTTCGCGCCCAGGCGCGACAGCTCCACGAAGTAGCGGGTGGCTTCGCGCATGCCGTTGGCGATGTCGCGCACGTTGGAGATCTGCGAGCCCATGTGGAAGTGCAGCAGGTTCAGGCAGTCGGCGTACTCGGTGTCACGCAGCGACTTCCACAGGTCCAGCAGCTGGCGCGGCGACAGGCCGAACTTGGCCTTGTCACCACCGCTGTTCTGCCACTTGCCGGCGCCCAGCGAGGCCAGGCGCATGCGCACGCCCAGGCCCGGCTTCACGTCCAGCGCCTTGGACTCTTCCAGCACCAGCTTCAGCTCGGACGGCTTCTCGATGACGATGAAGGTCTGCAGGCCCAGCTTGCGGCCGATCAGGGCCAGGCGGATGTACTCGCGGTCCTTGTAGCCGTTGCAGACGATCAGGCCACCCGGGCGCGACAGCGCCAGCACGGCCATCAGCTCGGGCTTGCTGCCCGCTTCCAGGCCGAAGCCCTCGCCGTGGTGGCTGGCCAGGGTGCCGGCCACGCCGCGGGTCTGGTTGACCTTGATCGGGTACACGGCGGTGTAGCCGCCGCTGTACTCCCAGTCCTGCTGGGCCTGGGCGAAGGCCGCCTGCAGCTTGCCCAGGCGCTGGCCGAGGATGTCCGGGAAGCGCACCAGCAGCGGCAGCTTGGCACCGGCCGCGCGCGCAGCATCGACCACCTTGGGCAGCGACACCACCGGGCCGTCCGCCCCGGTCGGTCTCACCACCATGTGCCCGGCCTGATCCACGTCGAAGTAACCGTCCGCCCAATGCGGGATCGAGTAGGTCTTGCGGGCTTGGTCGAGGGACCAATCGGTCATTTCAGTCGGCCTTGTTGGCAATAAAAGGGGGGGCATGATAACGCCTATATGCCCACAGGTTCGTTATCATGCGCGCCCGCGCCCGTGACAGGTTCCAACCTGAACGGGCCGATCCGTCCGGATGTGGCATCTGTGCCACGCGGCCCCGCCCGCCAGCCCGGCTCCACCCCTCCGAACAGGACTGTTTTCCAATGACTGACAGCAACAACTGGTACATCGAACACTTCGAGCGCACCGGCTCGGCCATCGGCTACCGCATCACCGGCAAGCTGGACGAGGTGCAGTCGCCGTTCCAGAAGATCGAGATCTTCCAG
The DNA here is from genome assembly GCF_059371575.1 of Stenotrophomonas sp. YJH_SMC_4. Classification (NCBI taxonomy): domain Bacteria; kingdom Pseudomonadati; phylum Pseudomonadota; class Gammaproteobacteria; order Lysobacterales; family Lysobacteraceae; genus Stenotrophomonas; species Stenotrophomonas sp. YJH_SMC_4. The sequence continues at coordinate 8,954 of NZ_JCAFUR010000013.1, forward strand.
ACCACCGACTGGGGCAACCTGATGACCATCGACGGGGCCATCATGCTGACCAGCAAGGACAACTTCTTCTACCACGAGATGATCAGCCACCCGGTGCTGTTCACCCACGCCGCACCCAAGCGCGTGGTGATCATCGGTGGCGGCGACTGCGGCACCCTGCGCGAAGTGCTCAAGCACACCGGCGTGGAGAGCGTGACCCAGTGCGATATCGACGAGCAGGTCACGGTGATGGCGCGCAAGCACTTCCCGGAACTGTGCGATTCCAACGACGACGCCCGCGCCGAGCTGCTGTTCGACGACGGCGTGGCCTACATGGCCAACTGCCCGGCCGGCAGCGTGGACGTGGTGATCGTGGACTCGACCGACCCGGTCGGCCCGGGCGAAGGCCTGTTCAACAAGGCCTTCTACGAGAGCTGCTTCAAGGCCCTGAAGGACGACGGCATCCTGGTGCAGCAGTCCGAGTCGCCGCTGATGCAGCTGGAGCTGATCAACGAAATGCGCGCCGAGATGGGCAAGGCCGGCTTCGGTTCGTTCAAGACCCTGCCGTTCCCGCAGCCGTGCTACCCCACCGGCTGGTGGAGCGTGACCATGGCGCGCAAGGGCGACAGCAGCTTCGACTTCCGCCAGGCCGACTCGGCCGCCAAGACCTTCAACACCCTGTACTACACCGCCGCGCTGCACACCGGCGTGCTGGTGACCCCGCCGTTCGTACAGGCGGCACTGAAGTAAGGCGTGCCGACCAACGGTCGGCACCCACCCATGCAAAAGAAAAACCCGCGCTGGCGACAGCGCGGGTTTTTTCATGTTCCGGTAGTGCCGGCCGCTGGCCGGCAACCTCATGTAACGATCAGAGCGCCCAGATACCGGCAATCACCGCCACCACCAGGCCCCACTTGATCAGCTGGTAGGCCACCACGCTGCGCTCGCGCAGTGCCTTGGCCTTCAGGCGCACCTTGTAGACGCTGCCGAACGCCTTGTTGACGCCACCGGTCGGGTCACCCGGCAGGTTCGGCGAGGCGCCACCGGCCAGCAGCGTGGCCGCCACCGCGCGGTTGAACAGGCCCGGCAGGCCGAAGCGCAGCGGGCGGGCGATGTCGCAGAACAGGATCACCCGGTCATCGGGCGTCTCGTTGTGCGCGTGGTGGATGTAGGTCTCGTCGAACATCATCCACTCGCCATCGCGCCAGCTCTTCTTGATGCCGTCCACTTCGATGTAGCAGCCGTCGTTGTTCGGCGTGGCCAAGCCCAGGTGCAGGCGCAGCGAACCGGCGAACGGGTCGCGGTGCGGACGCAGCTCGCTGCCCGACGGCAGCTGCGCGAACATCGCCGCACGCACGTCCGGTAGGGACTCCAGCAACGCCGTGGTCTTGGGGCACATCGCCTTCGCCGACGGGTGCGACGGGCCGTACCACTTCAGGTAGAAGCGCTTCCAGCCACGGCGGAAGAACGAGTTGAAACCGGCATCATTGAACGTGCTGGACGCGGCGATCTTCTGCGCGTCGCGCAGCGCCAGCGCTTCATCGCGGATCATCTGCCAGTTCTGGCGCAGCGGCTCCAGCTGCGGGAACTCCTTGGCCGGGTCCAGGAACGGCGTGGTCGGCACCTTCGAGAACATGTACATGACCACGTTGATCGGGGCCATGAAACTGGAGTGGTCCAGCAGCTGGCGCGACCAGCGCGCGCGGACCTTGCCACGGAAGTGGATGTACAGCACGCAGGCGACGAACAGCGCTGCAATGACGATTTTGATGATCAAAGCACTTTCCTCCAGCCGCGGCCGGAACGGGAATCGGGGCGATGCACGGCCTGGTGGCCAGCATCGGTAAGGAACGCGGCAGGGAACGGGGACGTGCCGAAGGGTGCGGCCGCCGATGTCGCGAATTAACAGCTTATGGTCGGCAGGCCGTGCGTCGGGGTCAAGCCGGACGTGCGCGACGTTCAGCGGGCCGCGGATGAACGAACCGATGCGGCGCCCAACCTATTGATTCGGAAAGAACCGTCGACCAAGTGAGACATAATTGTCCGATTGAGCGCGACGAACTGTTCCAGCCACGCCCCTGACATTTCTCCGACAAATCGTGGAATAGCGAACTGGCGAGTACTAAAATTAACGAAAACTTAGTAACTCCCTGTAACACCGGTTCGCTTGACGCTTTGCGCCACCCACCGGGTCGTCCGAGACCCCGACATGTATCTTCCTGCTCTGCCCCCCTCCTCCTGCGGCGATGAGGCCGCCACCCCGCTGCTGCTCAAGCGCGGCGAACGCTTCCTGGCCCCTGACGTCTATCGCACCTGCCTGGACGGGCGCGAGGCAGTCATCAAGGACTATTCCCGCTACCGCGGCACTCCCGTTTCGCTGATCGCGCGACTGATGGTGCGCCGCGAGGCCCGCATGCTGCAGCGCCTCGGCGGCTGGAAGCACGCCCCCGCGCTGCTCGGCACCCTCGGTGGCCTGGCGCTGGGCATGGAATTCATCCCCGGCCAGACCCTGAGCACCGCGCAGGCCGTGGGCAATGACGTGTTCGAGCAGCTGCAGCACGCGCTCAGCCGTTTGCACGCCGCCGGCATCAGCCACAACGACCTGCATGGCACCAACGTGGTGGTCAGCGGCGGCGTACCGGTGCTGCTGGACTTCACCTCGGCCTGGCGCGCTCCACGCTGGCTGCGCCGCAACCCGCTGAGCCGGCAACTGAGCCGCAGCGACATGAAGAACTTGCTGAAGATCCGCCAGCGCGTGACCGGCCAGGCGCCAAGTGCCGCGCAGGCCGCACTGGTGGCCGACCCGGGCTGGGTCGCGGCCGTGCGGCAGGGCTGGAAGCGGTTCTATAAGTGGGCCAAGCGGCGGTAAGCGCCGCGTCTTTCGGGCGGCGATGGATCGCGAGATGAGATGGGACAGCGCCGGGGGGCTGCGTGCCCCGACGGGGACGATGCCTCGGGGGGGGCGTGCGCCGATGGGGACGACATCTCGGCGGCTGCGTGCGCCCTATCAGGTAGAGTCGACTGTTAGTCGACTGCTCTTCGTTCCGAAGCCGAAAAACCCCGCGCTGCGCGCGCAAGTCGACTAACAGTCGACTCTACCTCGTCCCATTCCGGCATCCCTGTCGTGTGCCGGCAGCCCGCGGCGCGCTTACAACGCGTCCGCGTCCAACTCACCGGTACGAATACGCACCACACTGCCCAGGTCGTACACGAACACCTTGCCGTCACCAATCTTGCCGGTGCCGGCGGCCTTCACGATGGCCTCAACCACGGCCTCCACCTGGTCATCGGTCACCGCCACTTCCAGCTTCACCTTCGGCAGGAAATCGACCACATACTCCGCGCCACGGTACAGCTCGGTGTGGCCCTTCTGGCGACCAAAGCCCTTCACTTCCGTCACCGTGATCCCAGTGACCCCACGCTCGGCCAGCGCTTCGCGCACGTCGTCGAGCTTGAACGGCTTGATCACCGCCATGACCATCTTCATCGTCTATCTCCTGTCTTCCGGCGTGGAGGATAGCGCCTGAACGCGGCCCGTGCGAAGCCGCTGCCGCCTGTCCGGGCAGTGGGTGCCAGCAGTATCCTTGTGCCTGAATGGCCTGCCCGCGCCGGATGCACGGGCCCACCCCCACGGAGCACCCCATGATCGACCTGAATCAAATCGATGACCTCGCCCGTCGCCTCAGCGACCTGGTGCCGCCGGGCCTGCGCGAATCGCGCGAGGAACTGCAGGCCACCTTCAAGAGCGCGCTGCAGGCCGGCCTGGCCAAGCTCGACCTGGTCACCCGCGAGGAGTTCGAAGTGCAGCGCGCCGTGCTGCTGAAGACCCGCGAAAAGCTGGATGCGCTGGAAACCGCCGTGCGCGAGCTGGAAGGGCGCGGCGCCGCAGAATGAAAAAAGGAGGCGCACCGCGCCTCCCGTTTACAGATTATTTCCCGGATGGGGCCTTGCAGCAAGGCCCACCGGGCGCCCTAGACTCGCCGGCCTGTCAATCCGGCAGGACACGCGGGGGCAGCAGCGATGGCGCAGGACACCGATTGGACACCCGTTTCGCATGACACCTGCGACCAGGTCGCCGGGCCGTTCTATCACGGTACCCGCGCTGATCTGGCGGTGGGCGAGCTGCTGAGCGCGGGCTTCCGCTCCAACTATCGCGACAGTGTGGTGATGAACCACATCTACTTCACCACCATTGCCAAGGGCGCCGGGCTGGCTGCGGAGATGGCCCGCGGTGAAGGGCGGCCGCGCGTGTATGTGGTGGAGCCGACCGGGCCGTTTGAAGACGACCCGAACGTGACCAACAAGAAGTTTCCCGGGAACCCGACGCGTTCGTATCGGAGTGCGCAGCCGTTGCGGGTGGTTGGGGAGATTACGGAGTGGGAGCTCTACGACGCGGAGTTTATTCGGCAGTTGAAGGCGTTCGTTGCTTCGGGGAGTGGAGAGATCATCAACTGATGGCCTGCTGGCGCTGGGCGTTGCGCACTTCTTCATCGGCTTCATAGATGTCCAGCCCGAGCTCAATGCCGCGCTCACCCAAGGCGAGCAGCGCGCGAGGCGAAAGCGAGACACCATCATTGCTGCTGCCCATGAAAAGGCCACAGAACAGATCAGGCCGGAAGCGTGCCAGAGCCTGCCATACGGCGAGATCGCCGGTGAGTTGATCGAGGATCTCGAAGATCTGCGCTTCCAGATCTTCAGGCTCACGACGCTCCGCATCAAGTCGCCAGCCCCCGGTCCTGGCGATACGCACGGTGCCTGATTGGTTGCCTCTGAGTTCCTGGCCCTTGTGATGCGATGCGGTTGGAGTCGCTCCGAGCAAGGCACTGACTTCTTCGGGCAGGAGGCCGTCTCCGAAGAATCGGAGGGTTACCAGGGAATGATCGAATGCTGACATGGGAATCCAGTTGTCCCTTCGGAATCTCTTCCAATCCACACGTCTCATCGACGTTAGATCAGTTACCCGCCATCGACCCTGAATGAATTATTCGACGACTAGCTAACGAAACCTTCAATGCCGCGATCAGAAAAGCGATCCAGCCCAAAGCAGTGCAGAGATATTTGCGCCGCCGATCGCGTGAGCTTATAGGTCAAATCAAACGGCTTCTCGTATATGTCCGACGCAATTTTCAACATATTTGCACCTGACTCACTGCCGCGCGACGGATTCTTTATCCCCATGATCATCAATCCGTTGGCCATGAATATATTCTTCTGCTGGGATGTAGCGAGTCCGCCCGGGTGCGGATCTGAGAGCAGCTCAATGTCTTTCAAATATACTTTCGATATGATATCTGCGAGACGAAGGTACTCATCGACGGCAATATCCCTTCTAGCACATGCATTGAATAGTTTGCCAACGAATTCTGGCTTTTTCTCTGAATCAAGTCTATCAATCAGGTCGAGGATAGCTGTTCCCGCCGCCTCGGTACCGCCCTTTTTTCGGGATATATCTTCAATGACGCGATCCCGCTCCTCTTTTGATGTCTGTCCAATAACCTTAAGAAATTTGTATATCTTTGCAGCAAATATCCTGGCACTGATTGATGTAACCGCATCATTAGCCTTCATTATTAAGCCAAAGAAAGGGATGTCTTTGGCAAGCCCATCATCGAGAAGGGAGTCGATAGCGACCTCCCCAACCTCCAGGGTGAGGTCAATTAAAGACGGGCTTTTCATTGACTCTACAACAGATGTTTCAATGGTCGCTGGAAGATTGGCCATAGCCTTCTAGAATTTTAGTTAAGCCGCGCCGCGAAGCGGCGTCGGCCTGGATGAATTGTTAGCCGATTTGCTCAATCCACATGTTCGCTTGCCGCTTGCCATTCAACCAATCCGCATAGGTAATCATCCTTTTCCAAGACTGATCATTATCCAACTGCTGGATGCGAGAACTCGACTCATGGGCATTGGAAACCTCAACGAATCTTCTGGCTTGATTGGTGAAACCACGCCGAATCTTCATTGGGCGCCCCATATAGCCGCCCCTCTGATCATCGTCAGCGACAAAAAGAATCCTATCTTCACCATCCGCATTAAAAGTAGGGTCACGAAAAACATCGCCCAGCTTGTGAACTACGTGGCGCTCAGCCTCAATGTAAGACTTGGGCAGGTACCAGATCTTGTACCCAAGCACCTTTTCGCCACCACGCCCTTCTATCAGCTTATCGACATTCATCTCGCAACATGACTGTCGACACCAAAGCTCGGGGATAACATCAACGAATATGGGCGCCCCCTTGCTGATTGACTTGCAAAAGTCTCGAACTTTCGCGTCTATTTGCCCCGGGGTTGTCAGCCCATCAAGCTCCATCAATTGCTCCTCTCGGCTAATTATCTAATAGACGACCCCAGGGTCCGGCTATACAGCTTATCCGCAAAACAGCGCATGGCGGCCTTTCACCTTAATGCAGTTCGATCCTAGACCGACCATGCGCAGCTGACAAGCCAGCGCGTACCCGGACCCGGCGGTGGGCTCATTGACCGAGCCAATGTCCTTTATGTTTCGCATGACGCCCTGTGGCCAGATGCGGACACTCGCAATATCTCAACCACGCCCAGCCACGAAGCGGTTTGGCCCTGAGAGAATGTTCGAGCCGGCCCCTACTTGAACATGTCCAAAAAGTCCTCGTCTTCATGCTGCTGCTTCCACGTGGAGAGTACGCAGAGACTCATCCCACTACGCATGGCAACCACCTGGAATCCTACGAGTTCATTCTTCGTGACACGCTACTGCAAGGCGATTACCGGCTAGCGGCTTTGGTCTCTGGAGCAGCTCCAAGCCGGAACTAGGCATCTACTTCAGCGATTCGTCATTCCCGCCTTTCCGCCTGGATATGGATAGACGAAACACCGGAAACCAAGGAATGATTGGACCAAGCATCCAGCTCTTCCGCAATTGAACCACTCAGGAGCCATCCGCGGCCGGTGCACTGTGCCGAAGCCAGGGCAAGAACCACAAACTCAGGCCACGATTGCGCAGCATGACGGGAGCAGGCACTCACCATGAAGCCGCCCTTGTGATATGGCTCGGCGTGGAGATTGCTGACTTCAAGACCTGCTTGCTCAAACATCCGCGCCGCGACCTTGAGAGCCGCCTGCTGCGATGTGCAACTGGTGAACAAGCGCCAGTACAACTCCATGAGCCCACAATCTTCCAAAAGGCCCTCTGGGCGCGGTCCCTACTTATAGCAGAAGGCGCGCACGACCTTTCCCCTCTTACCACCCGTGGTGCCAGCATCAAGGAACAGATGGTTGAAGAGCACCCACGGCTTGAACAGTGAGCACCCTGGCATGAATCCCGAGAAGATCACCTTGAGCTGGGGCCGGAGAATCGAGAAGCCCTTGTTCGGCCCTCTATGTTCCTGTCGCGCGCCGCCATCAATGCACAGGCTCCGCCTTCAGCGCGCTTGAATCCCTGCGCATCAGGTACAGCGCAACCAGGAACGGCCACAGCGAGTTGATCGACGAGAACAGCCGCTGGGTCAGCCCCCTGAAGCCCTCCGGATCCGCTCCCACCACGTTCAACCAGAGATAGACGATGCCCGCGATGCTCACCATAGCGGTCACGGCGTACGCCCTTCGGTTGGCCGACCACGCGCTCAATTCGATGTGCGACATCGCCGGTGCAATGATGTTGGCGATACCGATGGTGTAGAAGCCGTGCATCGGATGGCCCATGGGCCAGAGCCCGTTGGTCAGCATGGAAATGCCAAAGACCAACCAGCAGATTGCACCTACTGCAATCCGGCGACCGGACTCCCGCCATACCCCGATGGAGAACGCCACGAAGCCCATACCGGAGCCGATAGCCGCAATCCTGCCGCAGATGCTTGCAAGCGTTGGCGCCTGCAGCAGCTCGCTGGCGTGCTGGGCAAGCGGGTTGTAACCCGGCGCGAACAGGGCAGCAACGCTGGTCCAGAACAGGAACCACGGAAGCGGGAGCAGACCCGCAGACAGAAGAAGTCGATTGCGGCGTAACACGTACAGTGATCCTTGTAGCGGCCTGCGCCAGTGGGTGGAGTCCGTTCAAACGCCGCAGAACCTTCCTGCTGCGGGCAGGATAGTTCCTGGTGACTACAACGGTAGTCAGATTCTGCGTGACGCCCCACGGGGTCAATAGGCAGAAAGTCACTCACGCATGGAGGCGAATTACGCGGCATCCATCAGCGACCGTCAGACCAATGCTGTCGCATTTGCCGCGCCCTACATCTCTGACGGAAGGTTCTGACGACTCCGTTCCAGAAGTGCCGCTGCGCCTAGCACACCAAGGCTCTCGCCCCTTTCCACGCTATGCGACAATGCCAAAAGCGTCTCGGGTTTTGGCGGCATTGACCCCTACCCGTTGGCATTCCGAACAACAGCAGGTAATCGTTACTGCGCCACCGTGCATCGGTGGTCGGGACTCGAAAACCCGTTTTGTTGGGAAGTAGTTTGCGCTTGCCAGCCGGCACCACCGCGCGTGGTGCCGGCTGGCAATCCGTCTGCCGGCTATGGCGGGCGGGGCGTGGGGGTCTTGTACCCGCCGGTTCCCAACATCCGGTTTTCGAGCCACGCTCTGCCCGCCACCTTTATCGGTGGCGGCTTCTGCCTGCTTGCACGGAGCCCGCCATGACCACGCCGCACTCCCCTCCCCCGCGCCCGATCCAGGAAGCGCCGTCACGCGCTTCGGCCCCAGACCGCAACAGCCTCATCGCCATCCTGCACGCCATCGGCGCGGGCGCTGCGGCCGACGGCCAACCCTGGCCCGAGCAGCATCACCTGCGCAGCCGGCAGATGGCGTTGTCCGACGCCGACTGCGCGCTCACCGGCCAGCGCATCGTGCAGGAGATCCTGCTGGCGGCCGAGCGCACGCGCCAGAACGGTGAGCCTGAGCAGTACGTGGGCGACCGGGTGATGGAGGGGCTGGTGATGGCCGATCTGGCGCTTACTGCGTTCATCCACGAACGGGTACGGCCCAAGGACTGAGCGCGCTTGTGGCGCGTACGTTTCTGCCTGTGTCTGGGGTGACAAATGAAGAACCACGGCCTTGCCGCTGCGGCGGTGTGCGCCTCGATCATGGCGGCGGTGTGGATGGGGTGGCCCGAGCCTGCGGGCGATCAGGTGTGGGCCTACCAGAAGCTGCGGCCGGCCGATTACCGCCTGCTGCACAGTGATGCACTTGGCTTCGTGACCGCGAAGGCCCACGAGGGCTTTGAACTGCACGCGCGCCATGCCGGGGCGACGTCCTTCGAGATCCGGTGCAAGGGCGTGCTGGTGATGGCCGTGGAGAACGCGCCCTCGCGCGTGCTGATCCGCATGCCTGCCGATGCACGGTGGCGGGCGCCGGACATCGAGCGTCTGCGCACCAGCTTCGAGCGTTGGCTGGATCTGCACCAGAGCCAGGGGCGGTTGCTGGTGGAAAGTGCGGGGCCTTCGTGGGTTGAGGCACGGCTTGGGCGCCTTGACAGGTCGGTGCCTGATGACCAGCGCTGCGTGTTCAGGGACCCAGGCCACCCTCGGCTGGAATCTCCCTCGTCATTCCGCCTATCCAGCAGACCATTGCAGGCAGTGGAAGGAATGGCAGCATCATCCTCGGCATTGCTCCGAAATTCCAAAAGAGCCGCGTGAATCACGTGCCCTCGGCACCGTTTCGGCGCAACTTGTGGCTGCGCAGAAGCCCCGCTAGCATCGGCTCAACGGTTTTTCCCGTTCTGCCCCCGCATCCATGATGGAAGCCCCCGTGACCGAATCGACCGCCACCGAAGTTTCAGCCGAAGCCGCATCCCACAAGGGCGAATTCTTCCTGATCGACGCAGGCTTGCTGAGCAACGGCGGGGTACCCGGTATAGAGATCGCCAACGAAGACAAGCTGATCGATCCGGGGATGAATGTCATCTCGCGTCCTGATGGAACGCCAGGCCAGTATCCGGAGCGCCCCCACCTGGTTCATGTGCCCGAGAAGGGCGCAATGCCACGCGATCTGGAAGAGCTCGCTGGCATCTGGATTGTGTCGGAACCGTTGAAGCAGCTGTTTGAGCAGATGGACCCCCAGGCGTTTGCCTTTGTGGCCTGCGACTTCAGCCTTGCCGACGGCAGCCCCGGGCCCCAGTACTACCTGGGCAATGTGCTGCGCAGGCTCGACGCCCTGGATGAAGCCTCGTCCCGCGTGAGAATCAAGCTCGACCACAATTATCAGACCGGCGAGGACGAGAAGCTTTACAGCCTCGTCGGCGGCGCCAGCCTGGTGTTCAAACAGGACGTTGTGGGTGATGCCCATATCTTCCGCCAGGATCGCATGGGCGCACCGCCCATCTGCGACCGCGCGATGTTTGATGCATTGAATGCCGCCAACTTCTCCGGCGTACGGCTGCGCGATGTAGCCGATCTCTAGGACGAGCTCCTTCAAACGGATTCTTGAATGAGGTGGTGCGCATGGCCGACACACCGGTTTTCCAGGGACACCATCTGATCGAACAGAATGCGTTCGAACAAAGCCAGCTGCTGAAGTCGCTTGCCAGGAGTGGTCATTTCACGCTCCACGGTTCCGACAACATCCTCAACCTGCCCGCGAACCCCGCGCTGGCAACCCGGTTGGGTATATCGCCGCACTCGGGCGGCCCGTTGAGTGCGTACTCGGATCAACTGAAGTTCGTTCTCGACGACCTCGCAGAAACCTACGATGGCCGAGCGCTGTTGGCGAAGGATTCTGCGCCGGATGTGCGCGCTGCCGCCGCCGAGCGTATGGCTGCCCGCATCCAGAACCTGGAGTTCACGCTTCGCGCCGGCATCCTCAACGGCGACCTGGTCACCAACACGCCGGAGAACATGACCCCGGCCGAAGCCAACGCCAGGATCCGCACCTTCTTCGCCGATCTGGACGGCTACCAGCGCACCCACGCCGCGCAGATTGCGGAACTGAAGACCCTCAACCCGACCGAGTTGCGCTGGCGCGGCGTCACCCACTCCGAAGCCAACGTGACGGCGGCGCTGGATGCCATCGACCAATCCGGCAACTCCACCCTGAGCGAGCGCTGGGGGGGCCGCGCATCGTTGGGCACCGCAATCCAGGAGGCCAACCAGGGCGGCCGCCTGCCGCTGAGCGAGCACACCGCGGCCCGCGTGCGTACGGCGTTCAACCCGGAGATGCCACTGACCATCGTGCGCCCTGGCCCGGCAACCACCGCTCCGGAACTGGCCGGCTCTGCTGGGCGCGCTGGCGCTGCGGAAGGCGCCGCCGAAGCTGCCGCCGCGCGCGGACAGATCACCGGCGCGCGCGTACTCGGGGCCGCGGGTGTTGCCGCACTGGCCGTGGACTTCGCCATCACCGGCCACCGCGTGGCCGAGTTGCACAGCGAGGGCAACAACGCCGGCGCAAAATCCGCGGCCACCCACTTCGTGGGGCGCACTGCAGGCGGCTTCGGTGGCGGCTTCCTGCTGGGCGCGGGGTACGGATTGTTCACCGGATCGTGGACCGGGCCAGGTGCGCTGGCTACCGGGCTGCTGGGCGGCGTGGCCGGTGGCTTCGGCGGTGAGTACTGGGCTCAGTACCAGGACAAGAAGGCGGTTTACACCCAGGTGGACCGCAGCGGCAACGAATGGAGCCACGATCCGGAAGATGCCAAGGGCACCTGGAGCCGCAGCGTGCGCACACCGCAGCCCGACGGAAGCTACCGCGAGATCACGATGGTCGCCGGTGGCCGGCTGCTGGATGAGCTGAACTACAAAGCCGCCAACGACTCATATTCACTGGGCATGGCCAACCTGCCCAAGCCGCAGAACCCCTTCAAGCTTGATGCAGGCGGCGAGAGCACGCCGCCGCGCGAGCCGTTTGAAACCAACCGCCACTACGTGCGCAATCCGCACAACGGCGAATGGAACCTCTCCATCCACGCGATGATTGATGGACGCGTCCCTTTTGACTACAGCGTGCCTGTCAGCCCGGAAAAGTCGGGCCAACTGGAACGGGAATCGCAGCGCATCATTGCCCAGAACGCCTTGAACACGCCGGAGGCGCTTGCCGCCCGTTACCAGGTGGCGTTCAACCAGTACAACTGGCACGAGTTCGCCACCATTGAGCCGGTACCGGAGGTGATCACCAACGCGCTGACCCAGACGCAGCCCCTGCGCGCTTCCAACGGCGAGAAGTACACGCAGGACGCCAACGGGCAGTGGCAAACGCCGGGTTGGGTGTACGGCACCAACCCGGCCGAGGGCAGCATCGTCGAGGAGCTCAATCGTACGCGCCAGAGCCAGCAGGCCGGCGTACAGGAGCTGACGTCCATGGCCGACATCGCCCGGGCCAACCCCACGCCAACCGAATACGGCCTGCGCAGCCAGGTGGTGGACGCCTACCGTAGTGCCGGCATTGTGCGCAGTGCAGAAGAGATTGATGACGCCGTAGCCGCCGTTGCCCAGGATCACGCACGCGCCGTGCCCGACTTCGGTACGTTCATGCTGCAGGTGCAAAAGGATGGCTCGCTGGCCACACTGGCCGGGAAAGATGACGAGCGCATGCAGATCGTCTGCGTCACCACGCCACAGGAGATTGCCCAGGCACACGTGCAGCGCTCGACTGCGGAGCAGCAGCCCGCGGATGCCCTGCCGCGCGCGCCAACTTCACCTGAGCCCGCACCGAGTGCATCGCCGCCACACACCTCCAGGCCTGCCACGCAGCACGACGCTGACGTAGACCGGCACCACGGCACGGCCCTTCGCCCAGATGGCAGCGGGCTGCTGGAACAGCTGCGCTCGTCGGTAGCCATGCTGGATGAGAAGAACAACAAGCCGTGGGACCAGAGCAGCGACCGCCTGCTGGCCAGCGCCTACCGGCTTGCAGCAGAAGCCGGGTTCAAGCCCGGCGACCAGGTAGACATGGCACTGAGTGAAGCCACCGAAACCCGTGCTGCGGGCGCCACGCTGTTCGTGACGCGCTCAGGACCGGGCGCGTCATCGGACCCCGCCGCCAACCGGGTGCAGATGCCAACACAGGAGGCCCTGGCGGTCGCACCGGAGCAGCAGTATGCAGCGGCCAACCGGAGCCTCGGCGCTCAGGATCAGGAGCAGTCGCAGCAGCTGGCACAAGCGCAGGAACGGCAGCAGGAAGAGAGCCGGCAGGGGCCGCGGTTGGGTTGATGGCAACGTGACGCTTGGGTTCTTCATGAGAACGCCAGGGTTCCTGCCTGGACGGAATCAGGCGAATGCTCCCTCCGAACATCTCAAGCCTTCCGGGCGTTAGCCCGCACTCCCGAGCGTGCCCATTGCTGGGAGTGTCACGGCACTACCGCTCTGATCTGCGAGGTCATACACCACCAATGCCTCGTCTCCAGTTCCGGCGCGGCACTTCAGCGCCCCCCTGTTGTCCCAGGCGGCGGACCCTCCCGTCATCTCGAATCCATCGGCATGGCCCACGCCGTTGCATACCAACACGCTCATCCCAAGCTCCCGCGCGACTGTTGCGTAGTGGCGGTGAGCCCGCTCCATACCGATCATGTTCTTTGCAACACTGGCAACGTAGACCGTCGCTCCCGCGTCCTTGGCCCGCAGTGCACTTTCCATCTGTAGCGACTCGAAGCAGATGGCGGGGACCAGAATTTCCTGCCCAATGGTTACTGACAGGGACGTGGTTCCTGCCTTGAAATAAGGTAGTTCGTCGGGATGCAGCATCTGCTTGGTGTAGACAGCCGGTGCCTGACCGCTGCGGAAGACGAACATGCCGATCTCCGGCCCATCCTTGCCGCGATACGGCCCGCCGACTGCGACCAGAATCTGGTGCTGATCGCTCAGAGACTGGAATACCTCCAGATGCGCGTCACTTGGGATCATTGCCAGCTGTTCGGCCAACCGTGGCTCATAGCCGGTCAGCGACATCTCCGGAAAGAAGACCGCCGCACCGCCACACGAGGCGGCTCGTTCAATGAAGTGCACGTGCCGTTCGATATTGCCATCGATGTCGCCAGGAGCTGATCGCATCTGTGCTGCAACAATCTTCATTCCATCCTCTCTACTCAGACGCAGGCCGAAGCAAGAACCGCCTCGTACGCTGATTATGCAACCGCCGGTTGAGTGCATCCATCGGGGATCGAGGCGCGATTTTGACGCTTCAGCGAGGCGACTCCTGATGCGCAGCGATGACTATTCAGAGCGAAGGATCGCCCTTGACCGGAATCCCCCTAGCCGTTTCACCCGCAATGCCCGATGGCGCCGTGCCGAATGCCTGCCGCACCATCGAACATCCATCCGCAGGAAACCACACATGAGCCTGGCGCTGGTCCACAGCCGTGCCCGCGCCGGGGTCGATGCCCCGCTGGTGCGGGTGGAAGTGCATCTCTCTGGCGGCCTGCCTGTCACCCAGATCGTTGGCCTGGCCGAAACCAGCGTGCGCGAATCCCGCGAGCGCGTGCGTGCCGCCCTGCTCTGCGCGCGCTTCGACTTTCCGCAGCGGCGCATCACGTTGAATCTGGCGCCTGCCGACCTGCCCAAGGAAGGTGGTCGCTACGACCTGGCGATTGCCTTGGGCATTCTTGCGGCCAGCGGCCAGGTCGATCCACAGTCGCTGCTTCAATACGAGTTTCTGGGCGAGCTGGGGCTGACCGGCGAGCTGCGGCCGGTGGCCGGTGCACTGCCGGCCGCGATTGCAGCCGCTGAAGCCGGTCGCATCCTGGTGGTACCGCCAGGGAATGCCGCAGAGGCAGCCTTGGCCGAGCACGCCGATGTGCGTGTAGCGCGTACGCTGCTGGAGTGCTGCGCCGGGTTGGGCAATCCGCGCCTGTTGCCGCCCGTGGAACGCGTGGACACGACACCGTTGCCACTACCCGATCTGGCCGACGTGCGCGGGCAGGCGCATGCTCGGCGCGCGTTGGAAGTGGCCGCAGCGGGTGGGCACCATCTGTTGTTGATCGGCAGCCCTGGCTGCGGCAAGACGCTGCTGGCCTCGCGCCTACCCAGCTTGTTGCCGGATACCGAAGAGACTGAGGCGCTGCAGCTGGCCGCGATTGCATCGGTGAGTGGCGAAGGGCTGGACCCAAGACGATGGCGGCAGCGGCCCTTTCGGGCACCGCATCACAGTGCCAGTGCGGCGGCGCTGGTAGGTGGGGGCAACCCGCCCTGCCCCGGTGAGATATCACTGGCCCACCATGGAGTCCTCTTCCTTGACGAGCTTCCAGAGTGGAACCGCAGCGCACTGGAAACCCTGCGCGAGCCACTCGAGTCCGGCCACATCCGCATCGCCCGCGCGGCACGCAGCGTACAGTACCCCGCGCGGTTCCAACTGGTGGCCGCGATGAATCCCTGCCCGTGCGGCTGGGCCGGTGATCGCAGCAACCGCTGCCTGTGCAGCGATGAACGGATCAACCGCTATCGCGCACGGGTGTCCGGTCCGTTGCTGGACCGCATCGATCTGCATATCGGCGTGACGCGGATGGACGCGGTGGAGCTGCGGGAGAGCACGCCGCTGGGTGAGCCCAGTGCTGCGGTACGCGCACGGGTGGAAGCCGCCCACGCCCGGCAGCAGGCGCGTGGCGCGCTCAATGCGCATCTGCCGCCAGCGGCGCTGCGGGCGTGCACGAAGCTGAGCGAGGCCGATCAGGATCTGTTGGAGCAGGCCATCGAGCGTCTGCAGCTTTCGGCACGTGCGATGCACCGGATTCTGCGGGTGGCGCGCACGATTGCTGATCTGGCGGGTTGCGAAGTGATCCAGACAGCGCATCTGGCTGAGGCTATTGGTTACCGGCAGTTGGACCGGGGAAAGCCCTAGAAGCACCGTCCCGAGTGGTCGTTGGTAGAGTCGACTGTTAGTCGACTCGCGCGCGAAGCGCGGTATCTTGGTGGGCCGACGCGAAGAGCAGTCGACTAACAGTCGACTCTACCAGGAGCGGGTCATGGCCGCCTGGCGGCGCTAATGCCGCCCCCGCCATCACGCCGCGGAATCCACCCGCCCCCGCTTCGCCAGCAGCGCCACCCGACGGCTGACCAGCGCATGGAGCTCCGCCAGCTCCGACGCCCGGTCAGCCGTCATGTTCCCGCCAAACAGCACCCGCGACAACGCCGCCTCGTCGCTGTCGTCCGGGTGCTGCCACCGGTCCCGGTAAACCTTCTGGCACACCAGCCAGGCCAGCCGCAGCCCCCCACCGGGCAACGGACGGACCACGCGCTCGTAGACGTGCCAGAACTGGTACTCGGCCTGCAGGTCGATCACAGGCGTCACGGACGGCACCTGCCGGAGCCGTCCTGGGCCCCGGATGCCGAACAGCAGGGTTCGCGGGTTGTGCTGTGCCATGCCAACAGGATGACCCAGCAACATTGTGGGAACCTTGCGTCGTTGCCGGAAAATCGCTGCCGGCCGCGCAAAGCTGGGTCTGGGGTCAGAGCCCTTTGCTGCGCAAAGGGATCTGACCCCGATCACGGGATGGCTGCGGGGTCGGATCCCTTTGCGCAGCAAAGGGCTCTGACCCCGGCCTTCGTTGCCTCAGAACGTCATCGAGGTACTGAACATCAGCTGCCGTGGCGCGCTGCGCTGCAGGGTCTGGTAATCCCCCGAGAATGACGAGCCTGCAATGGTGGCGGTGCCGATGTTGTGGCGGTTGAACAGGTTGCTCACGTCCAGCCGCAGCTCCAGGCCGGGCACCGCGCTGTCCGTACCGAAGCGGTAGGCGGCATAGGTGTTGACCTGCCAGAAGGTCGGCACGCGAATGTCGTTCTCGTAGGTGAAGGGCTGGCGCAGGTACGAGGTGCTGGTGGCACCGAAACGCCAGTCACCGAAGTGGGCGGACAGGTCGCTGACCAGCGAGATCTGCGGGTAACCCGGCTGGGCATTGCCCTTGATCGGGTACACCGTGTCACCCACCACGAAATCACTGTCGTAGTACGAACGGGCCACGGCCACGCCCTGGTAGAACTGCAGGTGGTCGCTCAGATCGGCGGTGATGCCGAGGTCGGCACCGATCACGTGCATCTTCGGCATCAACCGCACGGTATTGATCTGTGCGAACTGAGTGCCGATGGCCGCCGACAGCAGGCGATTGCGGATGTCGTTGTAGAGCACGTCGCCGGTGATCGTCAGCCGGTCGAAGCGATGCGACGCGCCCACGGTGAGGTTCCAGTTCTTCTCCGGACGCAGCGTGCCCGCCACGCGATCGAACTCTTCCTGGTCGGTGATGGTCCAGGCCGAGGCGGTGTAGCCGATGTTGCCGCGCTGGGCGACGCGGTAGCCGTTCATGGTGTTGGCCAGGTCGATGAAGGCATCGGTGGATTCGGTCGGGCTCCAGAACAGCGAGACATGCGGCAGGAAGTTGCTTTTCGCGCGCAGCGTGCCGTTCACCGGCCGGTCCTTGGCATCACCGAGGCCGCCACCACTGGTGCGGAAATCCACGGCCTTGAAGCCGACACCCAGCTTCAGCGTGTCGTTCAACACGATGTCGTCCTGCAGGTAGAACTGACGCGAGCGGGTCACCCAACTCGATGCGTTGTCGGTCTTGAACGCGGGGCCGTACACATCAAACGGACCGGTGGTCTTCAGCGGCGGGCCCTCGCCCAGCAGCGGCTGCTGGTACCACTCGGTCTTGGCGGCGGCCTTGCTCTTCTCCTGCCAGAAACCGGCGGTGAAGGTGTGCGCGCCCGCCTCGAACTGCAGGTTGAGCATGCCGCCCAGCCGGTTGAGGCGCGGTGTCTGCACCTGTTCGGAGAATGGCGCGCCGTTGGGCGACGGTACGGTCGGGTCGGTCAGCGTGGCCTGGGTGTGGCTGTTGGCGTTGTACAACTGCACGTTGCCGCTCAGCGCCGGACTGATCTGGAAGCGATGGCTGATCGAAGACACCCGGTCACGGGTGATCTGGCCGGTGTCGTACGGAATCAGTTCGGACAGCTCACCGCAGGTGTAGGCGCCGCAGGAATTGCCCGCGTTCTCCGGCGAGGCCACGTAATACGCCCAAGCGTAGTCCGGGTAGAAGATGTCGGCCTTCCAGCCCAGCTTGCGGATCATGTCGAAGGAGATGTTGTTGTAGCCCCAGACCTTGGCCTTGCTGTCTGACAGGAACACGGTGAAATCGCCCCAGGCGACGTCCTGCTGGAGCTTCAGGTCGCCGCGCAGGAAGTTCTGCGTGCCCTCGCCCTGGTACTTGTCGGCGGACACACGCTGCAGGTCGACCAGTACTTTCGGGCCATGCTCGCCGAGCTGGCCGCTCTGCCCGGATACGGTGGTGACCAGCGTGTTGTTGCTGCCCACGCCCTGCTTCACGCGCAGGCTGGGCGTGTCCTGCAGCTCGCGCAGGCGATATTCCAGGCTGCCACCGTTGACGCTGCTGGAGAACACGCTGACCGGTGCGCCACCGGGGCTGACCGTGATCGCGCCGATGCCATCGGGCACGCCCACGTTCACCACGCTGGTGCCGGTGAGCGAGAGGAAGCCGTTGTCGTTCAGCGGCACGCCTTCGAAGGTGATGCCCATTTCGTTCATGCGGAAGCCGCGCACGAACAGGCTGGTGGCCGAGATATCCAGGCCCAGCCCGTCGGTGGCGGTGTAGCTGGCGCCCGGCACCTGCTTCAGCATCGCCAGGCCGTTGTTGCCGGTGACCATCGCGTCGAGGTCGTCTGCCTTGATGATGTAACGGTTGGGGCCGACCACCTGGGTCGGTGCCACGGCCGCACCGCGCGGTGTGGCAATGACCTGCAGGGCGTTGAGCGTGGTGGGCGAGTCGTGCGCGGCATCGTGCGTGTCTGCTGCGTACGCAGGTGCGGTGATCGCCGCGATGATGGCCAGGGCGAGGCGCGTCGTGGGTGGGGTGTTCATGGGCAGATCCAGGTGCAGGGAGAGAGCGGCGCAGGCGCACGCCCAGCGCGTTGCAGCACCGGTGTCGGCGCCCTGGCTGGCGGTGCGATCGCGTTGAGGGGGTGACGGCGCGCTGCGCGCCGGTCAGCAGACGAAGACGATCATCTGCCGTGGGATTCGGTGGGGTGATTTCGACGTGCGAAATTCTTGCATCGCACTGCCGCATCCGCCATTGCACCGTGGTACAGCGCGGCTATACGCAGGTATCGTCCTGTCCGGTATCTTCAGATACCCGATTCCAGATTGGCAGGAGCCTTGATGACCCGCTGGACCACCTGGAAAGCAATAGCCAGCGTTGGCATGATGTTGCTTTCGTGCATGGAAACTGCGCTATCGCACGACAGAGTTGAAGTGCGTTCCCCACAGCGTCTGGATGCCCTGATCGACGCGCTCGTCACCACGCCGTCGCCGATCAGCCCGGCCCAGTTGCATGAGCTGGGCATCATCGCGCCGTTTTCATTTGAGAAGGATGCAGGACCGCGCATCTACCGGTCACAGCCGATGCTGACCGCCGATGGCTTTGCCATCGATAACGTGGAGTATCGCGTTATACGCGGCGAGGACGATGAAATCCGCCTTCTGTTCGTCACGTTCGTGGATACGCCATGCTTCCCACTGGAGCGGTTGGCTAAGCGTTACACCCTGCAGCCATTCATCTATCCACCCAGCCATGGTGCGCCATTGATCGCGCGGAACCACGAGCAGCACCATTCGCTCACCGTAGGAGCGCAGGAGATCATCGTCCGCAGCCAGCGCGATGCTCCGCACTGCGTGCTGGGCCTGAGGCGCTGAGCGCCGCTTGGCGCCTCAACGCAATACGTAGGCCTCAATGGCGCGCGCCACGCCGTCATCAGCATTGCTGCTGGTCTCAAACCGCGCCACCGCCTTCACCGCATCGATGGCATTGCCCATCGCGACGCAGGTACCGGCGTACTGCAGCATGGTCAGATCGTTTTCCTGGTCGCCGATGGCCATCACGTTGGCGCGGTCGATGCCCAGGTGCTCGGCCAGCTTCTGCAGGCTCGGGCCCTTTCCCGCGCGGTGGTCGAACACTTCCAGGAAGTACGGCGCGCTCTTCAATACCGCGAAGCGCTCGGTCAGCGCGCTGGGCAGGCGCGCGATGGCGGCATCCAGTACCTCGGGCTCGTCGATCATCATCAGCTTGATGAAGGACATCGACGGGTCCATGTCTTCCACGCGGCGATAGGACAGCGGCATCCGCGAGAGATGCGAATCGGCCACGGTGTAGTAGCTGATGTCCTGGTTGGGCGTGTACATGCGCTGGCTGTCCAGCGCCTGGAAGTGCACGCCCACTTCGCGGGCCACCTGCTCGCAGAACAGGAAATCGTCGAAGCTGAGCGGATAGTCGACCACGGTTTCGCGCGTGCCGACGCGCTGCACCAGGCCGCCATTGCAGGCGATGCAGTAGTCGTCGTTGCCGGTGATGCCGAGCTCGTGCAGGTACGGCGCCAGGCCCGGAACCGGGCGGCCACTGGTCAGCACGATGTGCACGCCCAGCGCGCGCGCCTGCGCGATGGCCTTCCTGGCGCGTGGGGTGAGCTGGTGCGACGGGTCCAGCAGGGTGCCATCCATGTCGATGGCGACCAGTTCGATGGTCGATTGCCTGCGGCCCATGTCCATTGCGTTCAACTCGTGCGGGGCACGCCAGTTTACCCCCTCATGGCCGGTTCACCTCTTTGCCCACGTTGGCCGGGATACTGCAGGAGCCTGTGCGTTCCCCACCGCAGGACGGCCCATTGACCGCCCTTCCCTGGAGAAGCTTGCGACGCATGACCTACCGTGCCCCCGAAACCGACGACAGCGCCCCCCTGGCCCAGCAGATCGAGCAGATGATCGACGAGCTGCCCGGCGACCAGGTGAGGGTCGGCACCCTGCTCAGTGCGCTGGGCGATGAAGGCCTGTTGCTGATCGTGATCCTGCTCTCGGCCATCTTCATTATTCCGGTGTCGATTCCGGGGCTGAGTACCGTGTTTGGCGCCTCGATCCTGCTGATCGGCCTGAGCCGGGTGCGCAACCGCCCGCTGTGGGTACCGCAGAAACTGGCGCGCCGCGAGATCGCCACCGACAAGCTGAAGGCCAACCTCGGCCGTGCGCTGAAGTGGGTGCACCGCATGGAGCGGTTGTCGCGGCCGATGCGGCTGGCGGTGATGGTGCGCTCGAAGAAGATGATGCGCCTGAACAACCTGATGCTGGTGTTCGCCACCTTGCTGCTGATGGCGCCGGCCGGACCGATTCCCTTCAGCAACACGCTGCCGGCATTGGCGCTGATGTCCTTTGCGATTGGCTTCATCCAGCGCGATGGTGCGGCGGTGGCTGCCGGTTATGGTTTCGTGGTGGCCACGGTGGTGTATTTCGGCGTGCTGCTGGGTGGCATGGGGTTTGCCGCCGAGTCGGTGTTCAGCGGGTTCCGGGCACGCTGAACCCGGTGGCAGAACCGGCAGGGCGGACTCGACAGGGTGGAGTCGGCTGCCCTTCGCTGCTTACCGGGGAAGCACGCGCTGCGCGCTCGAGTCGACTGACAGTCGACTCTACCGGATGTTCTTCGGCCATGGCTCGACGCTACACAGCTACTTGGCCGACACCCGCCACACCACGTCGCCCACGTCATCAGCCACCAGCAGCGCGCCTTCGGCATCCATCGCCATGCCCACCGGTGCGCCCATCAGGGTCTTCTCGTCCTTCGAGGCGAAGCCACTGACCACGGTCTGCGGCCGCCCGGTCGGCTTGCCGTCCTTGAACGCTACGTAGACCACTTCGTAGCCACTCAGCGGCGAACGGTCCCAGCTGCCGTGCTCGCCGATGAAGGCGCCGCCGTGGTACTGCGCCGGCAGTGCCTGGCCGGTGTAGAACAGCAGGCCCAGCGGTGCCACGTGCGAGCCGATGGCGTAGTCGGGCGTGATTGCTTTGGCCACCAGGTCCGGCCGCTGCGGCTGCACGCGCTCGTCCACGTGCTGGCCGTAGTAGCTGTAGGGCCAACCGTAGAAGCCATCCTCCTTCACCGAGGTGAGGTAATCAGGCACCAGGTCGGCACCGATTTCATCGCGTTCGTTCGCCACGGCCCACAGCGTGCCGGTGCTCGGCTCCCAGTCCAGCCCGGTCGGGTTGCGGATGCCCGACGCATAGATGCGGCTGCCACGGGTGGCCACGTCCACCTCCAGCACCACCGCGCGGCGGTACTCGACGGCCAGACCATTTTCGGTGATGTTGCTGTTGGAGCCCACGCCAACGTACAGCTTGCGGCCATCGCGGCTGGCCAGCAGTTCCTTGGTCCAGTGGTGGTTGATGGTGCTGGGCAGGTCGGTGAACTCGCGGCCCTTGTCGGACATGCGGGTTTCACCGGGCACGTAGTGGTACTGCACGATGTTGCCGGTGTTGGCCACGTACAGCGTGTCGCCGATCAGCTGGATGCCGAACGGCGAATGCAGGCCTTCGATGTAGACATGCTGGGTCCAGGTGTTCGTTCCCGGCGTGCGGCGCAGCAGGGTGACCCGGTTGCCGCCCTTGCCGGCCTTGCCCGAGCGCGCCTTCACCTTGCCGGCGATCCACTGCTTGGGCGTGGTGACCGGTTCTTCGCCGGGGCCGTTGCCTTCCACCACCAGTACATCGCCGTTGGGCAGGGTCAGCAGCCGCCGCGGATGCTGCAGGTTGGCGGCGATGCGCTCGATCTTCAGGCCCTCGGCCACCGTGGGGGTCTGTCCATCAGCCCAGCCAACGCCCTTGGGCACCTGCATCGGCGGCATCAGGAAGTTGGCCGGCTTGGGCAGCGGCGGCTGCGGGCCCGACTGGTCGGCCGGATGGTACTCGGCCTTGCCGGCGCAGGCCGACAGGGCGGCGGCCAATGCCAAGGCGGCGACGGTGGGCAGGATGTGCTTAGCCATGACGACCTCCCTGCAGCACCGGCGGCTGCAGTGACAGCAGGATCAGGCCCAGCGCGATCAGGGCCACGGTCAGCGCCGACAGGATCGTGCCCGGCACTGCAACGGCATACGCATCGCGGCTGTGCACGAAGGCGTTCCAGATGGCCAGCACCACCGCGACCAGGTTGAGGAAGAAGTCGATGCGGTCGATACGGGTGGCCGTGCCGTTGCGGCGCCAGACCGCGAACAGGTTGATCAGGCGCGGAAGGATGGCGATCAGCAGGCCGAAGGTGATCAGCCAGGCGGCGGCCTTGCCCCACATCACCTCGGCGCTGTTGAGGTAGATCGCGTCGAAGATCAGTGCGCCGACGAAGAAGCCGAAGGGTATCGGGTTCAACAGGCTGAACAGCGTGGTGCCGAGGCCGCGATGGGCCTGGGCGAGCGGATTGACCATCATCGTGCTCCGTGCGGAAGGGTGCACGGGCTGTAGTAGCACAGCGGGCTGTGAGGGCGCGCGATGACACCTGGTAGATCCACGCCATGCGTGGATGCAGGTGCCAATCAGGATTGGCGTCCGCCAGATGCGGGGCACGGCGGTCGTCATTACTCCGCGGCATAAGCGTTTGTGACGCAATCGGCACATCTGCACATTGCTTGTGTGAAGAGGTAGGGGGTTCTCCGTTGTGTCGCGTTTGGCTCGTTGCGATGGGGCAGTTCCGCCCCGCCGTCCTGCCATGCCGATTCACAACAGAAGGATTCGTGTATGAAGCGACACACGCAACGCTCCGCGCCACCGCGCTCTGCGCGCCTGGCCCTCGCCACTGCCCTGGTGCTGGGCAGCCTGGCCGCCACCGCCCAGGCCCAACAGGCTGATCCGCTGGCGGGTATCCAGTGGCACCTGCTCAACACCGGTCAGACGGTCCCGGCCGACACACTGCCGGTGGCCGGCAACGATCTGAACGTGGATGGCCTGTTCCGCAATGGCATCCGTGGCCAGGGCGTCACCATCGCCATCGTCGACGATGGCCTGCAGATCGCGCATCCGGACCTGGCGGCCAACGTGGCCGCGGTGGCCGGCAAGAACTTCACCAATGGCTCGAACAACCCCACCCCGACCAACCCGGATGTCGACAACCACGGCACCATGGTCGGTGGCATCGCCGGTGCGGTGGGCGCCAACAACCTGGGCGTGCGCGGTGTGGCCCCGGCGGCGACGCTGAAGGGCTTCAACCCAATTTCGCGCTCAGCCTTGGGCAACCAGCAGAGCAACATCGAGTACGCCTGGTGGGACGGCGCGGAGTCGGCCGACGTGCAGGTGTTCAACAACAGCTGGGGCGCCGGCCCGGGCAATCCGAACCTGCCGTTGGCGTACAGCGAGAACACGATTCGTTCGTACGAGCAGGCGCTGTCGGGGACGCGCGGTGGCCGCGGCGGCATCTACGTGAAGTCGGCCGGCAACAACTTCAACAATGCCTCGATCAGCCAGACCCAGGATGTCTGCACCACCGACACCAAGAACCGCAACACCGGCTGCGTGCCGGCTGGCCGCGACCCGCGCAACAACCTGTTCAACGTCATCACCGTAGGCGCGGTGCGCGCCGATGGCGTGCGCTCGTCGTATTCCTCCACCGGCTCGGCGCTGTGGGTGTCGGCCTTTGGCGGCGAGTACGGCCTGCAGGCGCAGTACGCGCCCGGCCTGGTGGCACGCGCCTACGACCCGGCCATCGTCACTACCGACGTGACCGGGTGCGCGCAGGGCAGCAACAAGAACACCAACCGCCAGAACACGCTGGACAGCAACCTGTCGGCCATCGACAGCACCTGCAACTACACCGCCAAGATGAACGGCACGTCCGCGTCGGCACCGATGGTGTCGGGCGTAGCGGCACTGGTGCTGGAAGCCAATCCGAACCTGTCCTATCGCGATGTAAAGTACATCCTGGCCACCACCGCCACCCGCAACCACCCGAACCAGCCGGCGGTGACGCTGGCCGACGGGCGCACGCTGGTGCCGGGCTGGACGGTGAATGCTGCCGGACGTGCCTACAGCAACTGGTATGGCTTCGGCGTAGTCAACGCTGCACGCGCGGTGCAGGTGGCCGAGAACTTCCAGTCGCTCGGTGCGCTGGTCGACAGCGGCTGGCGCAACACCACGCGTACCGTGGCCATCGGCAACACCTCGGCTGCCGCCGCACGCCTGACCTTCCAGTTGGCTAACGGCGCGCGCAACATCGAAAGCGTGCAGCTGGGCTTCCGGGTCAACCACCGCAACACGCGCCAGCTGCAGTTCGTGCTGGTGTCGCCCAGCGGTACCCGCAGCGTGGTGCAACCGGCGTTCACCGCGATCGGTTCGGGCACGGGTGGCGCGCAGAGCAACTTCACCAGCTGGGACCTGCTGTCCAGCAATGCCTTCCTGGATGAGAACGCCAGCGGCACTTGGACGCTGGAAGTGACCGACATGGGGCAGGCCGCGACCGCTGCATCGCGTGGCAACCTCGAATTCTTCAAGATCCGCGTTCTGGGGCACTGATGATGAAGACGACCATTCTGTTGAGCACGCTCGCCTTCGCGGCGATGACCTCCCCTGCCTGGGCACAGAGCTCGGGGCAAACCCCTCCAGCCAGGACCCTGTCGACCGTGGACGCGCAGGAACTGAAGGCCTCCGCTACCGGCCGTTCGTTCGATGTGGGCGGCACACGCTTCCAGCTGTCTCCCTCGACCACCGTGAAGCAGGCCAGCGGCGGTCAGTTCACGATCACCCCGCAGGCGGCGGCGACCACCAGTTCGCGTACCAAGCGTTCGCTGGATGGCGCAGCGGCCGCGCCTGCTGATGCCGGTGCCGGCAAGTTCGCGGCGGCGGTCTCCCGCGACGGAGCGCCGGTGGTGGCGACCTCGCGGGTCAAGGTGTTCTTCACCGATGCGGCATCGGCCCAGCGCGCGGCTACGGCCACCGGTGGCACCGTGGTGAAGGTGTCGAAGGCTTCGGGCCAGGCCATCGTGGAGTATCCGTCGGTGAACGCGGCACTGGATGCGACCACCAGGCTGCTGTCCACCGCCGGTATCCGCGCCACCGAGCCGGACGTGGTGCAGTGGGAAGAGACCAAGTAAGGCGTTGAGCGGTGCCCCGGCCGGCTGGCTCTCCTGGCCGGCCGGGGATTGGTGTGGGGGTGTGCCGACCAACGGTCGGCACCCACCGCGGTAAAGGTGGCGTCAGCGGGCGGCGAGTGTGCCGCTGTGCTTGAGGTGGCAGCTGGCCAGCGCGTCGTTGCCGGCGGCGGGATGAGCGGGCTCCAGCAGCAGTCGCTGCACGTCCGAGAACAGCTTTTCCACCGGCATGCCGTACGGCGCGAACAGGCGCAGTCGACCCTGGCGGTCGAACACGTAGCCACCGGCAATGTGGCTCATCGTGTAGGTATCCGGTACTTGACCGGGTTCCTTTTCGTAGAACGCCTTGAAGTCGCTGGCCATCGCCGCCAGCTGCGCTTCGTTGCCGACCAGTGCGATTGCCTTGGGGTCGAACGCTTCCACGTAGGTCCGCGCAACCTCCGGGGTGTCGCGGGCCGGGTCAACGCTGACGAACACCACCTGCAGCTGGTCGGCATCCTTGCCCATCAGGTGCTTGACCTGGCTCAGCTCGACCATGGTGGTCGGGCACACGTCCGGGCAACTGGTGAAACCGAAGAACAGATAGGTCACCTGCCCCTGCAGGTCCTTCGGGCCGCGCACGGTGCCGTGGCTGTCGGGCATCGACCACTGCTGGCCGAGCTCTTCGCAGGCGATGTCCTTGGAGTAGAAGTCCATGCGCGACTGCGCACTGCAGCCGGCCAGCAGGCCGAGCAGCAGGCCTGCGGCCAGCCGCAGGCCACGTTGGGGGAACGCGATGCCTTTCACGGTTCGCAGGCTCAGTTGATCATCATGTGGTAGTGCATGCTCCAGATGATCCACACCGACAACGCGACGATGATGAACAGGATCACCAGGGTGAACACGAAGCTGGCCAGGTTCCAGCCACCTTCGGACTTGCGGTCCATGTGCAGGAAATAGACCAGCTGCACCAGGATCTGCGCCACCGCGAAGCCGACCAGCAGGAACAGCGTGAGCGGCCGCGACAGCACCGGGTTCATCACCAGTGCGAACGGCACCACGGTCAGCAGCGCGCACAGCACGAAGCCGATCAGGTAGGACTTGGTGGAGCCGTGCGCATTGCCGGCGCGCGAAGTTTCGACGTGGGCCATGTCAGAAGGCTCCGATCAGATAGACGAAGGTGAAGACGCAGATCCATACCAGGTCCAGGAAGTGCCAGAACAGGCTCAGGCACGACACACGGGTGATGTTGGTCGGAGTCAGGCCACGGCGGTAGACCTGGTGCATGACCACCGCCATCCAGATCAGGCCGCTGGCCACGTGCAGGCCGTGGGTGGCGACCAGCGCGAAGAACGCCGACAGGTAGGCACTGGTGCTGGGGCCTGCGCCTTCGTGGATCAGGTGCGAGAACTCGTAGATCTCCATGCCGATGAACGAGGCACCGAGCACGAAGGTCACGCCCAGCCAGCGCAGCACCGCCGAGGTGTCGTGGCGATGCATCGCCAGTACGGCCTGGCCGTAGGTGATGCTGGAGACCAGCAGCAGGAAGGTCTCGGCCATCACGAACGGCAGCGAGAACAAGTCCTTGCCGGTGGGGCCGCCTGCGTAGGCGGTGCTGAGCACCGCGTACGAGGCGAACAGCGAACCGAACAGCACCAGGTCGGACATGAGGTAGACCCACATGCCGAACACCTTCATGCCGCCCTGTTCGTGGCCGTGGTCGTGCTCGTGGTGGTCCTCGCGCGCCTGCGTGTCGCTGGCCAGTTCGGGGCGGGTCAACAGGTTCATGCGCGTACCTCCTTCAGCTTGGCAAGGTTGGCCGCTTCGGTGCGCGCCACCTCTTCGGAACTGACGTAGTAGTCCACGTCCTCGTCGTAGGACCGCACGATCAGGGTGACGATCATCGCGATGAAGCTGGCCGCGGCCATCCACCAGATGTGCCAGACCAGGGCGAAGCACAGCACCAGGATCCAGATGTTGAGGATCAGCGGCACGCCGGTGTTCTTCGGCATGTGGATCGGTGCGTACTTCTTCGGCGGCGGCGGCAGGCCGCGCTTCTTCGCTTCGTGGAAGGCGTCCAGCTCATCGGCCTTGGGCACCACGGCGAAGTTGTAGAACGGCGGCGGCGACGGCGTGGCCCATTCCAGCGTGCGTGCGTTCCACGGGTCGCCGGTCAGGTCCAGGTTGCGCTTGCGGTCGCGCACGCTCACGTAGATCTGCACCAGCATCAGGATGATGCCCGCGAACACGAACAGCGCGCCGATGAAGGCGGCGATCAGATACGGCGTCCACGCCGGGTTGTCGTACTGGTTCATGCGGCGGGTCATGCCCATGAAACCCAGCATGTACAGCGGCATGAAGGCCAGGTAGAAGCCGATCACCCAGCAGGCGAACGACCACTTGCCCAAGCGCTCGTTGAGGGTGAAGCCGAACACCTTCGGGAACCAGTAGGCGAAGCCGGCCAGGTAGCCGAACAGCGCGCCGCCGATGATGGTGTTGTGGAAGTGCGCGACCAGGAACAGGCTGTTGTGCAGCAGGAAGTCCGCGCCCGGAATGGCCAGCAGCACGCCGGTCATGCCACCGATGGTGAAGGTGACCAGGAAGGCGATGGTCCACAGCATCGGCACGCTGAACTCGACGCGGCCGCCGTACATGGTGAACAGCCAGGTGAAGATCTTCACGCCGGTGGGGATGGCGATGATCATCGTCATGATGCCGAAGAAGGCATTGACGCTGGCACCGGAGCCCATGGTGAAGAAGTGGTGCAGCCAGACGATGAACGACAGGATGCCGATCGCCAGCGTGGCACCGACCATCGACTTGTAGCCGAACAGCTTCTTGCGCGCGAAGGTGGCGGTCACTTCGGAGAAGATGCCGAACGCCGGCAGCACCAGGATGTACACCTCCGGATGGCCCCAGGCCCACACCAGGTTCACGTACATCATCGGGTTGCCACCCAATGTGTTGGTGTAGAAGTTGAAGTCCAGGTAGCGGTCCAGGGTGAGCGCACCCAGCGCCACGGTCAGGATCGGGAAGGCGGCGATGATGATCACGCTGGTGACCAGCACGGTCCAGGTGAACACCGGCATCTTCATCAGGGTCATGCCCGGCGCACGCATGCGCAGGATGGTGATGAACAGGTTGACGCCGGTCAGCAATGTGCCGATGCCCGAAGCCTGCAACGCCCAGATGTAGTAGTCGACACCCACGCCTGGACTGAACTCGATGCCCGACAGCGGCGGATAGGCCACCCAGCCGGTCATGGCGAATTCGCCAACGCCCAGCGAGATCATCATCAACGCTGCGCCGACCACGAAGATCCAGAAGCTGAAGGCGTTGAGGAACGGGAACGCCATGTCGCGCGCACCGATCTGCAGCGGCACGATGATGTTCATCAGGCCGACCACGAACGGGGTGGCCACGAAGAAGATCATGATCACGCCGTGCGCGGTGAAGATCTGGTCGTAGTGCTCCGGTGGCAGGAAGCCGTCACTGCCCGGCCCGGCCGCCGCCAGCTGCGCGCGCATCATCAGCGCATCGGCAAAGCCACGCACCAGCATGACCAGCGCCACCACCACGTACATGATGCCGATCTTCTTGTGGTCCACGGTGGTGAACCAGTCACGCCAGAGCGGACCCCACAGCTTGAAGTACGTCACTGCGCCGAGCAGCGCGAGGCCGCCCAGCACCATGGCTGCCAATGTGACCACGACGATCGGCTCGTGCAGTGGCACGGCCTCCCACGTCAATTTACCCAACATGTTCGTTACTCCTGGGAAACCTGGGCACCGCCGGCAACGCCCGCCGGGGTAGCAGCAGCGGTGTTCTCACCGACGCCGATGAACTGGTCGATGACCTTCTTGAACAACAGCGGTTCAACACTGGAGAAGTGCTGCACCGGTGCGTTCTTCGACGGCGCGGCCAGCGCCTTGAACTGCGTGAAGCTGAGCGCGTCCGGCGCTCTGCGCACCTCGGCCACCCAGCGATCGAAGTCTTCGTTGCTGCTGGCGGTGGCGATGAACTTCATGTTCGAGAAGCCATGCCCGCTGTAGTTGCCGGACATGCCACGGAACTGGCCGGGCTCGTTGGCGATCAGGTGCAGCTGCGTGCGCATGCCGGCCATCGCGTAGATCTGCCCACCCAGCTGCGGGATGAAGAAGGTATTCATCGTCGAGTTGGAGGTGATGTTGAACGCCAGCGGGCGGTTGGCCGGGAAGTTGAGCTGGTTGACCGTGGCGATGCCCAGATCCGGATACACGAACACCCATTTCCAGTCGGTGGCGATCACGTCCACGTGCAGCGGCTCACCGGCCACGTCCAGCGGCTTGTACGGGTCCAGCTCGTGGGTCGACTTCCACACGATCACCGCCAGCACCGCGATGATGATCAGCGGCACGCCCCAGACCACGATCTCCACCTTGGTGGAGTGCGACCAGTCCGGCGTGTATTTCGCTTTGGTGTTGCCGGCGCGGTAGCGCCACGCGAACACGAAGGTCAGCACGATGGCCGGTATCACCACGATCAGCATCAGGCCGATGCAGATCAGGATCAGGTCGCGCTGGGCGAGCCCGACCATGCCCTTCGAATCCAGCAGCACCCAGTCACAGCCCGACAGGCCGACGCAGGCCAGGGCGACCAGCGCCAGGCGGATGCGGTTCCAGCAGATATTCATTGGAGGTCAACCCTGTTGAAGAAGCGCGCTTGACCGGCTCGCCTGCGCGCAGCGCCCGGGCGTGGAGCGGCTACACTGTGGGTACGAGGTCGCCTACAAGCAGGCGAACCACTCCAATCAAGCCCATACAAGATACATCATTGTATGGAATTGTGCATCTGCACGTATGGAAAAAACTGACCGATGACGCCACCTGCCGCCGGCCGCCGCCTGAAACACCCCAATCGCACCTGGGTTCGCCCCTTCCGCGAGGGCGCCGGCCCGCTGTACCTGCAGATTGCCCAGCAGGTACGCGAGGCGGTGGATGACGGCGTGCTGCGCCCGGGCGACCGGCTGCCGCCGCAGCGCGACCTGGCCCAGCAGGTGGGCGTGGACCTGACCACCGTCACCCGTGCCTTCGCCGAGCTGCGCCAGGCCGGCCTGCTCGACGCGCAGGGCGCCGGCGGCACCTTCATCGCGCTGTCGGCCGGCAACCGCAGCACCTCGGTGGACCTGAGCATGAACATCCCGCCGCTGCTGGGCAGCGCGCCGTTCGCACAGGGCATGGAGGCCGGCTTCCAGCACGTGGGCCAGCAGCTGGGCCAGGGCGAACTGATGAGCTATCACGTCGGCGCCGGCACCCGTGAGGACCGCGCCGCCGCCGTGCAGTGGCTGGCGCCAATGCTGGGCACGGTCGGTGCCGACCAGGTGGTGATTTGCCCGGGCGCGCAGACCGCGCTGTGCGCGCTGATCCTGGCCCGCACCCAGCCGGGCGAGCTGATCGCCGCCGAGCAGCTGACCTACCCGGGCCTGCTGGCCGCCGCGCGCGTGCTGCAGCGGGGCGTGGTGCCGGTGGCGATGGACGCCGAGGGCATGCTGCCGGGCGCGCTGGAGGAGGCCTGCCAGCTACGTCGCCCGCGCCTGCTGTACCTGGTGCCGACCATCCAGAACCCGACCACGGCAACGATGTCGGCGCAGCGCCGGCAGGCCCTGCTGGCGGTGGCGGAGCGCCACGATCTGACCGTGATCGAAGACGATCCCTACTGGTTGCTGGCCGGTGACGCCGCGCCACCGCTGGCCGCCCACCGCGACGCCGGCTGCCCGGTCTACTACATCTCCACCCTGTCCAAGTGCCTGGCGCCGGGCCTGCGCACCGCCTACCTGGTGGTGCCGGCCGGCGAGCCGATGGAACCGGTGCTGGATGCGCTGCGCGCAATCGCGCTGATGCCGACCCAGTCGATGGTGGCGGTGGCGTCGCAGTGGATCCGCAGCGGCCAGGCCCGGGACATGGTGCAGCGCTTCCAGCAGGAACTGCGCGAGCGCCAGGCGATTGCCGCGCAGTTCCTGCCGCCCCGCGCCCAGGCGCATCCGGCCGGCCTGCATGTGTGGCTGCCGCTGCCGCCACGGCTGGACCAGTACCGGTTGATCCAGGCCGCACAGGAACAGGGCCTGGGCATCGCCAGCTCGGATGCCTTCAGCGTGGAAGAGCCGCCGCCGGGCAACGCGATCCGCCTGTCGCTTGGCGGCGCGGTCGACCAAGGCGCGCTGGCCGGGGCGCTGGCCAAGCTGAACGAGATTCTGTCCGAAGCCCCCGAGGCCCGGCACAACGCCATCGTCTGAACCGGGTGCATGGCGCTTCATCCATACAAGATGATATTTTGTATGCAATGTATGGATGAAGGGACGTGCATCGATGCGCGCCGAGAAACTGAGGTTCCACCTGGTGATGGCCGGGTGCGGTGGCTTTGTGGTGTTGATGCTGGCCGCGCTGGCCTGGGTCTGCCTGCAGCCGCAGACCGTGGACGTGCAGGCCGCCGAACGCCACGCCATCGAGCAGTGCGTGCAGCGCAGCGAGGATCCGTCGCGTAGCGAGATCCAGCGCCGCGCGCAGGCCGATTCCTGCCGCGAGATGCGCAAGCAGTACGTGCACAAGTTCGGCCGGGAAGATTCCTGATGGGCGCAGCCGCGCCGCGTCGCCGCAGGCTGCTGCCGACGATGATCGCCCTCGCCTGCCTGTTCATGGCTGGCGTCGCGGCTGCGCTGTGGCAGTACTTCGGCTACAGCGCGCAGTCCACCTTCACCGAACAGGCCATCGTCTTCGACGACTCGCAACTGCGCCTGCCGGCCGATCTGGCCGGTGATACCGGCCGCATCCGCGTGGTGCATTTCTGGGACCCGGCCTGTGCGGTCTGCAACCGCGAGACCGGCGCGCACCTGAGCTACCTGATCAGCATGTACCGCCGCGCCGGCATCGACTTCTATGCGATCCGCCGCCCGGGTACGCAGGGCGAGCTGCCCGAGCCGCTGCGCAACAAGGTGATCAACCTGCCGACCATCGACGGTATCGAACACATCCCGGCCAGCCCCGCCGTAGCCATCTGGGATCGCCAGGGCCATCTCGCCTACGCGGGGCCGTACAGCATCGGCATGGTCTGCAACTCGGCCAACAGCTTTGTCGAACCGCTGCTGGACAGACTGGTGCGCGGCGAGACCGTGCGCCCAAAGGGACTGCTTGCCGTGGGCTGCTACTGCCCCTGGCAGGCCAAGCGCTGAGGACGTGCGATGACATCACTGACGCTGGCCGGTGTGGCCGCCGCAAACAACAACGGCGGTCACCTGTCCGAACCGACCGATGGTTATGGACAGGCTCCCGCCGTTGGAAGCAACGATACGCCCCGACATGCTCCGTACATGCCGCGACCGGATGTCGCAGCACGCGAATGGGTGCAGGACGTGCTCGCGCACAACGGGCCGATCTACCTGCGCATCGTCAATTCGCTGGAACGCACGGTGCGCCGTGGCGGCCTCGCACCCGGACAGCGCCTGCCCTCGCAGCGTGCGTTGGCGCAGCAGCTCGGCATCGACCTGACCACGGTCACCCGCGCCTTCGATGAAGCACGCAAGCGCGGCCTGATCGAAGCACGCGGACCACAAGGCAGTTTCATCGCACCGCCCAAGGCTGGCTTCGACCAGGCGGTGGACCTGAGCATGAACGTGCCGCCGGTGCCCGATGCCGATGCGCTGGCCGAGACGCTGCGCCGCGGTGCGGCCGCCGTGCTTGCGCGCAGCAATGCACCGAACCTGATGACCTACCACCTGGGCGGTGGCAACCCGACCGACCGACATGCAGCGGCGCGCTGGCTGCAACCGATGCTGGGAAAGGTGGACGACGCCTGCCTGTTGCTGACAGAAGGTGCCCAGGTGGCACTGGCCGCGATCCTGGTCAGCCAGGGCCGCGACAATGATGCGATCCTCTGCGATGCGCTGGTCTATCCGGGCCTGCTGCAGGCCGCCGCCGCACTGGGCCGGCGGCTGGTGCCGGTGGACAGCGACGAACACGGCATGTGCCCCGATGCGCTGGCCCGGCTGGCACGCGAAAGCGGCGCGCGGTTGGTCTATCTCAACCCCACCTGCCAGAACCCGACCGCGCTGACCCTGCCGCTGCAGCGGCGCGAGGCGCTGGCACGTGTACTGGAAGGCGAAGGCCTGCTGGCGATCGAAGACGATCCTTACTGGCACCTCGCCGAGGATGCACCTACACCGCTGGCGGCACTTGCACCGCGTCATGTGTTCTACGTGGCGACGCTGTCGAAGGTGATCAGCCCCGGCCTGCGCACTGCGTTCGTGCAGTGCCCAAGCGCTGCGCACGCGGAGGCGATGACGGCTGCATTGCGGGCGACGCGGCTGATGGGTCATCCGCTGGTCTCGGCGTTGGCCAGCCAGCTGCTGCTGGATGGTTCGGCGCAGTCGCTGCTGGCCCTGGTGCGCACCGAGGCACGCGAGCGCATGCGCATGGCGCGCTACCTGCTGGCGCCATCGCTGCTGCAGCGCGCGGAAGGGCTGCATGCCTGGTGCCGGGTACCAGCGCCGTGGACCGACGCCACACTGGTGCGTACCGCACAGCTGCAGGGGCTGGCGATTGCGCCATCTTCGGCGTTCTGTCCGCCAGGGGTTTCGCACCAGAGCGGCGTGCGTTTGTCGCTGGGGCTGGCGACGGACCGCCGACAGCTGGAGAGTGCGCTGCGACGGATTGACCGGTTGTTGTTGTCCGATGCGTTGCCGACGATCGAGCGGTAGCCCTGGAATGGGATGTGCCGACCAACGGTCGGCACCCACCCGACCGGTAGTGCCGGCCGCTGGCCGGCGGAAGACTCCTCAGCATGGTTGGAATGTGCCAACCAACAGTTGGCACCCACCCGACCGGTAGCGCCGGCCGCTGGCCGGCGGAAGATTCCCCGGCACGGTTGGAATGTGCCAACCAAGGTTGGCACCCACCCGACCGGTAGTGCCGGCCGCTGGCCGGCAGAAGATTCCCCGGCACGGTTGGAATGTGCCAACCAAGGTTGGCACCCACCCGACCGGTAGTGCCGGCCGCTGGCCAGCAGAAGATTCCCCGGCACGGTTGGAATGTGCCAACCAAGGTTGGCACCCACCAGATCGGAGGTAGATCGTGGAATGGGATGTGCCGACCAACAGTCGGCACCCACCCGACCGGTAGCGCCGGCCGCTGGCCGGCGGAAGATTCCCCGGCACGGTTGGAATGTGCCAACCAAGGTTGGCACCCACCAAAGCAGGGTCAGGCCAAGGCGGAGAGGGCCTTCACCAGCGCATCCATCTGCTCCGGCCGGGTGAACACCGACGGCGTCACCCGCACGCAGGCGCCGGAATCCAAACCGTCGCGATGGGTGGTGAACACGCGATGCTCATCCAGCAGTCGCTTCTGCAGAGCCATGTTGTCAGCCACGCCGGTGCGCCCGCGCAGGCGGAAGCTGGCCAGCGCACTGGCCAGCCCCGGGTTCGGCGAGGACAGCACCTCGATGTGCGCCATCTGCCGCGCTGGCAGCGTCCAGCGCTCGCGCAGGTAGCGCAGCCGCGCCTGCTTGTTGGCCACGCCGACGCGCTGATGCAGGGCAATCGCCTCCGGCAGTGCCAGGTAGGCGGCGAAGTTGACCGTACCGGTGTGCACGCGGCTGCCCACGCGACCATCATCGGTCTCGCCCATGTACGGGTCCAGGTCCGCCACGCGCCCCTTGCGCACGTACATCGCGCCGACGCCGACCGGCGCGCCGATCCATTTGTGCAGATTGATGCCCACGAAGTCAGCCTTCAGATCCGGCACGGCGTAGTCGATCTGACCGAAACCATGGGCAGCATCAACGATCACATCGATACCGCGTGCCCGCGCACGCTCGGCGATCTCGGCCACCGGCAGCACCAGCCCATGGCGATGGCTGACCTGGGTCAGCAGCACCAGTTTCAGGCGCGGCAACCGCGCGAACGCGGCCTCGTAGGCCTGCAGGATCTGCGCGTGGTCGGGCACGGCCGGTAGCGCGATACGCTCGACCTGCACGCCGCGACGCTGCTGCAGCCAGCGCATCGCGCCGATCATGCTGTCGTAGTCGATGTCGGCATACAACACCTGGTCGCCGGGCTGCAGGCGGTTGTAGCCACCGATCAGCGCCAGCATCGCCTCGGTGGCCCCCCGCGTCAGTGCGATCTCATCAGCACCCACACCCAGCAGTTCGGCTACCTCTCGCTGCACCGCCATGTATTGCGCCGGAAACGCGCGGCGCCCATACCAGGCGTTGCCACGGTTCACTTCAGTGGTGTGGCGCTGGTAGCTGGCCAGCGTCTCGCGACCCATCGCGCCCCAGTAGCCGTTCTCCAGGTGGTTCACTTCATCGGTGATGTCGAAGTGGCTGGCCACGGCGGCCCAGTAGCCTTCATCGAGGGCCAGCACGTCCGGCGCCACGGTCGTCGAGGGAATCTCCATCGGCGAAGCGTAACGCGCAGCGGCGCTGGCAGGCAGTGAAGACAGTGCAGCTGCGGCCGGCAGCAGTGTGCCGGCGCGCAGCAGGGAACGACGACGAGCGTCCATCAGAAGGTCAGCCGGTACTGCGCGTACAGGTTGGCACCGTCGGTGTCGTACGGCGCGTTGCGCGAGTAGACCAGGCCACGGCTGGCCTGGAACGTGGCCTCATCCGGGTAGCGATCGAACACATTGTCGGCGCCCACGCGCAGGCTGTGGTGCTCGTTGATGCGATAGCCCACGGCCAGGTCGAGGAAGCTCATCGCACCGAAGCGCTGGTAGATGTCGCCCACCGCGTTGCCGCTGGAATCGGTCCAGGCGCCGTAGTAGCGCATGCGCGCCATCAGCGACCAGGCACCGATGTCCCAGCTGCCGGTCAGACTGCCCTTGTGCTCGGGCAGCCGGTCTTCGAACAGCACGCGCTGGGTTTCGTTGGTGGCCACCGAGGTGCTGCCGTTGTCCACGCGGGTGCGGTTGTAGTTGTAGGCCAGGATCAACGTCATGCGGCCGGCGCCGAGATCACGCAGGTAGTTGCCGACCACGTCGACGCCGGTGGTGGTGGTATCGAAGTCGTTGGTGAAGTAGTTCACCGAGGTGTAGCCCAGTGGATTGGGCGTACCGGCCGGAATGGCGAAGCTGGCCGACTGGCTGAAGCGGTCGGTGAGCTTGATCTGGTAGACGTCCACCGAGCCGGACAGACCCAGGTCCGTGCGCCAGGTCAGGCCCAGCGAGGCGGTGCGCGATTCCTCCGGCTTCAACGGCTTGGCTCCAAGCAGCTGCGCCAGCGGATCGTTCGGCGACAGGCGGCCACTGGTGAAGATCTGCAGCGTGCGCGTGTCCAGGCCCTGGGTGGTGCTGGTGGTATTGAGCTGTGCCGGCGTCGGTGCGCGGAAGCCGCTGGACACGGTGCCGCGCAGGGCCACGTCCGGGGTGATCGCAAAACGCGCCGACAGCTTGCCATCCAGTGTGCTGCCAAAGCTGGAGAAGTCCTCGTAACGGCTGGCCGCACCGATGCTCCAGCGCTCACCCAGCGGCATCTCCATGTCCACGTAGGCGGCCTTGCTGCGCTGGCTCCACTGCCCGGCCTGGCTGGCCGAGAAGCCCGGTGCACCGTTGGAGTTGGCTTCCAGCCCAGCGGCAGCGCCCGGGCCCACGGCGTATGAAGCCGGATCACCGGCACGCACCTGGTAGGTCTCCTGGCGGAACTCGCCACCAAAGGCAACGTTGATCGGCTTGGACAGCGCGGCCACGTCCCATTCGTAGTTGAAGTCGGCGTTGGCATTCTTCTCGGTCTGGGTCAGGCGGCCGAGATCGAACGCGGTCGGGCTGGCGGGACCCAGCGAGGCGTTGATCGAATTCTTCAGGCTGTAGTCGATGGCATTGCGGCCATACGAGGCGCTTACATCCCAGCGCAGCTTCGGCGTGATCTCGCCGCGCAGGCCACCGACCAGCTGCAGGTCGTTCTGGACGTTGCCGTACTGCGGGCTGAAGCCGACCGGATACAGCAAGCGCAGGTTCCAGCCGGGGAAGATGGAGGTGGTGCGGTACGCGCCGGTGGTGGTGTCCGGGTTGCGCCAGTTGAAATCACTGACGCCATCGCTGTGGCTGTACAGGCCGAAGGCATAGAGCTCCAGCGTCTCGCTGGCATTGGCCTTCACGTTGAAGCCGACGCGGCGGCTTTCCAGCTCCGGCTGGCCCCAGCGCTGCACCGGGTTGGGCACGTCCAGCGCGGGATGCGCGGCCTGGAAGGCGATGGCATCGGGGCGCTGGCGGGTGCGCGAGGTGGCATCGGAATTGGAGGATTCAGCGAACAGCACCAGGCTGCCATAGTCGCCCAGCGACCAGCCGGTGCGCGCACTGAAATCGCGGGAGGCACCGTCGCCCTGCGCGTACTGTGAATAGCCGGCGGTGATCTCGGTGCCCGGACCATCCTCGAGGATGATGTTGATGACACCGGCGATGGCGTCCGAGCCGTACTGCGCCGATGCGCCGTCGCGCAGCACTTCGATGCGCTTGATCGCGCTGGTCGGAATCTGTGCAAGGTCGGCCGCCTGTGCACCACGGTTGCCGAGCAGCGCGCTGCGGTGGAAGCGGCGGCCGTTGACCAGCACCAGGGTCTGGTCCGGCGACAGGCCACGCAGCGTCGCCGGACGCACGAACACCTGGCCATCTGCCATCGGCAGGCGCTGCGCCACGAACGAGGGCACCAGCTGGGCCAGCACGTCCTTCAGGTCGGTGGATTCGACGGACGTGATGTCTTCCTTGGTGAACACGTCCACCGGCGCCAGTGTTTCGAACTGGGTGCGGTTGGACGCGCGGGTACCGGTGACCAGCATCGCGTCGAGCTGGGTGGGCGCGGCGCGGCTGCCGCCGGCGGCATCGACCGCATCGGCCTGCGCTGCGATCGCGCCTCCTGCGCTGGCCATGGAAAGGGCAAGGAGGATGGAACGCGAAAGCTTCGAACGATGCACGGCAGGGCTCCGGGAGGACGCGACAGGGCCAGCACCTGTGCGCACACAACAGGCCTGGACAAGGCGCGCAGTCTCGGCGCGATGTGTGAAGGAGGCATGACGTCAGTACGACAGCTTGATGCGCCAACCAAGGTAGGCCCCTGCCAGGGCTCATCCGTAGATCCACGCCATGCATGGGTGGCAATGCAGACCCACGCCCCATCCCCGCACACAGCGGCTAGCCGTTGGCGTCGTCGCCAAAGCCAAAACGGGCCGGCCGTGCCGTTCGCAGCGGAACGAACATCATGGCGGCGAACACCACCAAGGCGGGGGTGGACATGATCCAGATGCCCCTGTTGCGAATCCCGATCCCCATGAAGTCGACCTGCAGATCGCCGATCCACTGCAGCTGCGTCAGTATCATCACCAGCCCGCCGATAGTCGCGCACGGCAACCCACCGTGACCGGCCCCCAACAACGTCGGTGTCAGAAACCCGCCCAGCAACGCGAAGCCGACACGGTACACCCAGGGATTGCCGCGCCACCGTGGCGCGCCGAACAACATCAGCAGCATCAGCGCCAGGGTCAACAGACTGGGAAGTACCCAGAGGGCAAGCAGCATTTCGATCATCTCGATCATCGGCCGGGCTCCGCTGGCCTGGCATCCCACGTCGTCGATCGCATCTCCCTGCCCCTCATCACGTCCATGAAGCACGCATTGTTGCCGGTACGCGGGCAGACGCAAAGCCCCGGCAGCGCAAGAACTGCTAAACGCCGCGCCTGCCGATCCGCTACTGTGCCCGGCATCGGATTCAAGGAACGGCAGGATGAGCGCGGCAGGCAAGGCGTTGTGGTACATCGAAACCCATGCGGATCGACCGCTGGCACTGGCCGACGTCGCCGCTGCGGCGGGGCTGTCGCCGTTCCATCTGTCACGCCTGTTCCAGGCCCGCACTGGCACCTCGGTGGTGCGCTACCTGCGGGGACGGCGCCTGACCGCTGCGGCGCAGCGGTTGGCCGCCGGCGCAGGCGACATCCTGCAGGTGGCACTGGGTGCGGGCTACACCACCCATGCAGCGTTCACCCGTGCCTTCAGCGAACAGTTCGGACAGACACCAGAGCGGGTACGCGAACAGGGCACCGACGGACTGGCACTGGTGCAGGCGATCCGCGTGGACGAGGCGCCTGTACCCTGCGATGAGGCACCGCGCCTGCTCGACACGCCCGCCTTCCAGCTGGCGGGTATCGGCATGCGGCATACCCGCGACAGCAGCGGCGCGATTCCGGGCCAATGGGCCCAGCTCAACCGCGAGTGGCCGACGCCGGCACCGGTCAGCTTCGGCGTGTGCTGCAACAGTGATGACGATGGTGGCTTCGACTACATTGCGGCACTACCGGCAAGCACGGTGCCGAGCGTGCCTGCGCACTGGCGACGCGTGGACATCCCGGCGCGCCGCTACCTGGTGGCTTGGCACGGCGGACACATCTCGGCCATCCGCTCGACCTGGTTCTGGTTGCTGGATCATTATCTCCCTGCGTCCAACCTGAGCCTTGCCGATGCGCCGGACCTGGAACGCTACGACACCCGCTTTGATGAGCACACTGGCAACGGCGGCGTGGAGATCTGGCTGCCAGTCGACGAACGTCCCAACTGACAAGGAACTGAAGATGCGCATGATGGCCGCTGTGCTGGGAATGATCCTCATGGTCTCCGCTGCCATTGCCGAGGGCAGCGAGACGCAGGCGGCCGGCGAGCGCCACGGCGCCACCATGGTGGCCAGCGCGGCTGTACGCGATGCGCAGCACCACGACGCGCTGCGCTACACGGTCTGGTACCCAGCGCTGGCCGGCAGCCGGGAAACCGCCCTGACCATCGGCCCGCCCGACGCACCGCTGTTCGAGGTTGGACGCGCAGCGGTGGATGCTCCCGTCGCGGGGGCTCGCCTGCCGACGCTGCTGCTGTCGCACGGTAACGGCGGCAGCGCACGCATGATGGGCTGGTTGGGCACGGCGCTGGCGCGGGACGGTTATCTGGTGATCGCGGTCGATCATCCCGGCAACAACGGTGCCGACGAGATGACGCTGGCCGGCAGCATGCTGAGCTGGCTGCGCGCGGATGATCTGCGCGCTGCGTTGGCCGCCGTGCAGGCCGATCCGATCCTGGGCCCGCATGTCGATCCAGAGCGGCTGGGCGTGGTCGGCTTCTCGGCCGGTGGCTACACCGCGCTGCTGGCAGCCGGTGCACGGCCCAGCCTGCAGCGACTGCTGGCCTTCTGCACCGCGCACCCGGATGACGGCGTCTGCCAACCGCAACAGGAGGCGGCCACGCACACGATGCAGGCGCGCCGGGCCGCTGCGGCTTCGCCCGCGCTTGCCCCCTGGATCGCCGAGGCTGACGCACAGCGCGCGATTCCCGGCGTGCGTGCCGTGTTCCTGCTGGCACCCGCCATCGTGCAGGCGTTCGCGCCCGCGCAGCTGTCCGCGTTGCGGCAGCCGGTATCGATCATGTTGGGGGCCGCAGACACCGTCGCGCCACCGGAGACCAATGGTGAGGCCGCACAGGCGCAGATTCCGCGCGCAACGCTGCAACGCCTGCCGGACGTGGGTCACTACGACTTCCTGGCGGCCTGTACCGCTGTCGGCGGGCAGAGGCTGCCCGGACTGTGCAACACGTCGGTTCCCAGGGCGAAAACCCACCGGCAGGCGGTGGATGCAGCCACGCGATTCTTCGCCGACGCACTGCGCTAGTGGCCGCCGGGTGCGGCCCGGCGCTACAGTGGTCGCGTCCACGGAGGAACGATCATGCGTCTGCTGCA
Organism: Stenotrophomonas sp. YJH_SMC_4; assembly: GCF_059371575.1. NCBI lineage: Bacteria > Pseudomonadati > Pseudomonadota > Gammaproteobacteria > Lysobacterales > Lysobacteraceae > Stenotrophomonas > Stenotrophomonas sp. YJH_SMC_4. Next base: position 50,420 of record NZ_JCAFUR010000013.1, read on the forward strand.
CCTCACCCTGCCGGTCTCCGATGTCGGTGCCGTGGCCAGCTACTTCCACGATGTGCTGCAGCAGCGCGTGGTCGGCCCCCATGTGCACATCGGCTGGAGCACGATCGAACTGCAGCCCGCTGAAGGACGTCCGGTCGGAGGCGTGCACCTGGCCTTCAACGTACCGGACAACCGCTTCGGCGAGGCAATGACCTGGCTGCGCGAACGCACGCCACTGCAGCGCAATCCAGCAGGGCTGGATTACTTCGCGCTGGAAAGCAGCTGGCAATCGCAGTCGGTGTACTTCACTGGCCCCGATGGCTTGATCCTGGAACTGATCGGCCGCCGCCGCTTGCCCGACAGTACGCATCAGGGCGCCTTCCACGGCAGCGAACTGACCTGCCTGAGCGAGGTCGGCCTGCCCAGCCACGATGTCGATGCCGTGCGCGAACAGTCCAGTATGCGATTCGGCCTGCAACCGATCAGCCCGCCTTCGGCGCAGTTCGCGCCGATGGGCGACGACGAAGGCCTGCTGATCGTGGTTGCTGCGGACCGGCGCTGGTTCCCCGAGCAGAAGGACCTGCCCAATGCGCAGGGGCTGTTGCTGCAGGTCGGCGACGTGGCTGGCCCGGGCGTTGTGGAGGACGCTGCACTCGGCTGGCGTGTGCAGGCGACCTGATCTACCAGCTGCCCGATGCGCCGCCTCCGCCGCTGCGGCCGCCGCCTCCGGACCAGCTGCTGGAGCTGCTCGACGACGAACTGCTGGATGACGAACTGGACGCGCTGCGGTGGCCGCCGGATGCTCTGCGGCTGCCGCGTGCCTTCTCACCTGGCAGCATGGTGAAGATCCAGGTGAAGTACAGCACGAGCGTGCCGGCACTCCACCCGATCGTCGTGGCGAGGCGAGCAACCGGGCCGGCGCGATCGATGGCCAGCAGTGCGAAGAGCACGTAGCCAGCGGTCAGCAGCAACAGCACTGCGCACCTCACCCCGAAGCTGCTGCGGTCCTTGTGCCAGCGCGCGCGGCACGCCTGTACGAGGAAAAACACCAGCATGGCCATGATGCCTACCGCCAGGTCCAGCGACGTGTGCAGGGCCAGACTGGGTGGCAACTGGCCACGCACCACCATCACCACGAAGAACCCCGAACTGACCCCGAGCATGCCGAGCAGCACCACGCGCACACCGCGGCTAGGGCGCCAGCACCAGCCAAGCAGGCTCGCCACCGGTACGCACAACGCCAACACGATGCAGAGCGCTGCCAGTGCCTGGCGTGGCGCCCACATGGCCGCCGCCAGCAGGCCCGCGGCCACCACGGCCGTCACCAGCAGCGGGCGGGCCCAGGCCGGCAATCGCTCCGGGTGCGCCTGCGCCGAGGGCGGCGAGCGCCACAGACCCGCAAGGAAGCCGGCCAGCAGCGTCAGTGCAACCACCGAGTCTGCGCTGCGCCAATCGGCCGGCAGCACGTTGCGCATCGATGGTTCTTCCCATGCCGGTAGGTCCTCGCCATCGATCAGCGCCACTATGATCTTCGTTCCGTCCAGCACGCCCTGGTCAAGGTCGCCATCGCGGAAGCGCGGCACGATCGCCTTGTCGATGATGCGGGCGGCATAGGCATCGGGTATCGCGCCCTCCACGCCGTAGCCGGTCTGGATGCGTACACGGCGGTCCTGCACGGCCACAAGCAGCAGCACGCCATCGTCAACGCCTTCGCGGCCCAGCTGCCACTGGTCGAACACCCGCTGTGCGTAAGCTTCGATGCCTTCGTCGCCAACATGGTTGACTACCATCACCTGCAGCTGCGCGCCTGTGCGCGCCTGCAACTGGAATGCCTGCGTGCGCAGTTTGTCGCGGGTATCCGCCGAAAGTGCGTTGGCGGCGTCCACCACCGGATCATCCAGCGCAGGGACTGCAGCACCGGCCATCACCACCCTCGGCAACAGGCACAACAGCATCAACAGCCATACCGTGGCCCAGGTGCACGTCATCCTGCGCAGCATCTTCACGTTCCCTGCCCTGCCTCGATCCGCGCATGCAGCGCCTGCAGCTGTGCCGCCGTCTGGTTGAACACCTGCAGATCGGCGTCCACCAGGGCCGCCCAGTCAGGCGCGTGCCCCAGCAGTTGCGCCACCTGCTCGTTCGGCGCGCGATCGAAGCCCTCGCCAAGCACGGCAAGATAGCGCGCACGGAACCCCTCGGGATCGCGCTGGTCCTGCACATACAACTGCACGGCCAGCAGACCCGCGTACAGGTAGTTCACCAGATAGTTCGGGTCTTCATACATCAGGCGCTTGCCGATCCAGGTGTTGCGCAGCTGCGGGTAGCGCTCCGGTTGCTGGCCGAAGCGTGCGAGCACCCGCCCGGTCAGCGCGTCCAGGTCATCGGCGGTGCCCAGCGTGCCGGCGGCAACACCCTGGTAGATCGACTGCTCCAGCTGCGCTTCCTCTGAAGAGGTGAACAGCTGCAGCACCATGTCGTCCAGCAGCGACTTCAGGTAATAGGCTTTGGCACGCGGGTCCTGTGCCTGCTGGTACAGCTGGTCGCGGAAGCGCAGCTCGTTGTAGATCGCGAACGCCTCGGTCAGCCACTGGCTGCCATTGCGCTGCAGCGGCGACGCATGACCCCGCTGCATCCACTCGCCATGCACGGCATGGCCAGCTTCATGAGCGATCTCGACATCGCTTTCCAGGTCCCCGCTGCGGACACCAACGAACAGCATTGCCGGCACACCGGGAGCGCTCACGGAGAACGCGTCCTGGCTGCGGTCACCGCGTTCGGTGGCCAGATCCATGCGGTGGCTGGCCGGATCGAGCAGCGCGCGCAGTTCAGCGACGTACGCCGGGCCCAGGTGCTTCATGGCATCGGCGGCGTTGTCGCGCAGCTGCGCCAGCGTCAGCACCGGTGGCGTGTAGCCAGCATCGGGCACCGTGGTATCCCAGATCTGCGGCGCGTCGATGCCCGATCGCGCAGCGTGGTGCAGCAGCATCTCCTGATAGGCGCGGCGGTCTCCCGCATGCTGTTCGATCGCCACCAGCGTTGCATCCACTGCGGCAGTATCCAGGCCCATGCGCTGATAGCCATGTGCCGGCGCCGAGCCGTCACCCTGCAGGCGTGCCGCGGCGTCATTCACCTGCACCAGCCCCAGCAGCACCGACGCCATCGGCTCACGGCGCGATTGCAGGCCTTGCCAGTAGCCCTTCCAGCCCGCCTCGCGCAGGGCGCGGTCGGGCTGCCGGGCCAGTGCCTGCCTGTCGCGCCCCGTGTCCCAGTGCCGGCCGCCGTGCTCGATCTGCGGGTACTCGGCGCTGCGCAGGATCTGCCCACGCAGGCGCGCGAAGCTGTCCAGCGCCGGATCGGCCAGTGCCTCCACGGCCTCATCCAGCGCGGCGTTGGCCGGGGCGGCGGCCTCCTTCAACGCGCGTGCGCGCAGGAAGCCATAGGGTGCTGCCCATGGTGCATCCGCGGACGCCTCGCGCAGAGCGGCGCGGCCGCTGCGGGCAATGCGGCTGCACAGCCCCATCACCTGGTCCAGCGCCTGGGCCGGACGCTGATCACGCGCATTGCGGGCGGCCTGCAGGTGCAGGTAGCTGTGATGGCGCAGGCACTGCGCCTCCAGTACCTCGGCCTGCCGGAAGCGTTCCGCGGGTGCAACGGTGGACGCCTGCTGCAGAGCCTCGACGCGCTTGCCCAGTGCGTCACGCGCGGCCTGTTCGGCGGTGGCATTGGCGAAGTAGGCGCGGTCATCGGCATGCACCGACTGTGCCTGAGCGCCGCTGAGGGAGGCTATCGCCAGCACAGCTGCGATGGCGGTGGTGGTGGCGTGCTTCCTGAAAGCCTGCATCGGCGTCTCCCTGCCTGGACCAGGGATCGAGCCTAGCAGTCACTGGCCCGCCGCGCCTGTGCCGGATCAGGTTTCAGATCGACTCGTCCTCACGCTTGACCAGTGTCCAACACGGCGTCTGCGCAAAGGTGTAGGTCTGCTGGTCGCTGCTGTCCGGCATACGGATCTGCACCTGCCGCTGCCCGTCGGCCAGGAGGCTGACCTGCATTTCGCGGCCCTGCCCGGCCAACGCGGCAGGATCGGGCATCACCGGCCACTCCACATCGGCCAGCGCCAACCGGCTTTCCACCTTGCGCGGTTCCGGCTCGGCCTCTGCATCGATGTAACTGTCCAGCAGCGGATCGGCAGTAGCCTTTTCCTGCAGCGCGATCTCATTGCCGAAATGCTTCAGGAATGTATCGAATTCCGGGTGGGGGCATTCACTGTGTGCAGCCACAGGTGTGGGCTCGGCGGCAGTGATCGCCGGCGCCGCTGCGGCAGGCCCGGCTTCGCCCGCTGTCTGCGGCGGCTGCGGCGCTGGCGTGCAGGCAACCAGCACCACGCCACAGGCGAGCATCAGCAGTGCGGCAGAACGGTATCGACACATGGGCTCATCCTGAATCCGGTCCGGTCGCTCCATGCTACCGCGCGCCCTACAATTCCGGCATTCCGCCTGTCCGAGAGTCCTCATGCATCGCCTCCTGCTCCTGATCGGCCTGCTGCTGCCCGCCCTGTGGCCAGCGGTGGCGATGGCCGTCGATGTCCACGAAGGCGATCTGCTGTTTGTCACCGCCGGCCACAGCGGCCTCAGTGCGGCCATCGACGATGCCACCGGCAAGCAGGGCGCGCCCAGCTTCGATCACGTCGCCCTGGTCGCTTCCACGCCGAAGGGCTGGGAGGTATTGCATGCGGACGAGAAAGGATCGCGCCGGCAATCGCTGGTCGAGTTCCGCCAGGAGGCGCGCGCCAAGCAGCGGCAGATCGTGGTCTATCGCCTGCACGCGCCGCAGCAGGCGGCCATCAAGGATGCGGTCGCCACCGCGCGCACGATGCTGGGCAAGCCGTACAACACGTCGTATGTGTTGAGCGAGGACAGCTACTACTGCTCGGACTTCATCGAACGCGCCTTCCGTGCGCACCACGTGTTCGCATTGCAGCCGATGAACTTCCGCAACCCGCAGACCGGGGAGATCGCCCAGCACTGGGTGGATCTGTACCGCGGCATGGGCATGGACGTACCGCAGGATCAGCCCGGCACCAATCCGAACGACATGTCGGCAGCGCCGGTGCTGCAGCGTGTCGGCGTGCTGGAATAAGCAAAGCCCCGCACGGGGCGGGGCTTTGCATCACCGGAGCTGGTAGCGAGGTCACTCTTCCTCGTCCTGCCCACCCTGCTGCTGGTTGCGCTGGTTGCGCTGCTGCTGTTCCTGCTGCTGTTGCTGCTGCTGGTCGCGGCCACGACCCTGCTGCTGATCCTGCTGGTTCTGCTGGCCCTGCTGCTTCTGGTTCGGGTTCTGGTTCTGCTGTGCCATGTCCGATCTCCAAAGCCACTCGCGGAATGCGGTGGACGTGGCCATCGTCTGCAGCGAATGGTTAATCACGCGTGGGTGCGCGGCTACATCTGCGTGTACGCCTGTGAATGAACGCGCAGAAGCCCTTGTGGCACAAGCGGCTGAAGAATTCATGCGGGTTCGGCATGTGCTCATGCAGTGGTCAGCATGGCGCGCATTCATGGCGTTCTCAGCCGGAAACACGCGCGGAAGGAGGCTGGCTTCCCAACTCACGCAGGCAAGCCAGCCCAGCATTCAGGGCATCACCGGCGGCACATAGGCCAGGGTCATGCCCAGCAGCCACAGCAGGCCCAGCACCAGCGGGATGTGCACCAGCAGCTGGATGAAGGTGAAGCCCACGATGTCGCGTGCCTTCAGGCCCAGTACGCCCAGCAGCGGCAGCATCCAGAACGGGTTGATCAGGTTCGGCAGCGCTTCGGCCGCGTTGTAGACCTGCACCGCCCAGCCCAGGTGTGCCTTCAGTTCGTTGGCGGCCTGCATCACGTACGGCGCCTCGATGATCCACTTGCCACCACCGGAGGGCACGAAGAAGCCGAGCACCGCCGAATAAACGCCCATCACCAGCGCGAAGGTATCGGTGCTGGCCACGTGCACGAACAGGCTCGACAGCCGGTGCGCCAGTGTCTGCCCGTCGCCACCGGCAGCGTGGGTGAGGATCATCGCGATGCCACCGTACAGCGGGAACTGGATCAGCACGCCGGTGGTGCTGGGCACCGCCTTGGCCACCGCGTTGAGGAAGCTGCGCGGCCGCCAGTGCAGCAGCAGGCCCAGCGAAATGAACAGGAAGTTGTAGGTGTTGAGGTTGGCGATGGCGGTGACCACCGGCTTGTTGGCGAACTCGTTGAACAGCGAGCCGAACGCCAGCAGCGAGAGCAGCACGGTCAGCAGCGGGCTGTACTCCAGCCATTCGCCCGGGCGCGTGCGACGCTGCAACGGCTCCGGCTCGGCCTGCGCGGCGCCGGGGAAGTCTTCAGCGGTGCGGGCACTGCCGGCGGCCGGTGCGGTCAACCAGGCGATCAGCAGCGAGACCAGGATCAGCACCGCGGTCAGTGCGATCGACTGCCACAGGAAGATGGTTTCGGTGAACGGCAGGACGCCGGTGATCTCGACCAGGCCCGGCGGCATGCTGGCCGGGTTGGCCTGCAGCTGTGCGGCCGACGAGCTCAATCCCATGGCCCACACCGCACCCAGGCCGAGGTACGCCGAAGCACCCGCGGCGCGGTAGTCCATGCGCAGTTCGGTACGACGGGCCAGCGCACGCACCAGCAGGCCACCGAACACCAGCGAGAAGCCCCAGCTGAGCAGCGAAGCGAGCATGCTGACCAGGCCCACGTACACCACCGCGCCGCGGCCGGTACGCGGCACCCGGGCGAGGAAATCGATGAAGCGTGCGACCACCGGCGCGGTGGCCACGGCGTAGCCACCGATGACCACGAAGGCCATCTGCATGGTGAAGGGGATCAGGCTCCAGAAACCGTCACCGAAGGCGCTGGCGGTGGCCTGCGGGGTCGAGCCGAAGCCCATCGCGGCCAGCGCGACGATGACCACGCCCAGCACCGCGAACACGTACGCATCGGGGAACCACTTTTCCGCCCAGGCGGCCGAGCGCAGCGCTGCGCGCGCCATCCAGCCGTCCTGTACTGCTGCCGTCGAGGCCATCGCCTACCCTCCCAGGTTCGATGGATCGATTCTGGGCGGTGGGGTGCGGCCTGTCAGCCACCTATTGGTCGTAGGTCGCCGAGGAGGGTAGTGCCGGCCGCTGGCCGGCAACCTCGGGATCGCGCACGGGTGCAGCCGGCCAGCGGCCGGCTCTACCAGATCTGGGGACGGTCGCAGGTAGTGGGTGGCGGTAGTGCCGGCCGCTGGCCGGCAACCGCAGGATCGCGCACGGGTGCAGCCGGCCAGCGGCCGGCACTACCTCACCTTGGGCTCAACGCAGTGCCAGATCCACGGCGATGCCGGCAAACAGCGCGGCACCCACCCAGTTGTTGTGCAGGAACGCCTTGAAGCAGGGGCCGCGCTCGCGGTTGCGGCAGATCCAGAACTCGTACACCACCAGCGCGGTGGCCACGGCCACGCCGGCCAGGTAGTACCCACCCAACCCTCCACGCACGCCGACCAGCGCCATGGTGGCCAGGAACAGCGCGTACAGCACGCCCTGGATGACCAGGTCGAGGTCGCCGAACAGGATCGCGGTGGAGTGCGAGCCCATCTTCAGGTCGTCCTCGCGGTCGACCATGGCGTACCAGGTGTCGTAGGCGGTGGACCACAGGATGTTGCCGGCGTACAGCAGCCAACCCAGCATCGGCACCTCGCCCTGCACGGCGGCGAAGGCCATCGGGATGCCCCAGCCGAACGACATGCCCAAGTAGACCTGCGGCAGGTGGGTGTAGCGCTTCAGGTACGGATAGCTGGCGGCCAGGAACACGCCGATGAAGCTCAAGCCGATGGTCAGGCCGTTCAGGGTCAGCACCAGGCCGAAGGCCACCAGCATCAGCACGGCGAACAACGCCAGCGCGGCGCGGCCGCTGATCGCGCCGGTGGCCAGCGGACGCGCCTTGGTCCGCTCCACGTGCGGGTCGAGCCAGCGGTCGGCGTAGTCGTTGATGACGCAACCGGCCGAGCGGGTCAGCCACACGCCGGCGGTGAACACGAACAGCGTCCACAGCGGCGGCAGGCCGCCGGCAGCCAGCCACAACGCCCACCAGGTGGGCCACAGCAGCAGCAACGTGCCGATCGGGCGATCAGCACGCATCAGACTCCAGTAATGCCGCCAACGCGGCGTCGCCGGCGACTGCGGCGAAGTGAGGGGGGTATCAGCCATGGCGATAGGATACTCCTGCCCCTCCGGCAGGGCTTTGCCGGTGGGGGGAGATTTGTTCGACGAAACTGGATAGAATGCCGGTCCCGCACCGCCTCATGGCGCTGCGACGCCCGCCCCGGCACTGGCCGACGGCGCGGCGGTTCTACAACGCGCCCGTAGCTCAGCCGGATAGAGTAGTGGCTTCCGAAGCCATTGGTCGGGGGTTCGAATCCCTCCGGGCGCGCCATCTTCCCCTGCTCGTCCCCGTCACCCCGGGCCTCTTGCTTGCGCTTCCACGTCAACGTGGCTCAGGAGCGAACGGCATCGAGCGATGTGTGCAACCTTGTAGATCGCGCACGACGATGGAAAGCGCCTGCCCTTTCTGCACGGCACCGGGCAGGAAGGCGCCCTTGCCGTCGTACAGGAAGGTTTCAATCTGACCACGTGCAACCACCAGGTCCGCAGCCGGCGGCTTGGGCTCTTCCAGAACAACACTGAAGGGACGCCAGGCCAGACCGTGTTCGTCGCGGATATCGGTCGATACCGCGTGTGCATGCGCCTGTCGATCCACGCTGGCCAGTGGCAGCCGTAGTGCCTGCGATCCCTCCGTAGCGATCTGGAACCTGCCAAGGACCACGGTATCCACAGTTTCACTGCCGATGTAGGTGATCGTGGCCTCGGAACACTGCACGGCATCGGCCGGGTGCGATGCACACGCGGCCATGCTTGCGGTCAGGAGCAGAATGATCGGCCGGATCATTGGCTGGCACCTGGCACATCTCTACCCTGCCCGGGGTTTGCAGCGGCGCGTGTAGTGGTAGCGCCCGGCCTGCGCGCATAGCTGTAATCGGGATCGCGCCAGGCGCGCACGATCGGACTTCGTGCGTGCCTGATCGCGCCGGGGACCCAGGACAAGATCAACACCACGGCCCAGATCGCAGCCAGCCAGAACCATCGGCCCGAGGCATAGGCCGAGATCATGGGTAATGCAGCCAGCATTACGATGATCTGCGTATACAACAGGTAGAGCGTATACAAGCCCAAGCGGGGATCCGAGCACAGCACCACGCCACATCCCCTGCATGCCGTCTTCGCCTGCCGTCTCGATGCGGAAAGCAGTGGAAACCGCTGCCCCGCGGCGCCGCAAAGTGGACAGGTGAAGGTCAGCAGGCGCATCAGGCAGCTCCTCTCTGTCGATTGACATCGACTGTCCGGCACGAAGCCGAGCCTAGCATGGGCTTGGTTGGGGACGCCAAACAACAACGCCGGGCTATGCCCGGCGTTGTGTTCGAAGCAATCAAGCATGGCTCGACTCTACACAGAGCAGATCAGTACTTCCCATCAAACGCAAAGATCGGCTTGCGCTGCTTCCACGCGCCGGCAGTAAAGTCCGGGAACTCCAGGGTCTGGAAGCTGTTGGCGATCGACTGCTCGCTCAACGGTGTAATGGCACTCCAGGTCACCGCGTCGTAGATGTCGATCGGCATCGGCGCCTTGGCCTTCAGCGCTTCAACAAAGGCATGGATGACGAACCAGTCCATGCCACCGTGGCCGGCGCTGGCGGCGGTGTCGGCGTTCTGCTTCCACAGCGGGTGCTCGTACTCGTCCTGGTACTTCTTGAACTCTTCCCACTGGTGCGGCGGGCTGCGGCCTTCGATGTGGATCGAATGGTTCACGTCCATCCACAGGCCATTGGTGCCCTGCACGCGGAAGCCCATCGAGTACGGGCGCGGCAGCGAAGTGTCGTGCTGCAGCAGGATGGTCTCACCGTTCTCGCAGGCCAGCGTGGTGGTGACGATGTCGCCCAGCTTGAACTTCACCTTGGTGCTGGGGTGGGTGGTGCCACCACTCTTGGCAACGGTGTACTCGTGCAGGCCACGCGCCTTGGTCGCGAAGGCGTTGATGTGGGTGAAGCGGTTGCCACGGTTGATGCCGGTGTACATCGCGCACGGGCCGATGCCGTGGCTGGGGTACAGCTCGCCGTTGCGTTCCACCGAATGCTCGGTGCGCCAGCGTGCTTCGCTCCAGCCCTTGGGGCCGAATTCCACGCCGCTGTCGTAGGGCTGGTTCGGGTCGCCGGAATTGAACTTCACCCCGCGCAGGTCATGCTGGTAGCCGGCCTGCAGATGCACCAGCTCGCCGAACAGGCCCTGGCGCACCATCTGCAGCGCGGCCATCACGTCGCGGCGGTAGCAGACGTTCTCCAGCAGCATGTAAGGGGTACCGGTGCTCAGCTGGGTCTTCAGCACGTCCCAGTGGTCCTGCAGGGTGATGCCGGCCACCACTTCGCAGCCCACGGCCACGCCGGCCTGCATGGCGGCGATCGCCATCGGTGCGTGGTACTCCCACGGCGTGGCGATGATCACGCCATCGATGCCCTTCTGCTCCAGCAGGCGCTTCCAGGCATTGGTGTCGCGATCCTGTCCGTAGGTCTTCGGTGCCGGCTTGCCGGCCTTGGCCACCATGTCCATGGCGCGACCGAGCATGATCGGTTCGATGTCGCACAGCGCGACCACCTCGACATCGTCGCGGCGCACCAGCTCCTTCAGCAGCACAAGGCCACGCATGCCGGTACCGATCATGGCCAGGCGCACCTTGCGCCCGCGTGCCCACGCCGGGGTCTGCGGCAGCAGGCTGCTGGCGGCGACAGCGGCACTGGCCGCGATGAATTCCCTACGCTTCATGGCAAACATCTCTCCTCTTGGCAGCGAGCCGGCCGTAGCCGGCCCGCCGGGTCACGCAAACGGAATTACTTGAAACGGTAGCCGATGGTCACACTGTAACCACGACCGAAGATGGTGGCGTAGTCACTGGAGTCACCCAGGAAGCTGTTCGGATCGTAGAACGGCAGGCGGTTGAACAGGTTCTTGACGGTGATGCTCAGGTTCCACGCGTCATCCGGGCGCCAGGTGACGCTCATGTTGGCAGTCCACCACGACGGCGCACCATCGCACTTGCTCTTCTGCAGGGCCAGGTAGCCGCCGGTGCAGGTTTCCTTGTTGTTGCTCACCTCATCAACCTGGTCGGTGGCCCACTTGGTGCCGCCCACGTAGTTGACGAACATGCTGGTGGTGACCTGCTTGTAGGTCCAGTCGGCATTGAGCGTGGCACGCAGGCGCGGGTTGTTGTAGTAGCCGACCACGTCGCCGTAGTACCAGCCGTTCTCCGCGTCCATGTAGAAGCGGTTGCGGTTGGCGATGGTGGCGGCCAGGCCGATGTTCAGGTTGCCCCAGTCGCCCAGCGAGAAGCGGCTGCGCGCATCGATGTCGAAGCCGTCGATCAGGGTCTTGCCACGGTTCTTGTACTGGCCCACCACGCTGGCCACGTTGCCGGCCGAATAGCCCGGCAGCACCGACGGGCAGCTCACGCCACTGGCCGGGTCGGCACACATGGCCGCCAGCTGCGCCAGGTTGGCGCGGTCGCTGTCGGTGATCGGCGAGCGCGACATCGAGATGATGTCTTCCATGCGGCGATAGTCCGGCGCGACGATTTCGTTGTTGCGGTAGATGAACCAGTAGTCGGCCGACACCGACAGCCAGCTCGCCGGCTCGTAGACGAAGCCGAGGGTGGCGATCTTCGCCTTCTCCGGCTTCAGGTCCTTGTTCGGCTGGGTCATGCGCGCAACGGTGCGGCTGCAGTCGACGTTCAGCATGTTCTTGCCCAGGTCGACATCACCCGGCCGCTGCGACTTCAGCAACAGGTTGGCGATGGCGTTGGTCTCGTTGCAGCGCAGCTCGTCGCGGAAGCCGCCCAGCTGGGCGAACACGCCGCCATTGCCGGACTCGGCCAGGCTCGGTGCACGGAAGCCGGTGGAGTAGGTACCGCGCAGCATCAGCTGGTCGAACGCCTGGTACTTGAAGCCGATCTTCGGTGCCACGTTGGCACTGAAGTTCGGGTACTTGTCCACGCGCACCGCCGCATCCAGTTCCAGCTTGTCGGTGATCGGCGCCACGGTTTCGGCGAACAGCGCGTAGGTGTTGCGCTTGCCGTCGAACCAGGAACCGCCCTGCTGGGTGATCAGACCGTTGGCGGCGTCGGCGTTGCCCGGAGTGTAGAAGGTTTCGCGGCTGGCGTTGAAGCCGAATGCCGCACGCATCTCACCGGCCGGCAGCTGGAACAGCGGGCCTTCGATCTTGCCGTCGAGGGTGTGCAGGCGGGTCCACGACTGGATGTCGAAGGTCGGGAACGCTTCACGGATCAGCGCGGCGTTGGCTTCGCTGATCTCGCCGAACTTGTACGCCGGATGGTCGGAGATGATCACGCGGCCGGTGCCCGGATCGATCGTGTACGGGCCGAAGGCCTTCTCGAAGCCCTTGGTGTTGACGTTGATCGTCTGGTAGGTGGTGGAGTGGGTGCCGGCGCTGGCGAACGCGGTTTCCCAGTTCCAGTCGCCCCGGTTGCCACGCGCACCGGCCAGCACGCGGTAGCTCTTGTCGGTATTGCGCTGGCCGAAATAGTTCGGGCCGGCATCCTGCAGCAGGTAATTCAGGCCGACCACACCGCCCATCATCGCCTTCATCTGCGGGCTGGCGTGGTTGTACTCGTTGTTCGGGCCCAGGAACGGGTACAGGAACTGGTTGACGGTGTTGCCGGTATTGCGCGAGAACCAGCTGGTCGGGTTGCCGGTGGTGGTGCCGTAGGTGCGCGGCGTGCCGCCGTTGGCGCGCAGGTCGATGTCGGTGTAGGTCGCCTCGGCGAAGATCTCGGTGCTGTCACCGACCAGGAAGGTGCCGTTGAGGTAGGCGGTGTTGCGCTCGGACTTGGCACCGGCGTCGATCTCGTTGTTCATCCAGGTTTCCCAGACGCAACGCGGACCGGCCGCTTCACTGGTCAGCACGTTCCTGCAACCCGGCGCAGCTTCCTGCACACGGCGGCCGGTGACTGGATCGAAGGCGAAATAAGTGCCCGGATTGAATTCACCCGGCTTGCTGCCCACGCCCAGGCGCAGGTTGTTGAGGTAGTTCGGATTGTTGACGTAGTACTGGTCGGGCCGCTTGTCGTAGAAATCGCTCAGCGGGATCGCGTCGCGGCGGTACATGTTCACCGCGCCGTAGATGTTGAAGCGGTTCTCGGCCAGGTCACCGAAGCCGGCGGTGATGCTGGCCTGGCGTTCGCCGTAGGAGTCGATGCGCGAAGAGGTGTCGTTGGTGAAGCTGACCTCGGCCCCCTGGAAGTTGCGCTTGGTGATCACGTTGATCACGCCGGCCACCGCGTCGGTGCCGTACACCGCCGAGGCGCCGTCGGTCAGCACTTCCATGCGCTCGATGGCCGCGGCCGGGATCGCGTCGATGTTGACGAACTGGGTCTGGAAGCCGGCCGGTGCACCGTAGTACGACAGGCGGCGACCGTTCAGCAGCACCAGCGTGCCCTGGGCACCGAGGCCACGCAGATTGGCCTGCGAGGCACCATCGGAACCGGTGAACAGCGAACGCGCGTCCTGCTGCGCCGGGCGGGCGGCCGGCAGATTGTCGAGCACCTGCAGCAGCGTGCGCGCACCCATGTTCTGGATGTCCTGCTTGCTGATCACCTGCACCGGCGAGGCGGTTTCCACGTCGGTGCGGCGGATGTTGGAACCGGTGACCTCGATGCGGGCGAGGTCGGTGGCCTTGTCCTTGCTCTCCTGGGCGAAGGCAGGAACGGCGACCGACAGCAGCACGCCGGCGATGGCCAGCGACAGCGGAGCGATCGAACGACAGGGGGGGCGGTGGTGGCGGGCGGGCAACATCGGGGTTCTCTCCTGGCAGGGGTGCAGCGCAATAAGTGAGCGCGTGGGCGTTCGGCGGGCAAAACGCTCCCGGGCCACGGCCACGAGGGCCGTAGTCGGAATGGGCGGGGGGAGGAGCGGTGTTACGAGGGGGTCATGGGGCGACGATGCTGGCGGAGTCGCCCTCCTGGCCGATCAGTACGGCATTGGCCCAGTTGGCGCAGACCTGGGCGGGTTGACTGCCCTGCGCACCCAGCGTGCGCAGGCTCAGGGTGGAAAGGCCTCGGATGTCCAGCTCCGGCTTGACCACGCCGGGTGCCTTCACCAGGCCGCTGTCATACAACAGGTGGTCGTCACCCCAGACCTGGAACTGCAGGCCACCGGCGGTGCGGCAGGCGTCGTCGATGCCGAGGTCGGCACGCAGCAGGTGCCAGCCGCCCTGCAGGCGCAGGTCGATGCGGCTGTTGGCGCCGACGCCCAGGCCACGGCGGAACTGCAGGCCGTTCATGCGCATGCCGGCGTCGCCACGGAAGGACTGGTCGGTGCGCACCTGGCTGGCCAGCGCGGCCGGCACCGGCAGCTCGGAGAGATAGCGCTGCCGGGCCGGTCGCTCCGGTTCCTGGTGTTCGAGGATGTGGAAGGTGGACAAGGCGATCGGGCCGACGTCGCGTGGCTGCAGTGCATCGAATGCGCGGGCGCTGCCCTGTGCGGCGGTGACCATCGGGTCGGTGCTGCTGGCGCCGTCGCCTTCGGGGTTCTGCACGCTCAGCACGCGGAAGCGCAGCAGGCGCCCGGCATGGGCCGGGAACGCGATGCGCTGCACGCCCTCCTTCAACTGCAGGCGGCCACGTGCGATCGGCTCGCCCCACTCGCCATTGCTGTCGCCCAGGTACACCTCGTAGTCGCGCACCTGGCCGTGCTTCCAGTTCTTGTCGTTGCGCGGCGCGATGTCGATGCCGTCGATCATCCTGCGCTCGCCGAAGCCGATCACCCACTCATGCGCACCGGTGCGCACGGCCTGGTTGCGCACACTGCGGAACCAGGTGGCCGGATCGTCGTCGAAGGCATTTTCCAGCGCATGGCCAGGCTCTTCGGCCGGGCGGTTGACCACCAGCAGGCTGTCGGCCGGCAGTTCGCGGCCCAGCACCGGCGCAGCCGGATAGGCATCGTCGGCGGCCGCAGCGGCCACCGCGAAGTCCAGCTGCAGCTGCAGCGGCTGGCGGATGTCCCGGGTAGCGGTACGCACGTGCAGCGTGCCACGGCGCTCCTTGGCATCGAAGTACCAGCCTTCAGCCGCACCGTTGAACGCCGCCGCATCGGCCAACACCGGCAACGCGCGGCCACCGGCCTGCACCGCACGCGGTGCCTGGCGGCTGAGCACGCGCAGGCCATAACGGCGCTGCGCCAGCTGGCCGTTGTACTGGCCCTGCACCGGATCGATCTGCACCTGCACCGGGCCACTGCCCTGCGCCGGCGCCTGCACGCGGATTACCTGCGTGCTCGACTCACCCTGCTGGTAGCGGCGCGTGTTGCCATCGTCTTCGTACAGCGTGTACTGCGACTCGCCCTGCGGGTACAGGTCGAACGTCACTTCATCCAGCGGCTTCTCGCCGTCGAACAGCATCGACGGGTACATCGGCAGGATCGCACCGGCACGCACGAACACCGGCAACGTGGCCAGGTCCACCTGGCGGTCGAGCTGGCGGCCGTCGGCGCCGGCCTGCACGCGGCGGCCATCCCAGTAGTCGATCCAGCCGCCGGCCGGCAGGTGGATGTCGCGGCGCCAGCCACGGCTGGCGGCCTGGCTGCGGTACACCGGCGCCACCAGCAGGTCGCGGCCGAGCAGGAACTGGTACTTGTAGGTTTCATCCTGCGCATGCGGATCGCGCGGGTTGTCCCACATCAGGCCGCGCACCGGCGGTGCACCGGTCTGCGCAGCCTCGTGCACCAGCCCGTACATGTACGGGGTCAGGCGCATCTTCAACTTCAGGTAATCGCGGTTGATGCTGCGATAGGGCTCGTCGTACCACCACGGGTGCTTGCGTGCGTTCGACGACCAGCCGCTCATGCCCATCAGCACCGGGGTGAAGGCTTTCCACTGCAGGTCGCGGGTGAAGGTTTCGGCGCTGCCGCCGAAGATCGCATCCACATCGCCACTGGCGTAGGCCATGCCGGACAGGCCCGAACCGACCAGGGTTGGCACGTGCCAGCGGATGTAATCCCAGCTGCTGCTCTGGTCGCCGGTCCACGCTACGGCGTAGCGCTGGATGCCGGCCCAGCCCATCACCGTCCACAGGAACGGGCGCGAATCGGAATTGTCGAGGATGCCGTTGAACGCCTGACGGTTGGCGTCCATCGCGAACTGGTAGCCCTTGCCGGTCCAGGCCACGTCCAGCTTCTGCACGCGGCTGCCGGCCTTGCCCACTTCCCAGGCGATCTTGTCGACGCCGTTCTCGGTCCACAGGCCGGTGCGGAAGCCGTACTTGGCCAAGCCCTGCACGGTTTCCGGCAGCTTCTTGTACCCGCAGCCGTAGCCATCGTTGGGCAGGATCCAGCCACCGGGCATGTCGTGGGCGCGGTACTGCTTGGCCACCGAGTCGATCACATCCGGCGTGGTGCCGGTCGGGCCGTCACTCCAGCCTTCGGGCACGGTGCCGGGCTTCTTGGCATTGTCACCGTCGTTGTAGCAATCGGCATCGCCGTAGGACAGCGCCCAGCGCGCGACCATGTTCGGGCGGCCGGTCAGCTGGGTGTAGCGCTCGATCAGTTTCGGCAGGTCGGCGCCGACGAAGTAATAGGCATCGAAGCGGTCTTCGCGGTGCAGCAGCGTGGCCTGGTCGGCCTCGCGCAGATCGTAGCTGCCATCGCTCCAGGTGTTGCGCAGCATGCCCCAGCCACGGCTGCTCAGCAGCATCGGTGCAGGGCTGGGGCGGTCGCCCTCTTCCCAGCCGCCGGAGTAGGACACGTCCAGCTCGCGGCCCTTGAACTGGTAACGGCCGTTCTGCTGGCCGCCACCGAAATAGCCTTCATCAGCCTGCGAGGACAGCACCTGCACACTCTGCGTGGCATCCAGGTCCAGCGGCTGCAGTTCCTGCCACAGCGCGGTGGGCTGGCCGTTGTCCAGGCGTTCCAGGCGCATGCGCAGCGGCTGCCGCTGTACATGCAGGATCAGTGCATCGGTGCGCACGCGGATTTCCTGTGCGTCTTCTTCCAGCTGCGCCTTCACGTTCGCCTTGGGCTGCGGCAGCACGATCGGTGCGGCCTTGTCGCCGGCACCGGTCAGCGTGCCGTTGCGGCCGGCCTGCACGCGGATGATGTCGGTGGCCGGCAGTTCGATGCGGATGCGCGCGCCCTTGTCGGTCTGCAGGTCCCAGCCCTGCACGCCGTCGCCGCTGGCGCTGGCGGCAACCGAACGCAGGTTGCCGACCGGCTCGGCCTGGGCCGGCATGGACGCCAGCATCAATGCCGGCAACAGGGCCAGCATCAGCGGCGAGCGACGAACGCAGTTTTCCACGCGGACTCCCAACCCGTTCACCGGGCGTTTCGAAAGCGATTGGGCCGACTCTAGGGCAGCGATTCGAAAGATGTCAACAAATTGAAAGGAAAAAGGAAGATATATTCCATTTAAACGAAAGTTGTTGCGCCGCAACACTTTGTGTAATCGCTTGCACACGCCTGTTAAGCATTGTGCGATACGGCATCCGGCGGATTCTTGCGTTTTCCGACGTGCTCTGGGCAGAGCGAAGTCGGCGTCACATTTTCTTTCTTTTTACTTTCGCTATTTGACATTTCGAAAGAAAACGCAGATGGTGCGCTGGCCCAACTGGAACCTCCGAATGGACGTCACCCTGCTTTCCGATGTGTCCGCCTGGCAGCGCCTTGGCGGAGCCGATACCGCTACCGAAATCGCCCAGCAGCCTGCGCTGTGGGAAGCCCTCGCACAGGACCTGTCGCGTGCCCGCGACCGCCTGCAGGCCTTCCTCGGCGACAGCCTCAACGATCCCAACCAGCGCGTGCTGTTCACCGGCGCCGGCAGCTCCGGCTTCATCGCCGAAATGGTGGCCGACGCGATCAACGCGCAGTGGCCAGCCGATGTGCGCGTGGTGCACACCACCAGCCTGCTGACCCACCCGGCGCTGTACCTGCAGCGCGACCGCCCGACCCTGCTGGTCTCGTTCGGCCGCAGCGGTTCCAGCCCGGAAAGCGTGGCGGCGGTTGACCGCGTGCGCAGCGACGTGGATGACGCGCGCTTCCTCGACATCACCTGCAACGCCGATGGCGAACTGGCCCGCCGTGGGGCCGGCCGTGCCGATACCTGCACCCTGCTGATGCCGTCGGCCAGCTGCGACCGCGCCTTCGCCATGACCAGCAGCCTGACCTGCATGCTGTTGGCCGCGCTGACCGTGTTCGATCGTTCGCCGTGGGATGCGCGCGTGGCGCGCCTGAAGCAGATCGCCGCGCTGGCCCGCGAAGGCCAGGCGCAGTGGGACGCACCGGTGGCGGCGCTGGCGCAGCGCCCGTTCAACCGCATCATCTACCTCGGCAGCGGCCCGCTGGAAGCGCTGGCACGCGAGTGCGCGCTGAAGGTGCTGGAACTGACCGCTGGCCGCGTGCTGGCGCTGGCCAACACCCCGCTGGGCTTCCGTCATGGGCCGAAGTCGACGCTGGATGGCAACACCCTGGTGGTGGTGCTGCGCAGCGTGCAGCCGCTGGCGCGCCGCTACGAACAGGACCTGCTGGAAGAGCTGCGCCGCGACGGCGTGGCCGGCCAGGTGCTGGCGATCGGTCCGCATTCGGACATCGGCGCCGATGACGAATACACCCTCACCGTGCCGGCACTGGACGACCCGTGGCTGGCGCCGGTGTGGCTGGGCTTCGCGCAGCTGTTCGCGCTGCAGCGCTCGGCCGCGCTTGGCCTGACCCCGGACAACCCGTTCCCGGATGGCACCGTCAACCGCGTCGTCAAGGGCGTCACCATCCACCATGGCTGAGCTGATCGCCCACGCCTGCTACGGCATCGACATCGGCGGCACCAAGATCGAGCTGGTGGCGTGCGATGCGGCGATGCAGGTCACCTGGCGCCGCCGCGTGGCCACCCCACAGGGTGACTACGACGGCTTCCTGCAGGCGGTGGTGGCGCTGGTGGCCGAGGCGGACGCCGCCCTCGGCCGCAGCGATGCGGCCATCGGCATCGCCCTGCCCGGCGTGCGTGACCGCCGCAGCGGTCGCCAGCTCAGCGCGAACGTGCCTGCACTGACCGGCCAATGCGTGGCGCAGGATCTGCAGGCACGCCTGCAGCGCCCGCTGCACTTCGGCAATGATCTGCAGTGCTTTGCCCTGTCTGAAGCGCACGGCGGCGCGGCTGACGGCTACCCCAGCATGTTCGGCGCCATCCTCGGCACTGGTGCCGGCGGCGGCTTCTGCCTGCACGGCCGGCTGCTGTCCGGCTTCAACGGCCTGGCCGGCGAATGGGGCCACTGGAGCGTGCCCGGCCACCTGCTGCAGCGCCACGGCCTGCCGCTGCTGGACTGCGGCTGCGGCCTGCAGGGCTGCGTGGAGCGCTATGTGTCCGGCAGCGGTGTGGCGATGATCGAGCGCCACCTCGGTGGCAGCGCCGCCGACGCCAGCGCCGTGATCGCCCTGGCCGAAGCCGGCGATGCACGTGCGCGCAAGGCGTTGGACATCCACAGCGATCTGCTTGGCCACAGCCTGGCCGCGCTGGTGCTGGCGCTGGACCCGCACGTGATCGTGCTCGGCGGTGGTCTCTCGCAGTACGCGCCGCTGTACCAGCAGCTGCCGTCGGCCATCGCTGCCCATCTGTTCAACGGCGTGCAGGTACCGCCGATCGTGCCGCCGCGCTTCGGCGATGCCGGTGGCGCACGTGGTGCCGCCCTGCTCGCCTGCCAACCCTCGTTTTCCTGATGTCCGGAGCCTGACCATGTCCCCGTTGCAGACCCTGC
The DNA here is from genome assembly GCF_059371575.1 of Stenotrophomonas sp. YJH_SMC_4. Classification (NCBI taxonomy): domain Bacteria; kingdom Pseudomonadati; phylum Pseudomonadota; class Gammaproteobacteria; order Lysobacterales; family Lysobacteraceae; genus Stenotrophomonas; species Stenotrophomonas sp. YJH_SMC_4. The sequence goes on from NZ_JCAFUR010000013.1 coordinate 70,257, forward strand.
TTGCCTCCCACCGCGCCGGTGCCAACGTCGGCCTGTACAGCGTCTGCTGCAGCAACGAGCAGGTGCTGCGCGCGGCCATGCACGTGGCGCTGGCACACGGCACCGTGCTGCTGGTCGAGGCCACCTCCAACCAGGTCGATCAGTTCGGCGGCTATACCGGCATGACCCCGCCGCAGTACCGCGACTACGTCGGTACCCTGGCCGATGAGGAAGGCTTCCCGCGCGAGCGGCTGATCCTCGGCGGTGACCATCTTGGCCCGAATGCCTGGCAGAAGCGCCCGGCTGCCGAAGCGATGACCCACGCGCGCGTGCTGATCGAAGCCTACGTCGCCGCCGGTTTCCACAAGATCCATCTCGACTGCAGCATGTCCTGCGCCGATGACCCGGTGCCGCTGCCCGATGCCATCGTTGCCGCACGCTCGGCCGAGCTGGCCGAGATCGCCGAACGCACCGCCGCCGAACACGGCCTGCCGCCGCCGGTCTACGTGATCGGTACCGAGGTGCCGATTCCCGGTGGAGAAGCCTCGCTTGCCGAGGGACTGCAGGTGACCACGCCGGCCGCCGCCGCGCAGACCCTGGCCATCCACCAGCAGGCGTTCGACACGCCGCAGCTGCGTGATGCGTGGCAGCGCGTGATCGCGATGGTGGTGCAGCCGGGCGTCGACTTCGACCACAGCAGCGTGCACGAGTACGACCCGGCCGCCGCCAGCACGCTGGCCGACTTCCTGGAACAGCAGCCACGCATCGTGTTCGAGGCGCACTCCACCGACTACCAGCGCGAAAGCGGCCTGCACGCGCTGGTGCGCGACCACTTCGCCATCCTCAAGGTCGGCCCGGCGGCGACCTTCGCCTACCGCGAAGCGCTGTTCGCGCTGGCCGCGATCGAGGCCGAACTGCTGCCGGCCGCACAATGCTCGCGCCTGCCGCAGGTACTGGACGAGGTGATGGTGGCGCAGCCGAAGTACTGGCAGTCCTACTACCAGGGCGATGAGGCAGCGCTGCGCCTGCTGCGCAGTTACTCCTTCAGCGACCGCTGCCGCTACTACTGGGGCGAGCCGGCCCTGGTACAGGCGGTGCAGACCCTGTTCGCCAACCTGGAACAGCACGCGCCGCCGCTGGTGCTGCTCAGCCAGTACCTGCCGGAACAGTACCGCGCCGTGCGCGAAGGCGCCCTGGCCAACACCCCCACCGCACTGGTGCAGCACCGTATCGGCCTGTGCCTGGGTGAGTACGCCCGTGCCTGCAGCGCCAACCAGGCCGGAACCCGCACTCACCACGCAGGTTCGGCTGCCGCCGCTGCTGCGAACGGCTAATCTCTACCTTTCCCCGCGACACCGAGAATGGCCATGCGCAACACCCGCTCCCGCCGGCAACAGATCCTGCAGCTGCTGATCGAGCACGGCTCGGTGCAGGTGGCCGATCTGGTCGAGCGCTTCGGCGTGTCGGCGGTGACCATCCGTGCCGACCTGACCCATTTCGAATCGCAGGGCCTGGCCAACCGTACCCACGGTGGCGCCACGCTGGTGCGCACGCCGCCGCAGGAACAGGACATCCACGAAAAGGACGCACTGAACCTGCCGCTGAAGGAATCGATCGGCGCGTGTGCCGCGCGCCTGGTACGGCCTGGTGACAACATCATCATCGACTCCGGCTCGACCACGATGACCCTGGCCCGCCACCTGCGCACGCAGCGCGACGTGACGGTGATGACCAACGGGCTGAACATCGCCTGGGAACTGGCCAACGCGGCCGGCATCAACGTGCTGCTGACCGGCGGCCTGTTGCGCCAGCAGTCGCTGTCGCTGCAGGGCAGCCAGGCCGAAGCCAGCCTCAACTCCTACAGCTTCGACACGCTGTTCCTGGGCGTGGATGGCCTGGACCTGCAGTTCGGGTTGACCACCCATGACGAAGCCGAAGCCCGCCTCAACCATCGCATGGTCGAGCGTGCACGCCGTATCGTGGTGCTGACCGACGCCTCCAAGTTCGGGCGCGTCAGCCTGCACCGCATCGCCCTGCTGGATCAGATCCACACCATCATCACCGATGCCGGCATCGACGACGCGTCCCGCGAGGGACTGCAGCGGTTGGGCATCGAGGTGATCATCGCCGAGCCCACCGCATGAGCGACACCCGTTCCCTGCATGGCCGCATCCTCACCCCGCTGGGTTGGCGGCGTGGCCACGTCCACTTCGATTCGCACGTGCGCCAGCTGCAGGTGGACGACCACAGCGGCGCTGACGATCTGCAGCTGCCGGTGATCCTGCCCGGCTTCATCGACCTGCATGTGCACGGCGCTGCAGGGGTGGACCTGATGCAGGGCGGCGACGTGGCGCGCACCATCGCCCGCACCCATCTGCGCTTCGGTACCACCACGCTGCTGGCGACCACCATGACCGCCGGCCTGGATGAGATCGAGCACGCGCTGCACGGCGTGGCCGCCACCATGGCCGCACCCGATGCAGACGCCGCCAGCATCGTCGGCGTACATCTGGAAGGGCCGTTCATCAGCCCGCAGCGGCTGGGCGCGCAGCCCAACCGCACCATCGAGGCGACGCTGGCGCTGGTACAGCGGCTGCACGCGCTGGCGCCGATCCGTGTGATGACGCTGGCGCCGGAGATCGGCGAGCACACCGCGCTGATTCCCGCGCTTTCGGCAATGGGCATCCGCGTGCAGCTCGGCCACAGCGCCGGTACCTACGAAGAAGGTGTTGCTGCGCTGCAGGCCGGTGCCTCCGGCTTCACCCATCTGTTCAACGGCATGACCGGCGTCGATCACTATCGCCCGGGCATCGCGGCGGCGGCACTCGCGCATGCGCAGTACGCCGAAATCATTCCCGACCTGCAGCACATCCATCCCGGCGTGATCCGCCTGGCCGCGCGTGCGATCCCGCGCCTGTACGCAGTGACCGACGCGACTGCCGCCACCGGCATGCCCGACGGCGAGTACGCACTGGGCGAGCAGCGCGTGCACAAGTGCGGCGGCTGCGTGCGCCTGGCTACCGGTTCACTGGCCGGCAGCGCGCTGACCATGGACCAGGCGCTGCGCAACCTGGTGCAGGTGGGCCTGGAGCTGGCCGATGCCTCGCAACGTGTCTCCACCTTCCCGGCCGACTACCTGGGCCTGGGCGATCGCGGCCGCATCGCGCCCGACGCCCGCGCCGACCTGGTAGCGCTGGACGCCGAACTGCGCCTGCAGCAGGTGGTGGTGGGTGGGCGCATGGTCGATTTGAACGCAACACCAGCCTGACGCACCGTGCCTTCGTAGAGTCGAGCCATGCTCGACTGCTCTGCCGCGCCATGCGCGGTCAGTCGAGCATGGCTCGACTCTACAGAAAGCGATCCGCACCGAAACACCTTCTGGGATATGCCGATGACTGCACGCACCGCTCCGCGCTGGCCCGTACGCTACCTGCTCTTCATCGGCGGCCTGGGTGGCCTGCTGTACGGCATCGACATCGGCATCATCGCCGGCGCCCTGCCCTATCTTGAAGCAACTGCCAGCCACGCCTGGCAGCTCAGCAGCCAGCAGCTCGGCTTCGTGGTGGCAGCGGTACTGCTGGGCAGCGTGCTGTCCTCGCTGTTCGCCGGCATGGTTGCCGACCTGATCGGCCGTCGCGGCGCGATGCTGCTGGCCGGCCTGCTGTTCACCGCCTCGATTCCGATCATGGCACTGGCCTCCGGCTACACGCCGCTGCTGCTGGGGCGCCTCCTGCAGGGCATCAGTGGCGGTTTGATCGGCGTAGTGATTCCGCTGTACCTGGCCGAAGTGCTCAGCCCCGAGCGGCGTGGGCGCGGCGCGGCCATGTTCCAGCTGCTGCTGACCGTTGGCCTGGTGCTGGCAGCCCTGATCGGCCTGTACCACGCCCACGCCGTCGATGCCGCCGCCGAAGCCGTGCGTTCGCTGCCGGTCGCGCAGCAGGCGCAGGAACTGTTCACGGTGAAGGACCACGCCTGGCGCACCATCTTCTGGACCTGCCTGGCGCCGGGCCTGCTGTTCTGCGCCGGCATCTTCTGGCTGTCCGAGTCACCACGCTGGCTGGTGCGGCGGGGTCGCATCGATGAAGCCCGCCGCAGCCTCCAGCGCGTCCTGCCCGCCGCAGATGTCGAGCCCACGCTGGCCCAGATCCAGGCGCCGGAATCGAGCAGCAGGGACGGCAAGCGCGATCCACTGCTCAGCCGCCGCTACGTGGTGCCGTTCCTGCTCGCCTGCGTGGTGCTGGCCTGCACCCAGGCTACCGGCATCAATTCGGTGCTGGCCTACGCGGTCAACATCCTCAACCAGGCCGGCCTGTCCGGTTCAGTGGCCAACGGCGCCGACGTGGCGATCAAGCTGCTCAATGCGGTGATGACCGTGGTCGCGTTGCTGCTGGTCGACCGCAAGGGCCGCAAGTTCCTGCTGATGCTCGGCAGTGGTGGCATCTGCGTGGCCCTGCTGGCCGCGGCCGCGCTGTTCTTCCAGGCCGAGCGTGGCCGCGCCGATGTGCAACCGCAGCTGCAGGCGGCGGTCAGCGGCGATGGCCTGCAACTGGTTCTGGATGACGCGCAGTGGCAGCGCCTGAGCAATGGCATCGACAGCCAGGGCCGACCGATGCAGCTGACCGTGTCGTACGCGTATGGTGACTTTACCAACGTGCGCGCCCTGCGCAGCGACAACCTGACCGATCGCGAGCTGCGCATCGAGCGCGCCGGCACCGTGCAGCCCGACAGTGTGATTGGTGCGTTCTTCCGCAAGCTGCATCTGAACCCGTTCGCCGACCCGGCCAGTGCCGCGCAGGCGCCGCTGCGCATCGAACAGGCGCGCATCGGCCCGGTGCCGCCACCGGCACACGGCTGGGCCGTGGCCGCCTGCATCCTGGTGTTCGTCGCGTTCTTCGCGGTCGGCCCCGGCGTATGCGTGTGGCTGGCACTGTCGGAGCTGATGCCGAACCGCATCCGTTCCAATGGCATGAGCATCGCGCTGCTGATCAACCAGTTCGTGTCCACCACCATCGCCGCCATCTTCCTGCCCACGGTGGGCCACTACGGCTACGCCAGCATGTTCGTGTTCTGGGCGGCGTGCACCTTCGTGTTCTTCCTGGTAGCCGCGTTCTGGCTGCCGGAGACCAAGGGCAAGTCGCTGGAGGAGATCGAGGCACGGTTCGCGGGAAAGCGGGGCTGACAGCGCCTGCACCTAGCGTCGGCCATACCCCATGACATGCCAACGGGGTATGGCACGCCGATGACGCTACGGCACGCCGATGGGTGTGGCACGCAGATCGGGTAGAGTCGACTGTTGGTCGACTGCTCTTCGCTCCAACACCAGGAACGCCGCGCTACGCGCGTGAGTCGACTAACTGTGATCTCTCTGTACGTTGTTCATCCGGGACATCTTTGGAAAATGGTGGTTACCACACCTCTCCAGACCCCAAAGAGCCCGGATGAACCACCATAAAAATGCCCGTTTGACCGTCCATAGTCGAGCACT
>NZ_JCAFUR010000014.1:0-72305 GCF_059371575.1 Stenotrophomonas sp. YJH_SMC_4
AGCTTACATGGGTGAGGGCGCTTTGCTTGCGAAGCACTGCTTCGCAAGCGCCCGAACGCACAGCCGCCAGCGGCTGGGCCGGGCCCCGGAGGGGGACTTGCAGCGCCCCCCGCAACCGGACCCACCCCGCCATCCCACGGATAGCCGCCTTTGCTTTTGAGGTTGCCGGCCAGCGGCCGGCACTACCGCGGGTGCAGGGCGCAGCCCTGCAAAGCCCCCCTTCCCCATACCCCGCCGAATGGGTATACAGTCGACCCGTACCGGCATCGTGCCGGAATGAACCCTGGGAGGGGACCATGCGCAAGACCTTCAAGACCCTGCTGCTGGCACTGCCGCTGTGCCTGGCCGCGCTCTCGGCGCAGGCCGCCGACGGCGCCGCCGGCCGCTGGAAGACCATCGACGACAAGACCGGCAAGGTGAAGTCGATCGTCGAGATCACCCAGGCCGCCAACGGCACCCTGACCGGCAAGGTGGTCGACATCCTGCACTCGGACAAGGGCCCCAACCCGATCTGTGACGGCTGTGAAGGCGCCAACAGGAACAAGCCGGTGAAGGGCATGACCATCCTCTGGAACCTGAAGGCCGACGGCGCCAACAAGTGGTCCGGTGGCACCATCCTCGACCCGGCCAACGGCAAGACCTACAAGTCGAAGATGGAACTGCAGCCCGGCGGCACCCGGCTGGACGTGTCCGGCTGCATCGCCTTCATCTGCCGCGCGCAGACCTGGCAGCGCGAATAAGCGCTCCGGCCCCCGCTTCATCCCCGTGACCCGGCCCCGGCCGGGTCACCTCGTTGCGGGCATGCGATACTCTGCGGTTCCCCTCGGCTTCACCCCGCGACCATGACCCGTACCGCGCTCGTCACCACCGCCCTGCCCTACGCCAACGGCCCGCTGCACCTGGGCCACCTGGTCGGCTACATCCAGGCCGACATCTGGGTGCGTGCGCGGCGAATGAGTGGCGGCAAGGCCTGGTTCGTCTGCGCCGACGATACCCATGGCACGCCGATCATGCTGGCCGCGGAAAAGGCCGGGGTCACCCCGGAAACCTTCATCGCCAACATCCAGGCCAGCCACGAACGTGACTTCGCCGCCTTCGGCGTGGCCTTCGACCACTACGACTCGACCAATTCGGCGGCCAACAAGGCGCTGACCGAGCAGTTCTACCTGAAGCTGGAAGCGGCCGGCCACATCAGCCGCCGTTCGGTGGCGCAGTTCTACGACCCGGCCAAGGGCATGTTCCTGCCCGACCGTTACGTCAAGGGCATCTGCCCGAACTGCGGCAGCCCCGACCAGTACGGCGACAACTGCGAAGTGTGCGGCGCTACCTATGCGCCGACCGATCTGAAGGAACCGCGTTCGGTCATCTCCGGTGCCACGCCGGAAATGCGCGATTCGGAGCACTTCTTCTTCGAGGTGGGCCACTTCGACGCGTTCCTGCGCGAATGGCTGGCCGGCGACGTCGCCCTGCCGGGCGTGAAGGCCAAGCTGGGTGAGTGGCTCAATGCCGAAGGTGGCCTGCGCGCGTGGGACATCTCGCGCGATGCGCCGTACTTCGGCTTCCAGATTCCCGGACAGCCGGGCAAGTACTTCTACGTCTGGCTGGATGCACCGATCGGCTACCTGTCCAGCTTCCAGACCCTGTGCGGCAGGATCGGCGAGGACTTCGAAGCGCACCTGCGCGCCGGTACCAGCACCGAGCTGCACCACTTCATCGGCAAGGACATCGTCAACTTCCACGGCCTGTTCTGGCCGGCGGTGCTGCACGGCACCGGTCACCGCGCGCCGACCCGCCTGCACGTCAACGGCTACCTGACCGTGGACGGCGCCAAGATGAGCAAGTCGCGCGGCACCTTCGTGATGGCGCGTACCTTCCTCGATGTCGGCCTGGAGCCGGAAGCGCTGCGCTACTACTACGCCGCCAAGTCCGGCGGTGGCGTCGACGATCTCGACCTGAACCTGGGTGACTTCATCGCCCGCGTCAACGCCGACCTGGTCGGCAAGTTCGTCAACCTGGCCAGCCGCTGCGCCGGCTTCATCAGCAAGCGCTTCGACGGGCAGCTGGCCGCGCAGCTGCCCGATGCGGCGCAGTACCAGCGCTTCGTCGATGGCCTGGCGCCGATCCGTGAAGCCTACGAGCGCAACGACCCGGCCGCGGCGATCCGCCTGACCATGACCCTGGCCGACGAAGCCAACCGCTACATCGACGACGTCAAGCCGTGGGTCATCGCCAAGCAGGAAGGCGCCGATGCGCAACTGCAGGCCGTATGCAGCCAGGGCCTGAACCTGTTCCGCGTGCTGGTCACCGCCCTGAAGCCGGTGCTGCCGGCCACCGCCGCGCAGGCCGAAGCCTTCCTGGCCGCGCCGGTGAACGACTGGACCGAACTGGCACAGCCGCTGCTGGGCCACCGCATCACCGACTACACCCCGCTGTTCACCCGTATCGACCCGAAGAAGATTGACGCCATGATCGACGCCTCCAAGGACACCCTGCAGCCGGCGGCTGCCGCTGCCCCCGCCGCCAAGCCGGCCGCCCCGGCCCCGGCCAAGGACGAAGCAAAGAGCGCCGACGCGCCGGCCTACATCGGCATCGACGATTTCGCCAAGCTCGACCTGCGCATCGGCAAGGTGCTGGTCTGCGAGTTCGTGGAAGGATCGGACAAGCTGCTGCGCTTCGAGCTGGATGCAGGTGAACTGGGCAAGCGCCAGATCTTCTCCGGTATCCGTGGCAGCTACGGCGAGCCGGAGAAGCTGGTCGGCCGCAGCGTGGTGTTCATCGCCAACCTGGCCCCGCGCAAGATGCGCTTCGGCCTGAGCGAAGGCATGATCCTGTCGGCCGGCTTCGACGGCGGTGCGCTGGCGTTGCTGGACGCCGACAGCGGCGCGCAGCCGGGCATGCCGGTCCGCTGATGCCCGCAGCGGGCGTGGCCTCGGCCGCGCCCGCCGGCAGCATTGGCCAGCGGAGGCAACGCGATGGGAGGCAACGGAATGGAACTGGCGCTGTTCGACTTCGACCACACCGTGACCACCTGCGATACCTATGGCCGTTTCCTGCGCCGCGTGGCCACCGCCGAACAGCTGGCGCAGGCGTGGTGGAAGGTCGGCCCGTGGCTGCTCGCGTACAAGCTGAAGCTGATCTCGGCCGAACGCATCCGCGCGCGCGTCACCCGCCTGACCTTCAGCGACCGCCACAGTGACGACATCGCCACCCTGGCCGCCGGCTTCTCGCGTGAGTTCCTGCCCGACGTGGTGCGCCCGGAAATGCTGGAGCAGATCCGCTGGCACAAGGAACAGCAGCACACCGTGGTGATCGTGTCCGGCTCGCTGGACCTGTACCTGCGGCCGTGGTGCGAGCAGCTGGGCCTGCAGTTGATCTGCAACCGGCTGGAATGTCAGGACGGACGCCTGACCGGCCGTTACGCCGGTGGCGACTGTGGCCCGCGCAAGGTCGAGCACATCCGTCGCCAGTTCGATCTGTCGCGTTACGTGCGCATCCATGCCTACGGTGACAGTTCCGAAGACAAGCCGATGCTGGCGCTGGCCCACGAGCGCTGGTTCCGCGGCAAACCCCTGAAGTAACCCGACGCGCAGCCTTCGCCACGCATGAGCCTGATCCCGCCCCTGACCGAACGCCTCGACCGCCTGCTGCCGCAGACCCAATGCGGGCAATGCGGCTACGACGGTTGCCGACCGTACGCGCAGGCGATGGCGCGCGGCGAGGCAGGCGTCGACCGCTGCCCACCCGGTGGCGATGCCGGTGCACGCGCGCTGGCCCAGGTTCTGCGCGTACCGGCGATTCCTTTTGATCGTTCGCGCGGCGAGCACAAGGCGCCGCAGGTGGCGTTGATCGTGGAAGCCGACTGCATCGGCTGCACCAAGTGCATCCAGGCCTGCCCGGTGGACGCCATCGTCGGCGGCGCCAAGTACATGCACACGGTGATCGCCGATCTGTGCACCGGCTGCGAGCTGTGCATCCCGCCGTGCCCGGTGGACTGCATCGAGCTGGTGCCGGCCTAGCCACCAGACCAACCGGCGGTGGAGCGGCGGGGTAGAGTCGGCTGTTAGTCGACTGCTCTTCGTTCCGGCGGCGCAAAACCCCGCGCTGCGCGCGACAGTCGACTCTACCCCCCCTCCACTGCTGGGAGGTGACCTTGCCGTTACGGCACTGCCGCCGTCACCACGATCTCGACCTTCCAGTCGGCGTGGGCCAGCTTGGCCTCGACCGTGGCGCGCGCCGGGGTCGCACCTTCCACCACCCACTCATCCCATGCCTTGTTCATACCGTCGAAATCGGCCATGTCGGCCAGGAACACTTCGGCGCGCAACACGTGCTGGCGATCACTGGCCACCAGCGCCAGCAGCTTGTCGATCTCGGCCAGCACCTGCCGGGTCTGCCCGGTGATGTCCTGGCTGGTGTCTTCCGGAATCTGGCCGGAAAGGTAGGCGACCTTGTTGTACACGGTCATTTCGGACATGCGCGGTCCGACGTCGTAACGCTCCATCATGGGCGTGGCTCCTGCGGGTGATCAGGCCTGCATTGTCCTCCAAACCGGTCAACGATGGGTGCAGGGCAGCCATCCACACACGGTCACTACCGGCTTCCGACAGCGACGCTGGTCAAATGCCAGCGACAGGCGCACGATGCGCCACGGCTGCATTGACACCGCCCTCGCCCTCCCTGACGCACCCTTGCGCCGATGACCGAAACCACCGACCCCGCCACCGCTCCCTCCACCCCGGCATGGAAGCGGGTCCTCACCATCGTCATCCCGCTGCTGATCCTTGCGTTGGCGCTGCACGGCCTGGCCAACGAGTTCGATGAGAACGGCTACCGCGCCATCCGCCATGCCTTCCACCAGCTCAGTGGCACGCAGATCGCGCTTACTGTCGTGCTGGGCCTGGCCAGCTATGCCTGCCTGATCGGCTTTGATGCCATCGGCCTGCGCCGCAGCGGCATCCGCGTGCATCCGGCGCGCATCGGCATCACCGCGTTCCTGGCACACACGCTCGGCCAGACCGTGGGCTTTGCCGCGCTCACCGGCGGTGCGGTGCGCCTGCGCGGCTACCGTACCGCCGGCCTCGACCTGGCGCAGATCGGCCAGGTCGTGCTGATGAGCACGCTCGGCTTCGTGTTCGGTGCGTGGCTGCTGATCAGCGTGGCGCTGTGCATGGAACCGGCGGCAGCGGCGCTTGCCCTGCCGCTGGACCCGGATGCGGTGCGCGTGGTCGGCATCGTCGCGCTGCTGGCCTATGCGGCCACCCTGCTGCTGGTCGGCCGCGATGGACGCCAGTTCAGCGTGTTCGGCCATGCGCTGTGGCTGCCCGACCGGCGCACGATGATCGGGGTGACCGTGCTCAGCGTGATCGAGCTGGTGCTGGCCAGTGCCGCGTTCTATGTGCTGCTTCCGGACTCGACGCCGACCGGCCTGCCCGGCTTCGTCGGCCTGTACCTGGTCGCGGTGCTGGCCGGCCTGGTTTCGACCGTGCCCGCCGGCCTCGGCGTGTTCGAATGGAGCCTGCTGAAGCTGCTGCCACAGGTGGCACCGGCTGCGGTGCTGGCGGCGGCGTTGATCTACCGCGTCACCTACTACGTGCTGCCCCTGCTGCTGGCCACCCTGCTCGCGCTTGCACCCGCGCTGCGCCAGCCGCTGCAGGCCAGTGCCGGGGCAACCCGTGCCGGCTGGAACGCGCTGCGCCCATGGTTGCCGCAGATCATCGCGCTGGCGGTGTTCAGCATCGGTGCTGCGCTGGTCATCGACGGCACGTTGCCCACGCCGCGCCGTCACCTGGTCAACGCATCACTGCCGATCCTGGAAACGTCCCATCTGATCGGCAGCCTCAGCGGCGTCGCCCTGCTGCTGATCGGCCAGGGCCTGGCCCGGCGCAGCCATGCCGCATGGATGCTGGCGATGGCCGTGTGCGTGATCACCCCGTTGCCACTGTGGCTGCGCGGTGGCCAACCGTTGATCGCGGTCTCCGCCCTGCTGGTGGCGATGGCGCTGTGGGCCGCACGCCGCGAGTTCTACCGCCAGGGCGCGCTGCTGGATGAAGCATGGTCGTGGCCATGGCTGCGCAACCTCGGCCTGGTACTGGTGGCGGTCACCTGGCTGTTGTTCTTCACCTACAGCCATGTCGAGTACCAGAACGAGCTGTGGTGGCAGTTTGCGATATCCGGCAACGCACCGCGTGCGCTGCGTGCGCTGCTGGTGGTGGCGATCGCGCTGGTGATGTTCGGCCTGGCGCGGCTGCTGCACAGTACGCGCAGCCCGCTGCCAGCCGCCGACGAGGCCACGCTGCAATCATTGGCGCCGGTACTGGCCGGTGCCACCGATACCCAGGCCTGCCTGGTACTGACCGCCGACAAGGCGGTGCTGCGCGATGATGCGAAACAGGGCTTCGTGATGATGCAGCGCTACGGCGGTTCGCTGATCGCGATGGGCGATCCGGTCGGCCCGCCTGATGTGGCGCGCGCGCTGATATGGCGCTTCCGCGAGGAAGCTGACCGGCTCGGCCTGCGCCCGGTGTTCTACCAGGTGGGCGAGACCTACTGGCAGACCTATCTCGACCTGGGCCTGGGCCTGGTCAAGCTGGGCGAGGAAGCGATCGTGCCCTTGCACGACTTCGGCCTGGAAGGCCGCGAACGCGCCGATCTGCGCCAGGCCTGGAACCGTGGCAAGCGCGGGGGCCTTTCGTTCCGCGTGGCACCGGTGGAAGAGATTCCCAGCCTGCTTCCCCGCCTGCACGCGATCTCCAACGCGTGGCTGGAAGACAAGGCCGGCGACGAGAAGGGTTTCTCGCTGGGCAGCTACGATCCGGATTACCTGGCGCGCTTCCCGGTGGCGCTGGTCGAAGCCGAGGGCCAGATCGTGGCATTCGCCAACCTGTGGCAGGCACCGGCCGGTGCCGAGCTGTCGGTGGACCTCATGCGCCACGTCAACGAGGCACCGAAGGGCACGATGGACTTCCTGTTCATCGAGCTGTTCCTGTGGGGCCGCGCGCAGGGCTATGCGCGCTTCTCGCTGGGCATGGCGCCGCTGTCCGGGCTGGCCCAGCATCGCCTTGCTGGTCGCTGGAACCGACTGGCCGGCCTGCTCGCGCGGCATGGCGAACGCTTCTATGGCTTCAGTGGCCTGCGCCGCTTCAAGTCGAAGTTCGACCCGCAGTGGCGACCGCGCTATCTGGCAGCACCCGGCGGCATGCATCTGCCGGCCGCGTTGCTGGATGCCACGCGCCTGATCTCGCTGGACCCGCGGCGTAACTGAAGCCCTGAGCCGCCGGGCATGGCCCGGCGCTGCAAACCACCCGGTAGGTGTCGACCTTGGTCGACACGGCGGCGACAGCGTTCGGGCGTGGCCCGGCGCTACGCCCCGCCCTTGAGGATCACTTCGGCCAATCGGTCGTAATCACCATTGAAGTGATGGTCGCCCGGCAGCTTCACCTTCTGCACGCCGTCGTTGGCCGGCAGGCCGGGGCACAGCGCGTCGTCATCCTTGTCGCCATACACGCAGAGGGTCTTCGCCGCCGGCAGCTTCGCCACTTCCGGCGCGATCGGCAGACCATCGCCGCCACCACCCAGCCAGTTGCTGACGTGGAATTCAAAGTCGGCCTTCCTGCCTACCGACAACAGCACGATACGATCCAGCGCTGCGCGGGTATCGGCATCGAGCTGGTTGATGGTGGCCGGCAGCACGTCGGCACCCTGCGAGAAACCGATCAGCATCACCTTGTCGCGGTGCCACTGCTGGCGGTAGTGATCGATGATCTTCTGCAGGTCAGTGGCAAATCCCTTCGGCGTGCGCTCGCTCCAGAAGTAGCGCAGTGAGTCGATGCCGACCACGGCCACGCCATGCTCGTTGAGCGACGATGCCACGTCCTTGTCCAGGCCGGCCCAGCCGCCATCGCCGGAAACGAACACGGCCAGCGTGTCGCCGCTGCCGGTCGCCGGTACTTCCACTATCGGCAGGCCCTTCAGCGCGGCTGGTGGCGGTGCCAGGCTGACGCCGGCCTGCGCGCCGATCACCCGCGCCGCCGCCACCAGGCCGGGTGAAGCATCGCCGCGCGCGGTGCGCTTGAACTCGCGTGCCATCGCCACCTGCTGCACGAAGCGGCTGGCCTCGCCAACCTTGCAGCCATGGTCGCCGGCGGCGCTCAGCCACGGGGAATTCAACTCGGCAGGCTGCAGCTTGTTGTGCTTCACGCCATCGCCGCAGACCATGCGCTCGTGGCTGCGATCCGGGCAGAAGCCAGTGGTCAGCAGGCCGGCGAACACTTGGGTGTCGGCCTGTGCGGCCAGCGTGTAGGCCATCTCGGCGCCTTCACCATCACCACCGACCAGCGGCAGGTGGTAGCCAGGCAGGTGCAGGGAGGCCTGCAACCAGCGCGAGAAGTTCTCGACGTCGCCGGAACCGAACGAACAGGTCGGATTCCCCTCGCGCTTGAGCACGCTGCGCAGATGCGCGATGTCCACGGCAGCGACCATCGCGCCATCGGCACGCAGGGCCTCGATCGGAAGGCGGCTGGTATCACCACCGGCGGTGGGTTCATGGAACCAGATCACCACACGCTGCGGCGTGCCAGCCGGCATGTGCACCGGAATCTGCTCGAACCGCCCGTGGCTGAACTGCTGCACGTTGGCCGCCGCCATTGCCGGCAGTGCTGCCAACGCCAGAACCACACCCATTGCCCTGCCCAGCCCTGCACGCTTCATGTCGCATCCCCGATGGAATGCGCACACGATACGCCGCCGCCGCGTGCACGGCACGTACCGGCGCAGGCCGTTGGGGATTCAGTGGGCTACGGCCCGACGGCTGCGCCGGTACAGGGCCATCGCCAGATACAGCAGCCAGCCAACGATCACCGCGATCACCACTTTCTGTCCCAGCCCACGCGGTGGTCCACCACGCCACAGCACATGCAGCCACAGCAGCACGAAGGCCAGCCATGCCCAGCCCCAGAGCAGGCCCGCGGCGGACTGCCAACCCGGTTCGCGGCGCAGGTACCAGGCCTGCAGCAGCATGCCGACGCTGGCACACAGGAACGCGGTGTTGGCTGCCAGTCCATGGATGAACGGTGCAAGCAGCGGGGTCGCTTCAGGCAGCCAGCTGTCACCGATGGCGACCGTCGCCAGCCCCAGCGCAGAGACAGTGAACAACAGCGGCGCCGCCGCACTGCGGCGCGGCCCGATGCTGCCGCGATACAGCGCAATGCCAAGCGCCGCAATGGCCAGCGCCAGCAGGCAGTAGGCAGCGCGCAATGCCAGGCCCCACGGCCCGTGCAGGTACAGGCTCAAGGTTGCCCGCACCCAGTCCAGATCACTGCGCGCGACCTGGGTCCACAGCGCGGTGGTCACGAACAGCAGCAGCGCCACCAGTGCCAGCACCGCCGCCGGACGCGCACGGCTCATGGCGTTGCCTCCGGATGCCGCGTCTTCCACTCGGCCAGCGCCTTGCGATAGCGCTGCAGCTCATCGGCATACAGATCCAGCACGCACAGCGGACAGCCGCTGCCACAGCACTCGTTGGGACCGGGCTCTTCGGGGGGCAGCGGGCGGGGGTCGGGATCAGGGACGGACACAGTGGGAAGCGACAATCGGTGAGAGCAGGCCCAAGTGTACCGGTCCAGCTCAGCGGGCCAGCTGTCGACGCAGGTTTTCCCGAGCCGCCGCATCCAGACGCTGGTGGAAGAAGTCACTGAGGAAGATGCGCGGCGCCCGCAGCAGCCCCTGCAGGAAACGGCGACGCCCGGCGCGGTACAGGAAGCCCGGCACGACCCCTTTGTACTCTTCGGCCACGCCACGATCGTAGGCAGCGAACACCGGCTCGGGCGCGGCCAGGATCGCCATGTCGCAGTCCAGGAACAGCGCGGCCTCGGCATCAACGTCGTCCGGGCCCAGATCGCCATGGCGGGCTGTCAGCAGGATCAACTGCTCGACCCGCGCGGCGTCGACGCCGGCCAGTTCCGGGGCCCGTGCGATTGCCTGCAGGGCCAGCGCCGCCGAACGCGCTTCGTTGTCCTTGCGGCCCGCCACATAGATCGCGTCGTGGTAGAGCACGGCCAGGTACACCTCGGCGGGCCTCTGCCAGCCCGGGCCGTCAGCCACGTCCTGGCAGTGCTGCAGCACCGCGCGTACGTGTCCGAAGTGGTGGTAGGCGCGGGGCGGCGTTGCGTAGCTGTCCTGCAGCGCCTGCCACTGCGCAGGAGCCAGCGTCAGCGGAGAGAAATCCATACCCGGATCATCCCGCCTGCGCAGCCCCGCGGCAAGCTGATGGTTTTTTCACCACATACTCACAACGCTTGCCCGGTGAGGCCTGGACGCGGTTGTCCACAGCTTTGTCGAGCGCTGGTCCACATCGGTTGTGGATGAAACGCCGTACCGGCCACGCGCCGACCAACGGTCACTGCAGCGCGGCGCCGCCGGGTCTACACTCGCTGCAGGCGGGAGCGCCCGCCGCTGCCGGGAACTGTCATGTACCGCCCTGCCGCCCGCATCTTCGTCGTGGTCCTGGCCGCTTTGATGGCCGCGCCGCTCTGCGCACAGAACCACCCGCGCACCGATGCACTCCCGCCCATCGGAAGCGTCACCCCGGTGGAGGTCCCCTCACCGGAACAGGTCTTCGCGATTCCTCCCGCAATGCGCGCGATGCTGCAGGCGCAGGTGATCGACCGCAGTTCATCGCGCGAGCAGCGGCTGCAGGCACTGGTGGAAATGATCTTCGGCCGCCAGGGGCTGGACCTGCAGTACGACGCGAACGCGACCTACACCGTGGACGAAGTCTGGCAGCAGCGCCGCGCCAACTGCCTCGCCTTCACGCTGATGTTCGTGGCACTGGCGCGCGAGGCTGGCATCCAGGCCCGCGTCCAGGAAGTCGGCCAGGTCGTGTCCTGGTACCAGGACCAGGACGCCGGCGTGGTCTACAGTGTGGGCCACGTCAACGCGGGCGTGGAGATCGCGGGGCGTTACGCCACGGTCGACCTCGATCGCAACGTACTCTACGACCGCCACGGCCCGCAGCCGGTCAGCCGCGCGCGTGCACTGGCCCATTTCTACAACAATCGAGGTGCCGAACGCATGGCCGAAGGAGACCTCGTCGGCGCCCGCGCGTTCTTCGATGCCTCGGTCGTGCAGGATCGCGCGTTCCCCTCGGTCTGGAACAACCTGGGTGTGCTCGACAACCGTGAGGGCAACACCGATGCGGCGCGGCAGGCACTGGACCGCGCCCTGCGCCTGGACGGTCGCCAGGATGCGGCGCTGACCAATGCCAGCGCGCTGTATCGGCAGCTTGGGCTGGATGCGCAGGCCAAGGCCCTGGAGCGACGCTTGAAGTCGGTGCAGCGTGAGGACCCGTTCGCGCAGTACATGCTGGGCACGCAGGCCGAGCAGGCCGGAAAGCTGGCCGAAGCCATCCGCTATTACCGGCAGGCCGTGCGCCTGTATGACACCGCGCACCAGTTCCACTTCGGGCTGGCGCGCGTGTATTTCCTGTCCGGGCAGCTTGAACGCGCCGACCGTGAACTGACCCGCGCGCAGCTGCTGGGTGGTGCACCGGAGCAGGCACGCTACCAGGCCAAGCTCGACAGCCTGGCCCGCTGGCGCGCGCAGCAGCAGGCCAGGCGCTGAGACCGATCAGGCCTTCTTGAGGAAGCAGGTCTTCAGGACCAGGCCCTTGATCTTGTCCGAGTTGCCTTCGATGTGCTCGGCATCATCTTCGACCAGGCGGATGTTGCGGATCACGGTGCCCTGCTTCAGCGGGATCGAAGACCCCTTCACCTTCAGGTCCTTGATCACGGTGACGGTGTCGCCGGCCTGCAGGGTATTGCCGTTGCTGTCACGCACGACCAGGGTCGAACCGGCACTTTCCTCGGCGGTCCATTCGAAACCGCAATCGGCGCAGATCCACAGCGCGCCATCGGCATAGGTGTTTTCCAGGGTGCACTGCGGGCAGGCGGGAACAGACGACATCGGCAAGTACCTCAAAGTGAATCAACAGCCGCCATTGTAACCGCCCGGTCCGGGGCCCCGGCTCCCTGGCAGGTGCCCGGCCGCCGCCATGACCGCGGCTGGAGCAGCCGTGACGCTGGAACTTGCAGTCGGCGACGAACTGCAGCAGAGTGCGCGGCCCCTGACCGCCCCCGGAACTCCCCATGCGCCTCGGCATCGACTTCGGTACCAGCAACTCCGCCGCCGCCATCGTGCATGAGGGGAAACTGCTGCCGATCCGTTTCGGTGACGCCGAACAGTTCCGCACCAGCGTGTACTTCCCCGGCGTGGTGCCCGACCCGGACGACTTCCAGCTCGACGACGGCCAGGAACACCAGCTGCAGCAGATGATCGATAGCGCCGCGCGTGCAGCCCGTGCCGCCGGCCAGGAACGCACCCCGCAGGCGCTGCGCCGTGAAGCCCTGCGCGCCCTGCGCCGTGAATGGATGGAGGCCCGCGCCGGCAAGGAACGCAGCGCCAGCGACCTGCTGCAGAACGCGGTCTACGGCGACGACGCGCTGGAAGCCTATTTCGAGGAACACGAAGGCAACCTGGTGCAGAGCCCGAAGTCGATGCTGGGCTACAACCTGCACCCACGCGCGAAGCAGACCATCACCGGCATCGCCGCGCACATCCTCGAACACATCCGCCTGACCGCCAGCGCCCAGCTTGGCCAGCCGCTGCGTGCCGCTCTGCTCGGCCGCCCGGTGCAGTTCCGCAGCTCGATCGGCGCGGCCGGCAATGACCAGGCACTGGATATCCTGCGCGAGGCCGCCACCCAGGCCGGCTTCGACCAGATCGATTTCCTCGAAGAACCCGCCGCGGCGGCCATGCACTACCACGCCGAAAGCCGCGAGCGGCACCAGGCGGTGATCGTCGACATCGGCGGCGGTACCACCGATATCGCGCATGCCGAAGTCGGTGGCGACGACGCCCCGCGTATCCACCGCGCGTGGGGTATCGCCCGCGGCGGTACCGACATTGATCTGGCGCTGAGCCTGTCCAGCTACATGCCGCTGTTCGGCCGCGGCATCACCCGCGTGCCCGCCCACCACTATGTGGAAGCAGCCACCGTGCAGGACATGACGCGCCAGCGCGACTTCCGCCAGCACAAATACGATCACGTCGACGAGCCGTGGGGCGGGCGCCTGCAGGCCCTGCAGGACACCGGCAATACCGCCCGCCTGTACCGCGATGTCGAACGCGCCAAGATCGCCCTCAGCGCCGCCAGCGAGCACCGCAGCACGCTGGACTACATCGCCCGCGACCTGCATGCCGACAGCAGCGCCGATGGCCTGGCCGCCGCCGCCCACGGCTACCTGGAGCAGATCCGGGAACTGCTGGCCCAAGTCCGCAGCGACATCGGGGGCGACCCGGATGCGGTGTTCCTGACCGGCGGCATGTCCCGTGCCGGCTACCTGCGCCAGGCCGTGGCCGAGGCCTTCCCGGGGGCCCGCATGGTCCACGGCGAGCCCTCGCTGGGCGTGGTCCAAGGCCTGGCGTTGGCGGCAGCCAGCCAGGATTAACAAAACGTTACGCGGTCTAAGTTACTCTTGGTCGGCTAGAACCCCGCTGCACCTTCCACCGGCCACGCCGGTGTGTGTCCACGGTGCAGCCTGGCCCGCCCTGCGGGCCTAGCGGCCATGCCTTCCTGGCTCGTTCATGGTCCGCGCAGCACCTGAGCCGCCATCGAGACCCGCTTTGGGCACCCGCCAGGCCCCTGTGGCCTTACAACCTGACGCAGCACCTGCACCCATCGACTGCCGCCGTTGTGACGCGGTCTGTTGCCGGCTGCCCGTGCTGCTGCAGCCCGGCGACCACGTGCCTGGCCAGTTCCTGTCACGCGACACCCACGGCCGTGCCGTGATGGCGCGCAACGAGGAAGGCTGGTGCGCGGCGATCGATCCCTATCACCTGCGCTGCACGATCTATTCGCAGCGCCCGGCGATCTGCCGCCAGTTTTCGATGGGCGGCGATGACTGCCGCCGCGAGCGGCAGGATTACCTGCGCCAGGCCGACGCCTGGGCGCTTTCCTCCCCTTCCACCTGACAGGAGCAACCATGCCCCGCAAGGCAAAGACCCCCGCGAAGGCCAGCAACAGCATCCGCAGCGAACGCAAGGGCGCGGCCGCCAGCACCGTGGTCAGCAGCGATTCGATCGCTTCGGACCTGGCAGCGTTCCGCAAGGCCGGTGGCAAGATCGAAGTCCTCGGCACCACCTGGGCGCTGAAGAAAGCCAGCTGACCCAGTACCGACCGCGGCGGCGCTGCCGCCGCGGCCTGCCGGACCGTGCTCAGCGATCCAGGCGTACCCGCACACTGCCCGAATGCGACTGGATGCGGATGTCTCCATCACCGCCCCCCAGACGCGTATCGAGATGGCTGCCCGGCCCATAGCGCGGCCGCTCCACCTGACCGGCGTCGCTGTTGATCGAGCCGCTGAAGCTGTTCACCGACAGCTGTGCCGACACCGTGCGTGGCAGGCTCAGCGTGACCGAGGCACTGACCGATTCGACATTGATGCGGCCGCCGGGCGCCAGCCCGGCCGCTGCCAGATCGATGCTGCCAGAGACGGTTTCCACCGCCAGTCGCTGCACGCGCCCGGCGTCGACCTGGACCCGTCCGGACACCGTCTGCGCACCGATATCACCGGACACGCCGCCGCCGGCCTCGATGCGGCCACTGACGGTGTTCACATCCAGCTTCGGCGTCTGCAGGCGTGCGCTGACGCTGCCACTGACCGTGTTGAGCTTGCTGTCGCCACTGCGGCCAGCCGCGCTCAGGCTGCCGCTGACCGTGTCGGCCTGCAGCCGTCGCACATCGATACCACTGATGTCCTGGCTGGCGCTGACCGTGCTCAGCAGCAGCTCCACAGATCGCGGCACGTTCAGCACCAGCGTTGCACCGCCGTTGTTGCTGCGGCGCGGATATTCGATCTCCCAGCGCACACGGTTGGCGCTTTTTTCCTGACGCAACTGCAGGCCGTCGCTGAGCGTGCCGGTGAGCTGCACGTCATTGCGGTCCCAGCCACGCACGGTCACCTTGCCGGCCACGTTGCTCAGCTCGATGCGCCCCCCCGCAGCCAAGGTGTGGCGCTCGTCGATGCGGGTGTCGGCCAGCGCCACGGCAGGGGCCAACAGCAGCGCGACGCAACAGGAAATCAGGGTTCGGGTCATGGGGGTCTCCTCAGGTCGTCAAGCCGGACTCGGCGGCATAGGCCGCCTGCCGGGTCAGTTCCAGCCGCAGCGCATAGGTGCGCTTGAGCTGGCCAAGCAGGTGCGGCGCACGCGGGTCCTGCGCCAGGGCGGCACGGATCTGCGCCGCGCTTTCATCCAGTTCATGCAGGGCCGGCTGCCATTCCGGCGCCCGTCCATCGGGCAGCGCGGCCACGGCCTGCTGGTACTGCTCGGTCATCGCCGCGGCCTGCAGCTGCAGGGCGGACGGCGCCGGCGTATCCGGCTGCGCATGCCGCCACGGCGCCACCGCATACAGTGCCAGGCTGGCAGCCAGGGCAGCGCCGGCCGGCCACCACCAGCGGCGCCGCGAACGCACCGGCAGGACCACCACGTTGTCCGTTGGCGCGGGTGCTGCCTGCGATTCACGCGGCGGCAGCCGGGCGGACAGGCGTGCCCAGCCATCGGCGGGTACATCGCGCTCGTTCGGCAGCGCGCGCAGCCGGGCCAGCAGGTCGTGATCGGAATCGTGTTCGTGTGTACTCATGTCATGTCTCCCAGCCGTGCGCGCAACAGGCCGCGCGCACGATGCAGCTGTGCCTTGGAACTGCCGACAGCCATCTGCAGCTGCTCGGCGATTTCCTGGTGTTTCCAGCCTTCGATATCGTGCAGCACCAGTACCGCACGCGCCCGTGGTGGCAGTGTCGACAATGCGCGCTCCAGGTCACGCTCGGTACCCGCGCAACGGTCATGCACCGCCAGTTCCAGCAGGCCGCCATCGACATCCTCCAGACTGTCGTGATCCTGCCCTGCGGCGCGACCACGCAGTTCCATCAGTGCGGCGTTGACCCCCAGCCGATGCAGCCAGGTGGACAGGCTGCTCTCGAAACGGAACCCTGGCAGGGCTTTCCAGGCCTGCAGGAAGGCCTCCTGCAGCGCATCCTCGGCACGTGCCTGCTGGCCGCCACACAACCGCCACAGGACAGCGAATACACGCGGCGCGTGACGCCGGTACAGCAGTTCGTAGGCAGCGGTGTCGCCGGCGGCCGCCGCCCGTACCAGAGCGGGTTCGTCGACGGCGTCGTTGGCGGCGGGCGGCGCGGGCATGGTGGTGTCGAGCATATCGCTTGGATGCGGCGACCCGGGA
Organism: Stenotrophomonas sp. YJH_SMC_4; assembly: GCF_059371575.1. Classification (NCBI taxonomy): domain Bacteria; kingdom Pseudomonadati; phylum Pseudomonadota; class Gammaproteobacteria; order Lysobacterales; family Lysobacteraceae; genus Stenotrophomonas; species Stenotrophomonas sp. YJH_SMC_4. The sequence goes on from NZ_JCAFUR010000014.1 coordinate 16,295, forward strand.
AAAGGTTTAGAGCCGATCGACGGCCGATGCCATGCAACCTTTTCGACGGCTGCTGCATCCATGGAAGGTCCTTCGCGAATCTGCCGTCCGGGAGTCCTGCCATGTCCAGCCCTTCCTGCGCCGCCCTGCTGGTGATCGCTGCCTGCGTCCTGCTGCAGGCGCTGGGCCTGTCACTGCAGCTGCGCCCCGACAACGGCCGCGCCTGCCTGCAGCAGCACCGCCAGGAGCTGGTCTGCCTGGCCTGGACCCCGGCGGTCGAATCCCCCGCACGCGCCGGGTAACATCGAGGGCCGTTATTGCCACCCGTCGTCGCCCCCATGATGTTGTCGCTGAAGGATCACCTGCCGGCCTGGACCTACCCTTGGCTCCACGACGCGGGTATCGCCGTGAAGATCCTGCTCACCCTGCTGGCCGCGTGGCTGCTGCGGGTGCTGGCACGGCGCTTGATCCGCCGCTTCGCCGAGCACTACACGCTGCCACCGGAAATGGTGATGGGCGCGCGCCGGATCACCAGTTTCGTGGTCTATTTCAGCGCGGTCCTGTACATCCTCAGCCTGCTCGGCGCATCGCCGTCGGTACTGTGGACCGCGTTCACCGGCTTCGCGGCGGTGGGTGCGGTGGCCTTCTTCGCGGCCTGGAGCGTGCTCTCCAACATCTTCTGCACGCTGCTGATCTTCACCACGCGCCCATTCCGCCTGCATGACTACATCGAGGTGCTGGAGAACGGCGAGAAACCGGGCCTGAAGGGCCGGGTGATCGACGTGAACCTGATCTACACCACGCTGCAGGAGACCGGCGACGGCCACGAGGGCACGGTGCTGCAGCTGCCGAACAACCTGTTCTTCCAGCGCACGGTGCGGCGCTGGCGCGACCCGGCACAGGCCCCCGGCGGCATCCAGGGCGACGGCTGAGGGGGTCTTCCTTTGCAGGGCTGCGCCCTGCACCTGCAGAGGCCGAAGCCGAAGCAAGATCAAGAGCGGCATTCCGTGGGATGGCGGGGCGGTGTGGGTGGTCAGGACACGCCGTAAACCCGTCCATGGGGGCTCGATGGCGCCATCCATGGCGCCAACGGTCCTGCCCACCCACACCGCCCCACCTCTGACAGATTCCGCGCGCTGTTGGTGGGTGCCGACCGTTGGTCGGCACATCTGTCAGATATCGATAGTCAAAATTGAATCCGACCCCGTGCCGACCAACGGTCGGCATCAGCAGCGGGTTCCAACAGATCGCGGAAATCTGTCAGAGGCGGGGCGGTGTCGGAGTGCGGGGTGTCCGCGGCATGGATGCCGCGGCCAAGCCCCCATGGACGGGTTCACGGCGTCCCCGCACTCCGACACCGCCCTGCCAACCCACGGAATGCCAGCCTTTGATGTTGACGTTGCTTCTGCAGGTGCAGGGCGCAGCCCTCCAATAAAACACCCCTTACCTCAGCTGGCTGTCCTTGCTGCCACGCCGGTTGTAGCCGGCATGCGCCTGTTCTTCGTCGTCATGCGCCTGCTGGCACGCCACGCACAGCCGTACCCCGGGCACGGCCTGGCGCCGCGCCAGCGGAATCAGCGCGTCGCATTCCTCACAGTTTTCCAGACCAGGGCCCTGCCGCAGCTGGCGCCGCGCGCGGGCAATCGCATCGTCGACGGTGGCGTCGATCTGGTCCTGGACCGCGCCGTCTCCCGCCCAACCGGTGGCCATGGCCATCCTCCGCAGGTGTGTCGCCTGATATGGGGACGATACACCCGCGCACAAAGGAGCGGACCTGTGTTGAGCCGAGCCATGCCCGGCTGATCTTCAGCAATCTGAGCAGAACGTGGAGGGCTTCAATCAGGTCGATCGCGACTTAATCCCCTCCGTCCCCTTTTCGCTTACCAGACCAGGTCGTCGGGCACCTGGAACTGCGCGTAGTAGGCGTCGTCCTCGGCGTTGCCGGTGGAGATCTCGGCGGTCGAGCCCGGCTGGCCGTGGTCGACGATGATTGCTTCCGGGGCGCGCTCACGCACCTTCTCGGCAGCAGCACGTGGCAGCAGCGCGTAACCGTCGCCGTGGGCAACGATGACCAGTACGCCGACCGACAGCGCCTTGCGCAGCTTGGGGTCGATCAGCAGGGTGCGGATCGCCGTGCCATCGCTGAAGCGGTACTCGTCATCGCCCTTGTGGGACACGGCATGGGCCGCGATGATCTGCTTCGCCTGCGCCTTCTGTTCAGCCTGCCTGGCCTGCGCATTGCGCTCGGCGGCCAGCGCGCGGTCGCGCTCGATCTTCTCGGCGCGGACGCGTTCAGCCTCGCGCTGGACCTCGGCCGAGGTCGATTCGGCCTTGCCCTGGCGGGCCTTGGCCTGCTCGCGCGCGGCGGCGCTGGCCTGCGACTTCTTGGCCAGGCCGGCCTTGAGCAATTGTTCCTGCAGCGCGTTGGGCTTTGCCATGGTCGGTGCGTACCGCGTGTAATCTTGGATGCCCCATTCTACCGACGCCCCGCCGCCCCTGCATGGCAGTCCTGAAGTACCTCACCGGCTATCCCGAACCCCTGGTCGCCCAGGTCAGCGAACTGCTGGCGCAGGGCAAGCTCGGCCCCTGGCTGCAGCAGCGCTATCCCGACCCCCACGAGGTGCGCAGCGACCGCCAGCTGTACGACTACACCCAGGAACTGAAGGACCGCTACCTGCGCAAGTCGGTGCCGCTCAACAAGGTCTGCTACGACAACACGCTGGAAGTGATCAAGCACGCGCTGGGCACTCATACCGCCATTTCCCGCGTGCACGGCGGCCGCCTCAAGGCCAGCCGCGAGATCCGCATCGCCACCGTGTTCCGCCAGGCACCAGCAGCGTTCCTGCGCATGATCGTGGTGCATGAGCTGGCCCACCTGAAGGAAGCCGACCACAACAAGGCCTTCTACCAGCTGTGCCAGCACATGGAGCCAGATTACCTGCAGCTGGAGTTCGATACCCGCCTGTACCTGACCGAGCTGGCCAACCGCGGCCAGCGCTGACCGGCCGCAGCAGCTACACTGCGCGCCCCCTGCCCGACCTTGCCGCCATGGAACCGATCCGTCTCGACAAACGCCTGTCCGCCCTGCTCGGCATCCCGCGCGGCGAAGCGCGACGCTACATCGAAGGCGGCTGGGTCACGGTCAACGGCGACGTGGTGGAGCAGCCGCAGCGCCCGGTCGATGACAGCGCGGTGATCGTTGTGGCCGAGCAGGCCAGCGATGAAAAGGCCGAGCGGGTCAGCATGCTGTTGAACAAGCCGGCCGGCGTTGCCGCTGAGACCCTGTGTGCGCTGGTCAGCAGTGACAGCCGCAGCGAACTCGATGCCAGCGACATCCGTCCGCTGCAGCGTCACTTCCATGGCCTGCAGCTGGCCGCCTCGCTTCCGGCCAGCGACAGCGGCCTGGTGGTGGTCAGCCAGGATCCGGCCACGCTGGCCCATCTGCAGCGCAATCTTGGCCGCACCGAACAGGAATACCTGATCGAAGTGGCCGAAGGCGGCCCGGAGCGTGGGCCATGGCTGATGGCGCGTCTGCAGCAGGAGGCCGGCGGCGGCAAGGTCAGCTGGCAGAGCGAACAACGCCTGCGCTTTGCCGGCAAGGGGCTTACCGCCAAGGGCCTGCGTGCAGCGGTGACGGCCGCCGGGCTGCAGGTGACCGGGGTGCGCCGCCTGCGTATCGGACGCGTGGCGCTGGGGCCGCTGCCGCCGGGGCAGTGGCGCTACCTGGGCAGCGACGAGCGGTTCTGAGGTGTGCGGGTCAGAGCCCTTTCCTGTGGAATGGGATCCGACCCCATCGGTGACGCCCCCTCGGGGTGGGATCCCGTGCCGAAGGCAAGGGCTCTGACCCCCTGTCGATCGTGCAGGCATTCCTTCACGCATGGCGTGGCTCTACCATCGGGGCATGAGCCTGCCCAAGCCGCTGTGGCGACGCCTGCTGCGCATCGCTGCAATCATTCTCGCTGCGCTGGTGCTGCTGGTGCTGTCCGGCCTGCTGCTGGCCGACCACCTCACGCCGCAGGCACGGGGCACGCGTTCGCATGTGCTGCCACTGCAGCCGGCGCAGACCCGCATCGACCAGCAGATCGTGCCATTGCAGGAGGCCCATCCCGGCCAGTCCGGCGTGGCCTTCCTCAGTGATGGCATGGATGCCTTCGCCGCACGCGCGATGATCACCACGCACGCAGGCCGCAGCCTGGACCTGCAGTACTACATCTGGCACGACGACCTGATCGGCCACCTGATGGCCAAGGCGCTGTATGACGCCGCCGAGCGCGGCGTGCGCGTGCGCATCCTGCTTGATGACATGAATGCCAAGGACAAGGACGCGCTGATGATGGCGCTCGATGCGCATCCGAACATCGAGATCCGCCTGTACAACCCGTTCCGCAACCGGACCGGCATCCTGCGCATGGTGGAGATGGTGCAGCGCTTCTTCAGCGTGAACCACCGCATGCACAACAAGAGCTGGATCGCCGATGGCCGCGTCGCGATCGTCGGTGGCCGCAACATCGGCGAGGAGTATTTCAGCGCGCGCACCGATGTGAACTTCCAGGATCTGGACCTGCTGGTCGCCGGCCCCGCCGTGGAGCAGGCCAACCGCATCTTCGACGACTACTGGAACAGCGAAACCGCCATTCCGGTATCCGCGCTTGCCTTCCATACCGACGCACAGCTGCGCCTGCTGGTGCGCGAATCGGACCATGAGGCGCAGCGGGACGTGGCCCGGCCGTACCTGGCGCGCGTGGCCGAATCGCGCAAGCGGCAGCGCCCGAGCCCCGAGCCGCTGCACTGGAGCGGTGCAGTGCGCATCGTGTCCGACCCGCCGATGAAGCACCGCAAGGACGATCGCGCTGCCTGGCTGGTGTCGACCCTGATCAGCGAGCTGCAGGCCGCCAGGCACAAGGCCCTGTTGATCTCGCCCTACTTCGTTCCCGGCAACGAGGGCCTGGATGGCTTTTCGGCCATGTCCGGGCGGGGCGTGCAGGTCGGCGTGGTCACCAACTCACTGGCCGCCAATGACGTCGCCGCCGTACATGGTGGCTACATGGGCCACCGCGTGCCGTTGCTCGAAGCCGGCGTCCACCTTTACGAACTGAAGGCACAAGGGCAGTCCGGCGATGCCGGCGTGTTCGGCAGCAGCGGCGCCAGCCTGCATACCAAGGCGTTCCTGGTCGATGACCGCCGCGGTTTTGTCGGTTCGTTCAACCTCGACCCGCGCTCGGCCTATCTGAACACCGAGATGGGCGTGCTGTTCGACGATCCGGTGCTGGGCGCACAGCTGCGGGACGAGTACCTGCGCCTGGCTGATCCCAGGCACAGCTGGTGGCTGGCGCTGGATGACCGTCGCCGGTTGCGCTGGCTGGAGCGCGAACCGCCACCGCACTGGGTGGAGGCCGAGCCGGGGGCAACGGCGCGCAAACGCTGGTTGTCGCGGGTGATCAGCTGGCTGCCGGTCGAATCGCAGCTGTAGCGCTCAGGGCGTTGGACCCGCCTCTTCCTGTCCGGCCTCATCACGTGTTTCCACGCTGCGTCCATGCAGGCGCCGCCAGATCCAACGCAGGGCATGCGGCGGCGCTGAAGGCAACTGTTCGAGCAGGGCCAGCATGCGGCTCTGGCTGGCATGTCCATGCCGGCACAGCAGGCTGGCTGCCGCCGCAGCGCTGGCCAGACGCAGGCTGTCGGCGAGTGGGCCATCGGCCTCCGGCGCCAGTGCCTGGTGCACGGGCTCGGGCAGCTCCCAGGCTGCAGCCACGCGTTGTGCCAGCGGCAACGACCATTGTTGGAGCAGTTGCAGGGCCAGCGCCGGCTCCACGGTTTCGTCGCGTGCCTGCGCTTCCTGCAGCAACTGGCGCATCACCAGCGCTGACCCCAGCCCCTGCACCAGGCCCAGCCACTGCGCAGCGAAGGCATCACCGAAGGTGACCGTGCGCGCATGATCGGCGGCCGCACGCGAAGCCAGCAGTGCGTGCTCCCAGATGACCGTGCTGAACTGCGGAAACATGCCGCACTGCACCTGCATCACCGGCTGCACCAGCACCGCGCTGATGATCTGGCGCACGCCCTCGGTACCGACCAGGGTCACCGCACGCTGCAGGCTTTCCACCGGCCGCTCATGCACCTTGTAGGCCGGGCTGTTGGCGATGCGCAGCAGATTTCCGGTCAGCACCGGGTCCTGGCCGATGATCGCCGCCATCACCCGTGCCGAGGCGGCATCGTCGTTGACGGTCTGGATCAGCTGCGGCAGCAGTTGCGGGCGCCGCGGCAGGTGCCGGGCGGCCCAGTCACGGTCCTGCAGCGCGCGCGCCACCGCTTCGCCCAGTGCCGGATCCTGCACGGGGGCAGGCTCGCCGGCCAGCCGTGGGTACAGGGCAAGTGCATGCAGGCCGCGCTGCAGGTGGGCGGCGATCTCACCGGCCTGCAGCGCCTCGCCCTGAAGGCTGGCTGCGGCAGCAGCGACCGCCTGTCGCGATACGGCCGCCAGGCGCAACGGAGCCGCCCCGGTCGAGCGCGCCAGCCAGCCGCGCAGCGATCGCCACCAGGCCGGCGTCATCGCCGCCTGCCCTGTCGTTGTGGTGCCCTTGCCGTCACTGACCGCCCTGCCTCTTCACGCGAATCCGGCCACCCGCCGTCGTCGCAGCATCGGCCGCACTTTCATCTTCTTTAACCGGAAGGGCGCCGATGTCGACGGCAGCGACCGGGGGAATGGACTAGAATGGCGCCGCGCGACCCGTCCCCCTGCACTGACGACGTCGCTTTTTTTGTTTTTGGGACCCTATCGTTCACTGGCCGTTCGCTGCAGTTCGCCGCTGTTCGCGCCATCGGAGACGCCATGCTATTCGAAACCCTCGCCACCACCGGCCACGAACAAGTGGTGTTCTGCCACAACCACGATGCCGGCCTGAAGGCGATCATCGCCATCCACAACACCACCCTGGGCCCCGCCCTGGGCGGCGTGCGCATGCGCCCTTACGCCAGCACCGACGAGGCGCTGGCCGATGTGCTGCGGCTGAGCCGGACGATGACCTACAAGAATGCGCTGGCCGGGCTCAACGTGGGCGGCGGCAAGGCGGTGATCATCGGCGATCCGAAGACGGACAAGACCGAGGTACTGTTCCGCGCCTTCGGCCGCTACGTCGATTCGCTGGGCGGCCGCTACATCACCGCCGAGGACGTTGGCACCGACGTCAACGACATGGAGAACATCTACCTGGAGAGCCAGTTCGTGACCGGCGTGCACCAGGTCCATGGTGGCTCCGGCGATCCGGCGCCTTTCACGGCCTACGGCGCACTGCAGGCACTGATGGCGTCGATGCGCTTCAAGTTCGGCCATGAGGAAGTAGGCAAGACCAGCATCGCGGTGCAGGGCCTGGGCCACATCGGCATGGAACTGGTGAAACTGCTGCGTGACCGCGGCGCCAAGCTGTATGTCACCGACCTGGACAGTGCGCTGGTTGATCGTGCAGTCAGCGATTTCGGCGCCGAGGCGGTCAAGCCGGACGAGATCCACGAAGTGAACGCCGATGTGTTCGCACCGTGTGCGCTGGAAGGCGCGATCAACGCCGACACGCTGCCGCGGATCAAGGCCAAGATCATCTGCGGCACTGCCAACAACCAGCTGTCGAGCCTGGAGATCGGCGACGAACTGCATGCGCGCGGCATCCTCTACGCCCCAGACTACGCCGTCAACGCCGGCGGTGTGATGAACGTGTCGCTGGAGATCGACGGCTACAACCGCGAACGCGCGATGCGCCTGATCCGCAGCATCTACCACAACCTCACCCGCATCTTCGAACTGTCGCAGCGCGAGAACATCGCGCCGCAGCGGGCGGCCGATCGTATTGCGGAAAGCCGCATCCTGTCGATCGGCAAGCTGAAGATGCCGCTGGGCCGCAGCACTCCTCGCCTGGGCAACCTGCGCGGCGGCTGAGGCTGCAGACGTCGCGCCGGGAGCCTTCCCGGCGCGACCGATTGCTCAGAACCCGGTGCTGTAGCGCAACGCAGCCTGCCGCGCGCCCTCGCCACCGATACGCTGGTCGAAGCCCAGGCTCAAGCGGCCATTGCGGCCCCACCACGATTCCAGCGCGACGCCGATCAGCGCGCTGCCGCGCGGCGCATTCCAGCCTGCCAGCGGCGCCCAGGCATCCACGCCGACAAAACTGGCCTGCCAATCGGCGTCACCGCCGTCCAGCCGCTGCTGCCACTCGGCGTGTCCGCGCAGGTTCCAACGCCCCCAGCCCCGCTCGCCGCGGACGCCGGCCAGCATCTGGCTGCGCTGCGCGCGGGTGGCATCACCCCGCAGGCCGAAGCCGAAACCGCCCAGCTCATTGAACGCATCGGTATCGACACGCGTGGTGCTGGCACCGAGGTAGGGCGTCAACGAAGCGCCTGCGCGGCCCAGGCGATATCCGCCTTCCACGCTGGCGCTGCTGAAACGCCCGCCGTAACGCGCCGAGACACCGTAGGCGCCCGCACCCAGCAGCAGCTGGCGATCCAGCGCGCGGGTGAACTGGCCACTGCCGAACTGGGCCAGCGCATAGCCACGCCCCAGGCTCCAGCCAGCGTACAACTGCGCCTGCGCCTGGCGGTCACGGCCGCGATCACCGCCGAAACTGCTGCCACCATTGCTGCGGGTCTCGCCGAAGGCGACGCCCATCAGGCCGTTGCCGCCCAGCGGCAGATCCTGGCCGGCCATCCAGCCCCGGCTGTCGGCGGCGTTGCCGGCGAAGCTGCCCTGCCCCGCCTCACCCAGCGCGCTCTGCCAGCTCCCGCGCAGGCGCGGGGTGGCCTGTACACGATCGAAGCGCTCGGCAATCGCACGCCGCGACATGTCGATGCTGTCGAAGGTGGCAGCCTCGGCGCGGGCATGCGCCTGGCCGGACAGGCTCTGCAGGCTGTCGGCCAGGCCCTGCTGGCCGCCTCCGGCCCACTGCAGCGCACCGGCTGCCGTACCGAAGGGCGATCCCTGCAGGCCGGTGTTGCCGTCGAGCACTGCGAATGCGCCTTCCAGGCGCTGCGCTGCGGCCTGTGCGGAGGCGCTCAGGCCACTGGCTGCGGCGGTGACGCTGACCTGGTTCACGTTCAACCAGGCGTTGTTGCTGTCGTAGCCATACGTGGGTGCCACCAGGGTCAGCCCCTGCAGGCCGGTGGAAGTGGCTTGGGTACTGAAGGTACCGTTCAGGCCACCCGCGGCGTGGATGAGGTCCTGGCGCGTTCCGTTCTGCGGCACATAGCCGGAGACAAAGCCGTGCACACGCACACCGCCATTGATCGTTGCGTTGCCGGTGACCTGAAGTGCGTTGGCACCGAGCGCGATCATCAGCTGCGCGCCGGGCTGCTGGGTGTAGTTGCCCTCGATGGTGCCGGTGGTGTTGCCGGTGGTGAGGAACACGCTGCCGCCGTTGACCACATTGCCGATCACCCGCGGCGTGCCACCGTTGAACTGCAGACCGGTGGAGTCCGGGTCGGGCTGGGCGAGGATCGTCACATTTGAACGGATCACGCCACCGTTCTGCAGCGTCAGGATGCCGCGCTCGATGCGGGTGGCGCCGGAATAGCTGTTGTTGCCGGCCAGTACCAGCTTGCCTCCGCCCTGCTTGACCAGGCCACCGCTGCCGGTGATGTCGTTGCTCCACATCGAGTTGGTCGAGCCGGCATCAACGTTGGCAACCACATCGCCCCAGTCGAAGCGGCCGGGACCGTTGATCGCGCGACCGATGTCGAGCAGGCCATAGCCGAACACCGGATCCACGCCAGGCGCACCGATGTCCTTGGCAGTGCCCAGCAGGGTCTGCCTCACCAGATCGTTGTTGAAGTAGGGGAAGCGCTGCCAGACCAGCGCCGCCGCACCGGAGACCAGCGGCGCGGCGAACGAGGTGCCGTAGTTCCAGTAGTAGCTGCCACCGTTGGCATCCGGGTAGACCGCGCTGCCCGGCGCTGCCAGGCAGTAGCGGGCCGCCTGGCCGCAGGCATTCGAATAGCTGGCCAGCGCGCCCGGCGTAAACGGGTCCACCGCCGTGGCCACCAGCCAGCCGCGCTCCAGATCGGCCGCCGGAAGCGTGCCTGCCACGCCCTTCTGGCTGGGCAGCGCGGCCAGGCTGCTCGGCTCGCTGCGGCCGTCATTGCCGGCGGCGAACACCACCAGGCCACCGTGGTTGATCACGAACGGCCGGTATTCGGCGGCTACCTGCGCGGTGGTCGGCAGATCGGTCCAGTACAGGCCGCCCCACGAGTTGTTCATCACCTTCACGTTGTAGCTGATCAGGTCCTGGTGGACCTGGGCCACGCCCAGCGGCCCACTGAAGGCATTGCCCTGGCCACTGCCGTCGTCGGTCGGCGGCTTGTCGGAAATGATTCTTGCCGAGACGATCTGGGCGCCTGGCGCGATACCGCCCGGCCAGGTCCCCACTGCTGCGCCGGCGGCGAGGCTGGCCACGGCGGTGCCATGCCCGACCACGTCATCAACCGCCAGGTTGTTCCTGGCGGGATCGATGTAATTGAAGTTGGCCAGCACGCGACCATTCAAGGCCACCGCGTTGCGCTGCACGCCCGAATCGACGATGCCGATGCGCACGCCCTGCCCGGTCAGGCCGGCGGCCTGTGCGGCACGCGCGTTGGTGACTGAAAGATGCGCGTCAAAGGCCGGCTCCTGCGGCTTGGCCGGCGGTGGTGTCGTCGGCGGAGGCGTGGTTGGAGGTGTCGGCGTGGTCGGGGGCGGGTCGACGCGCACGTTGCTGCCGCCTCCGCCGCCTCCACCACAGGCCGTCAGCGCCATCGCCAGCGCGGTTGCCAGCACAGACCTCACCATCATCGTTCGCTCCATCGATTCCTTCCCGTGAACGTTGGCCTGCCTTCATCCCGGCAGGCGTTCGGCGCCGCACAGCGGCAGCCCTCCCCGACCCTCTATACTTGGGCCGACCCCCACGCAGTCTGCCGGGAAACCGGGGCGCATCCAACGGCCTCCGGTCTCCTTTCCGAACATTGCTTACGCATCAACGAGATTGCCATGTCCAACATCGTCATCGCCGCCGCCAAGCGCACCGCCATCGGCTCCTTCCTCGGCCAGTTCAACGGCGTGCCGACCCCGACCCTCGGCGCCGCAGCCATCGCCGCCGCGCTGGAACAATCGGGTGTCCCGGCCAGCGACGTTTCCGAAGTCCTGATGGGCTGCGTGCTGCCGGCCAACCTCGGCCAGGCGCCCGCCCGCCAGGCGGCGATCGCCGCCGGCATCCCGCTGTCGGCCGGTGCCACCACGCTGAACAAGGTGTGCGGCTCGGGCATGAAGACCATCATGCTCGGCCATGACCTGATCAAGGCCGGCTCGGCCAGCATCGTGGTCGCCGGCGGCATGGAATCGATGTCCAACGCCCCGCACATGCTGCCGAACTCCCGTACCGGCAACCGTTTCGGCAACTTCCAGGCGGTCGACCACATGGCCCACGATGGCCTGGTCAACGCCTATGACGGCAAGGCCATGGGCGAATTCGCCGAGTGCGCGGTGGACAAGTACCAGTTCAGCCGCGAAGAGCAGGACGCCTATGCGATCGAGTCGGTCAAGCGCGCGCAGGCTGCCCAGGCCAATGGTGCGTTCGCCGACGAGATCGTCGCGGTGAAGGTAGCCACCCGCAAGGGTGAGGTCGAGGTCGCCATCGACGAGCAGCCGGGGCGCTCGGACATCGCCAAGATCCCGACCCTGCGTCCGGCCTTCAAGAAGGACGGCAGCGTGACCGCCGCCAGTTCCTCCAGCATCTCCGACGGTGCCGCCGCGGTGGTGCTGCTGACCGAAGAGGATGCCGCCGCGCGAGGCATCACGCCACTGGCCCGCATCGTCGGCCACGCCACCCACTCGCAGGAACCGGAGTGGTTCACCACCGCGCCGATCGGCGCGCTGCACAAGCTGCTGGGCAAGACCGGCTGGTCGCTGGACCAAGTCGATCTGTTCGAAATCAACGAAGCCTTTGCCGTGGTGGCGATGGCCCCGATGCGCGAACTGGGCATCCCTCACGACAAGCTCAACGTGAATGGCGGCGCCTGCGCACTGGGTCACCCCATCGGTGCCTCCGGCGCACGTCTTGTGGTGACGCTGGTCAACGCTCTGCGCACGCGTGGTGGCAAGCGCGGCATTGCCACCCTCTGCATCGGCGGCGGCGAAGCAACGGCAATCGCCATCGAATTGATTTAAAAAGATTTAACGATGATTTCGCAAAAATGAATGCGGGATCGCTTGACACCCAATCTTGGCTTGTCATCATGTTGTCGGCGCGCAGCATGCGCGTTGCCTAATTCTAACGACGAGGATTTACACAATGAGCATCAACAAGCTGCTGGTCGCGATGTCCCTGGCTCTGGCCCTGGCCGCCTGCTCGAAGCAGGAAGCTGCCCAGGACGCCGCTGCTTCGGCCAACGAAGCCGCCACCGAAGCCCAGGCTGCTGCCGACCAGGCCGCCGCTGCTGGCGCCCAGACCGCCGACGCTGCCCAGCAGGCCGCTGACACCGCCGCCACCGCTGCTGACGCCGCCACCGACGCCGCTGCCCAGACCGCCGGTGCTGCCACCGACGCTGCTGCCGGCGCTGCTGCTGACGCTGCCAAGGCTGCTGAAGGCACCGCTGAGAAGGCCAAGGACGCTGCTGAAGAAGCCAAGAAGTAATAACTTCTTTCTTCACGCTGTTCTGGAAAAGCCGCTGGTTCGCCAGCGGCTTTTTCTTTGCGTGGATGCCGGCGATCAAGCCCCTGCATCGCGACCCGGTCTTCACAACGGCATGAATAGGCTGGCGTCCCCATCCATTGCAGTGCCGGAGACCGCCATGAAGATTCGTCCGATCACCACCACCCTGCTGGCCGCCTCCCTGCTGCTGGCCCTGGCCGCCTGCAAGGGCCCGGAAGCCGAACAGGCCAAGCAGGACGCGCAGCAGGCGGCCGACAGCGCCGGCGCTGCCGCCCGCGACGCCGTCGACAAGGCTGCTGCCGCCACCCGCGAAGCCGCCGACAAGACCGCCGCCGCTTCCGAGCAGGCCGCCGCCGATACCCAGCAGGCGCTGGACAAGGCCGCAGACGCCACTGCCAACGCCGCCGACAAGGCCAAGGACGCCGCAACCGACGCCGCCGCGCACGCCAGCGACGCCACCGCCGACGCCGCGCAGAAGGTCGCCGACAAGGCCCGCGATGTCGCCAATGACGCCAAGGCCAACGCCGCCAAGGAAGAAGCCAAGCACTAAGCCCTACCGGCAGCCGAGCACCGGCTCGGCGCTACAGGAAAAGCCGCGGCACTGCCGCGGCTTTTCTGCTTTTCGCTCCCTGCTTCTTCTGTTGATTCCGTGGTGTGCGCCCACGGAAAGTGTCCAAGGACGCGCGGGTAGGTTGCGCAGGGGCGTAAGCGCCATGGATGGCGCGCCCGAGCCTTATCTGATGAAAATCTGTCAGCGTAGGTGTCGAGAGCCGGCGTGGGCCGCCCCTACGGCAGCGCGCGCGCCAGCATCGCCGTCAGCTCCAGCCCCGCCGGCAGCGTCCCGAACGCCAACCCATGCTCCCCTTCCAGCCGGCTACGCACGAACGCCTCCGCCATCGGACTGCGCGCACGCAGCAGCAGCGCCGCCTGCAGCAGCAGCGCAGTGCGCTCGCAGAACAGCCGCGCCTGCGCTTCCTCCGGTGGCGGCGCCGCTGCCCAACGCTGCAATGCTGCTGCATAGCGCGCATCACGGTCAGCCACCGACGCCAGCTCACCGCGCAACGCCGCCATCGCCTCCGGTTCACGCGCCAGCGCACGCAGCACATCCAGGCACTGGATGTTGCCGCTGCCCTCCCAGATCGAATTCAACGGTGCCTGCCGGTACAGTCGGGGCAGCATCGACTCCTCCACGTAGCCGGCACCGCCCAGGCATTCCTGCGCTTCATTGACGAAGGCCGGCGCACGCTTGCACAGCCAGTACTTGCCCAGCGCCGTCCCCAACCGCGCCATCGCCGCTTCATTGGCATCCACACCGGCACGATCCACCGCGCGTGCGATGCGCATCGCCAACACCGTGGCCGCTTCCGACTCCAGCGCCAGATCAGCCAGCACGTTGGTCATCAGCGAGTGCTCCACCAGCAGCTTGCCGAAGGTGCGCCGATGGCGTGCATGATGCAGCGCCTGCGCCAGCGCCATGCGCATCTCCGCGGCCGCACCCAGCATGCAGTCCAGGCGGGTCATCATCACCATCCCGATGATGGTCGCCACGCCACGCCCTTCTTCGCCCACGCGCCATGCCTGCGCGCCACAGAACTCGACCTCGCTGGACGCATTGGACCAGTCACCCAGCTTGTCCTTCAGCCGCATCAGCCTGAATGCATTGCGGTCGCCATCGGCCAGCCGGCGCGGCATCAGCAGGCAGGTCAGCCCGCCCGGCGCCTGCGCCAGCACCAGGAAGCCATCGCACATCGGCGCGGAAAAGAACCACTTGTGGCCGACCAGGCGGTAACGTTCGCCATCGATCGGCTCGGCGCGCGTGCTGTTCGCACGTACATCCGAGCCGCCCTGCTTCTCGGTCATGCCCATGCCCAGCGTGATGCCGTTTTTGTCCGCCACCGGCACGTCGCGCGGGTCATAGACCGGCGCGGCGGCCTTGCGCGCCCATTCGGCCAGGTGCGGCTGCGACTGCAGCACTGCCACCGCCGCATGGGTCATGGTCAAGGGGCAACTGGTGCCGGCTTCGGCCTGGTGGTGCAGGTAGCTCAGCGCCGCACGCGCGACGTGTGCGCCGGGCTGCGGCTCGTGCCAGGACAAACCCGCCACGCCATGCTGCTTCGCTGCGGACATCAGCTGGTGGTACGCAGGGTGGAACTCGACCGTATCAATGCGGTGGCCCTGCGCATCGTGCGTACGCAGCTGCGGGCGATCACGGTTGGCATCGAAGCCGAGCCGGTACAGCTCGTCGCCGGCCAAGGCTCCGTACACGGCCAGGCGTGGCGCTAAGGCACCGGCACCCTCGCGATGCACCGCCTCCGCCAACGCCACATCGTCGGTCCACAGCTGGCGTCCCGCGAACGGTGGCGGCTGGTTCAGCACCACATGGGTTTCAAACGGCGCGTTGCTGCTGAAGCTGGGTCCACTCATCCGGTCCATCCTGGCGGCAAGAGGTATGCGGTCCGATTGTGCCGCATGCCCCGCCAAGCCCGTGTTCAGGCCGGTTCTCACCGCCTGCACGAAGCGCAGGCCACAGTGGCCGCATGGAAGGCAATGACGATCTGGTGGTGCTGCGTCCGGAGGGGCTGTACTGCGCCGCGGGAGATTTCCACATCGATCCCTGGCGCCCGGTGCCGCGCGCGGTCATCACCCATGGCCACGGCGACCACGCGCGCCCGGGCATGGGCGAATACCACTGCAGCGAAGGAAGCCTGCCGATCCTGCGCTGGCGGCTGGGCGATGTTGGCGTGCAGGCGCACGCCGAGGGGGTGCCGTTCCGCTTGGGCCGGGTGCAGGTATCGCTGCATCCGGCCGGTCATGTGCTCGGTTCGTCGCAGGTGCGCATCGACGATGGTGAACGGGTGTGGGTGGCGTCCGGCGACTACAAGCGCCAACCCGACCCGACCTGCACGCCCTTCGAAGTGGTGCCCTGCGATACGTTCATCACCGAAGCGACGTTCGCGCTGCCGATCTATCGCTGGCCGGACACCCCGGCGGTCGCCGCAGAGATCGTGGCGTGGCGCCGCGAATGCGAACAACGTGGCGAAGCGGCGATCCTGCTGTGCTATGCACTCGGCAAGGCGCAGCGGGTGCTGGCCGAGTTGTTGCCACTGGACGACCGCCCCGCGTGGCTGCACGGCGCCATCGCCAATGGCGTGTCGGTCTACCGGCAGGCCAACATCCCGATGCTGGAGACGCTCACCGTCGCCGAACAGGGGCGTCAACCCGATGCCGCCGGCCAGTTGATCCTGGCCCCACCCTCGGCCGCAGGCACGCCGTGGATGCGCCGCTTCGGGCCGCATCAACTGGGGTTCGCCTCGGGGTGGATGCAGCTGCGCGGCAACCGGCGACGCCGCAACGTCGACCGGGGCTTCGTCATTTCCGATCACGCTGATTGGCCCGCGCTGCTGCAGACCATCGAACAGACCGGCGCGCAGCGGGTCATCGCCACCCATGGCAATACCGATGCATTGATTCCGTTCCTGCGCGAGCGCGGCGTGGCGGCTGAAGCCTTTCGCACCGACTTCGGGAGCGAGGAATGAAGGCCTTCGCCGCGCTCTACCAGCGCCTGGACCGCAGTACTGCGACGCTGGACAAGCGCGCCGCACTGGTCGACTACTTCCGCCACGCAGCGGCGCACGATGCGGCGTGGGCGCTGTATCTGCTCAGCGGCGGCAAGGTCGGCGGCGCACGCCGCAGGATCGCCGCCAGTGGTGAGCTGCGCATCTGGATTGCCGAGGAATCCGGACTGCCCGCCTGGCTGGTGGAAGACAGCTACGCTCAGGTCGGCGATCTGGCCGAAACACTGACACTGCTGCTGGATGACCCCTTGCATCCCGCCGCCGACCGGCCGTTGTCGGACTGGATCGAACAGCATCTGCTGGCGGTGGCCAACCAGCCCGAAGTGGTGCGCCGTGCGGCGGTCGTCGCCGGCTGGCGGCAGCTGTGCAGCGGCGAGCGCCTGGTGTTCAACAAGCTGCTCACCGGCGCGCTGCGCGTGGGTGTCTCGCAACGGCTGGTGCAGCAGGCGCTGGCAGAATGGTCCGGCCTGGACATCGCGCGCATCGCCCAGCGCATGCTCGGCGAGTGGGTGCCCTCTCCCGCGTTGCTGGGGCAGCTGCTGTCGCCGGATGAACTGCCACTGGACCGGCAGCAGCCGTACCCGTTCTTCCTGGCCTCACCGTTGGAGGGCGAACCGGGCGAACGGCTGGGTCCGGTCGAAGACTGGCTGCTGGAGTGGAAGTGGGATGGAATCCGTCTGCAGCTGCTGCGCCGACGCGGTGAAGTGGCGCTGTGGTCACGTGGCGAGGAACGGCTGGATGGCCGCTTCCCGGAAATTGAACAGGCCGCGATGGCGCTGCCCGACGGCTGCGTGCTGGACGGAGAACTGCTGGCCTGGGACGAGAGCGACGACCTGCCGCGCGCCTTCACCGCGCTGCAGACCCGCATCCAGCGTCGCAAGCCCGGTGCAGCGACCTTGCGCAACACCCCGGTACGCGTGCTTGCCTACGACCTGCTTGAACGCGATGGCGAGGATCTGCGCGGGCTGCCACTGCGGCAACGGCGTGCACAGTTGGCCGAGGTCATCGGTGCCCTGGGCGATACACGCATCCAGCTGTCGCCCGACGTACCCGCTGGAGACTGGCTGCAGGCGGCCACGTTGCGGGAGGCCGCCCGTGAGCGGGGCGTGGAAGGGTTGATGCTGAAACGCCGGACGTCCGCCTACCAGTCAGGGCGACGGCGCGGCGACTGGTGGAAATGGAAGGTCGACCCCCTGACCATTGATGCCGTGCTGCTGTACGCGCAGGCCGGCCATGGACGGCGCAGCACGCTGTACACCGATTACACCTTCGGCGTCTGGGACGGCGATACGCTGGTGCCGGTGGCCAAGGCCTATTCGGGCCTGGATGACAAGGAAATCCTGGCCCTCGATCGCTGGATCCGCGCCAACACCCGTGAACGGTTTGGCCCGGTGCGCAGCGTGCGTGCCGAACAGGTGTTTGAACTGGGCTTCGAGGCAGTCAACCGCAGCAGCCGGCACAAATCCGGCATCGCCGTGCGCTTTCCCCGCATCCTGCGCTGGCGCCACGACAAGCCCGCCGCCGAAGCCGACCAGCTGGCCACGCTGCAGGCGCTGGCGCGATGAACCGCCGCGAGGCGTTGCGCCGGCTGGAAGACTGGTTCGCTGCGCGCGGCTGGCGCTCACTGCCGTTCCAGCGCACGATGTGGCGGCACTATCTGGCGGGCGACTCCGGGCTGCTGCACACCCCCACCGGCAGCGGCAAGACGCTGGCCATGTTCGGCGGCCCGCTGCTGCAGGCGATGCTCGATCCACCGTCGGCACCGCGCCGGGCCAGCGCGGTGCGGCCGCTGCAGGTGCTGTGGGTGACGCCGCTGCGGGCATTGGCCAGTGATACCGCACGTGCGCTGCAGGCAGTGATCGACGGGCTGGGCTTGGGCTGGCGGGTCGGCCTGCGCAGCGGCGATGCCAGCAACCGCGAGCGCCGGCAGGCCCGCGAAGGCCGCGTCGACGTACTGGTGACCACGCCGGAATCGCTGGCACTGCTGCTGAGCTATCCCGACACACTGCCACGCATGCGCCAGCTGCGCTGCGTGGTGGTGGACGAATGGCATGAACTGCTGGGCAACAAGCGCGGCGTCCTGCTGCAGCTGAACCTGGCGGTGCTGCGCGACGCCGCTCCTTCCCTGCAGCTTTGGGGACTGTCGGCCACGCTGGGCAACCTGCCGCAGGCCCGCGACGTGCTGCTGCCTGGCCAACAGGATGCACCGATCGTACAGGGCGTTCGTCCGCGCGCGATCAGCGTGCGCAGCCTGCTGCCGGAACCCGGTGAACGTTTCCCTTGGGCGGGGCATCTCGGCCTGGCGCAGCTGCCGCGCGTGCTGGACGCACTGATGGCCGTACGCAGCAGCCTGCTGTTCACCAACACCCGCGCGCAGGCCGAGCTGTGGCACCAGGCGCTGGCGGCGGTATGGCCGGAAGACGCGGACACGCTGGCACTGCATCATGGCTCGCTGGATCCAGCACTGCGGCAGCAGGTGGAAGACGGCCTGCGCGCAGGCGCGTTGCGCTGCGTGGTGGCGACCTCCAGCCTCGACCTCGGCGTGGATTTCCCGGAGGTTGAACAGGTACTGCAGCTGGGCAGCCCCAAGGGCGTGGCGCGGCTGCGCCAGCGCGCCGGGCGCGCACGCCATCGTCCCGGCGCCAAGGGGGCCATCGTCTGCATACCCAGCCACGCACTGGAACTGGCCGAATATGCAGCGGTGCGCCGCGCACTGCACGAAGGCGTGGTCGAAGCGCGTCGACCGCCGACGTTGTCACTGGACGTGCTGGCACAGCATGCGGTCAGCCGCGCCCTCGCTGGCGGCTTTGACAGTGATGCGCTGCTGGCGCAGGTGCGTCGCACCCATGCCTTCGCCACGCTGGGCGATGAACAATGGCGGGCCGTGCTGGACTTCATCGTGCAGGGTGGGCAGGCGCTGGCGCAGTACCCCGATTTCCACAAGGTCGTGCGCGATGCCGATGGCAGCTACCGCATGCACGATCGCCGCCAGGCGCTGCGGCACCGCCTGTCGATCGGCACCATCAGCAGCGATGGCAGCGTGCGCGTGCAGTTCCTGCGCGGTGGCGGGCTTGGTGCAGTGGAGGAGCAGTTCGCCAGCCGCCTGCGTCGCGGCGACCGTTTCCAGTTCGCCGGGCGCCTGCTGGAACTGGTGCAGCTGCGCGACATGACCGCTTTCGTGCGGCTGGCACGAGGGCGCGGTGATGGTGTGGTGCCGCGCTGGCAGGGAGGCCAGTTGCCGCTGTCGATGCCACTCGGCCGTGAGCTGGAGTGGGTGCTGTCCGGCGCCGACGACAGTGCCGAATCCCGCTGGTTGTCACCGTTGCTGGCACTGCAGCAACAGCTGTCGGCGCTTCCCGGCCCAGAGCACCTGCTGGTGGAAGAGGTGCGGCGCCGCGAAGGCCAGTTCATGTTCGTCTACCCCTTTGCCGGCCGCCACGTACACGAGGCACTGGCCGCGCTGTTGGCGCTGCGCTGCACCCGCCAGCAACGCAACAGCATTGGCTATGCGGTGAACGATCATGGCCTGGTGCTGGCGCCGGCGCGGCCGATCGATCTGGATGAGGCGCAATGGCGTGCGTTGTTCGGCAATGACCGGTTGCTGGCCGATCTGCGCGAGGCAGTGAACCTGGGCGAGCTGGCGCGACGTCAGTTCCGGGGCATCGCACGCGTAGCAGGCCTGCTGGTGCCCAGCCTGCCCGGTGGCATGCCACGGTCGCTGCGCCAGCTGCAGGCGTCCGCGGGCCTGCTGTACGACGTGCTGCGCGAGCACGATCCGGAACACCTGCTGCTGGCGCTGGCGGAACATGAAGTGCTGTATGACAGCCTCGACCTGCCGGGGGTGCAGCAGGTACTGGAGCGGATCGGCACGCAGCAGCTGTCGCTGCAGCGACCGTCATCACTCACGCCGCTGGGCTTTCCATTGTGGGCCGAACGCCTGCGCGGTCAGTTCAGCAATGAAGACTGGCGTATGCGCGTGCAGCGCGCGGCCCAGCAACTGGAGCGCCGCCATGACCGATGAATTGCCGCTGCTGCTTGCTGGTGAGTCCGTGGTCCTGGTGGGCGCGCGTGCGCTGTACTGGCCCGCGCGGCAGGCACTGCTGATCGCAGACCTCCACCTGGGCAAGGCCGATGTGTTCCGTCGCGCCGGCATCGCGTTGCCCAGCGGCGGCACCGGCGAAGACCTGCAACGCTTGCAGCGGCTTCTGGACCTGCATGCCTGCCGCGAGCTGTGGATCCTGGGCGACATCCTGCATGGGCCGGCGCATCGCGCTGCGTGGTACCAGCAATGGCTGGGATGGCGTGAACGCAATGCTTCGCTGGACGTGCATGTCCTGCGCGGTAATCACGACCGCCAGCTGCCGCATGCGCAGTTGCAGGTCCAGATCCACGATGAAGTACGACTGCGGCCGTTCCTGCTTCGGCATGAGCCGATGCCCGATGCGGCGCTGCATGTGATCGCCGGGCATCTGCACCCGCAGGTTGCCTTGAGGCCACTGCGACGGCGCTTCCCCGCGTTCTGGCTGCGTGACCGGATGACGGTCCTGCCGGCCTTCTCCGCATTCACTGCAGGCATCGTGCCTGCCCCCGCCCGCGGCGAACAGATGATCGCCTGCGTGGAAAGCGGACTGGTGGAACTGCCCGTCGCCTGACTCAGGCCGGGCCAATGCCCAGCTGCGGCATCAACTGGAAATCAGGGGTGTCATTCTCACGCCGCCGCGGCAAGGCCTGGATTGCCGCCAGCATCTCCTGCGCGCAGGTCCGGATGCGTGCGTGGTGTTCCGGCGACGCATGGCTGACCAGGCTGCCGACATGGAACTCGAATACATCCTCCAGTACGTCGGGCTGGTCCTCGTGCAGCATCTGCAGCAGTCCACGCAGCTTGCAGATTTCCGATTCCAGCTCTTCGACCGCGAACAACATGGCGTCCTCCTCTTCATCAAGCGGCACGTCTGGGCCGCAACAGGCCGCAACAGCAGCGCTGCCCGAGCCACGCGCGATGTTGATCACGGAAAGGAAAACGGGCGACGCGCAGTCGCGTGCAACCTACTTCTCGCACATCCGCGGTGAGGCAACCGTTAATTCACGTGACGGCACGCTTCACGCGCTGGCCGTGATCGCGTTGCTGCGAGGTATTTCCATCGTCGTCGCCAATGCGTCGATGAAGGCCGGATCCAGCGTAAGCGAACCGAACCACCCCTGCTGCGTGCCGCTGAGCACGCGCAGCATGTGGCCACGGCCTCCCGGCAGGCGCCCCATCGGGCCCAGCAGCACGTCGCGCGTCTTCGCCCAGGCATCGCGATCGGACTGGAACAGCGGCGTCAGCCAGCGACTCCAGCGCTGGTAGACCGCCACGTGGGCCCTGCGTTGCGCCTGGTAGGCCTGCAATGCAGCGGCACCACCGCCATGCGTGCGCACCGCATCGCGCAGCGCCAGCGCATCGAGCAGCGCCATGTTCACCCCCTGTCCCAGCTGCGGGCTCATCGCGTGCGCCGCATCACCTGCCAGCACCATGCGGCCCTGGTGCCAGCGCGTCATCACTGCATCGCGATAGACCGCGCGCGCCAGCTGGCCGGCATCGCGCAGGTGGGCGAAGCGCGCACTGGCCTGCGGCCACAGCGCATGCAGCTCGTCCAGCCAGGGCGTCATGCCATCGGCCTGCCAGCGCTCGAAGTCGGTGCGTGGCAGGCTCCAGAAGAAGCTCAGGCGCGGCGTGTCATCGCCGGGGCGCGTGCCGACCGGCAACAGGCCGATCATCTTGCGCGCGGCCACGTAGCGCTGCCGCAGCTCCTGCACATGCGGCCAGTCTTCGGCCGGCAACAGGCACCACAGCGCTCCCCACGGATACACGCGGTCCAGCCCGGCACCGCCGGCAATGGTGCTGCGCAGCGTAGAGGCCGCGCCATCGGCGGCCACCACCAGGTCGAACGGGCCATGCAGGCGCCCTTCGCTGTCGCGCAGGCGGCCCTGCTCGGCATCCACGGCGGCGATGGTGACGCCCGCATGCAGATTGCCTGCCCCCGCGCGCGCCTGGTCCAACAGCGAGAACAACGCCCCACGCTGCATACCCAGGCCATGCAGGCGCGCATCCAGACCGTCGTAGCGCATGTCCATCACCGCGCGCTCGCATGGCGTGTCGCCATACAGGCGGTGCACCGGCGCGGCATGCGCGCGCACCGCATCCAGCAGGCCCATCTGCCACAGCACCTGCAGGCCGCTGGGCTGCAGCAGGAAACCGGCACCCACCGGTCCCGGCGTCGGCACGCGTTCGAATATCTCCACTTCGTGGCCGTCACGGGTGAGGAGGATGGACACCGCCTGTCCAGCGGTGCCGTAGCCGATCACGGCGATACGCAGTCGTTCCGTCATGGCCACATTGTGCCCGAGGCGGGTGGACCGCGAACCGGCCGCGGGCACGCCGCGCAAAAAAAAACCCCGCCGAAGCGGGGTTTTCAACGCACTGTCGAGTGGATCACTCGGCCGGCGTGATGTTCGAAGCCTGGGCACCCTTCGGGCCCTGGGTCACGTCATAGGTGACACGCTGGCCTTCCTGCAGGCTGCGGAAGCCCTTGGAGTTGATGGCGGAGAAGTGCGCGAACACGTCGGCGCTGCCATCCTCCGGCGAGATGAAGCCAAATCCCTTGGCGTCGTTGAACCACTTGACGGTACCGTTCGGCATGGTGATGCGAGACCTTATGCAATGAATGGGTGGTGTACGCTGAACCCGCGCACAAGCTGAGTATGCAAAGCTTGCTCGGGGAAGACAATCACCCCCGCGCCAATTCGCCCACCAGTTCCGGAAGTCCGTTGCTGGCCGCCTGTACGTTGGCCAGCACTTCGGCCATCGTAATCTCCTCGCCATCACCACAGCCGGCAGCCCAGTTGGCGATGATCGCCAGGCAGGCGTAATCCAGCCCCAGTTCGCGTGCCAGCGCGGCTTCCGGCATGCCGGTCATGCCCACCAGGTCGCAGCCGTCGCGGCGCATGCGGGCGATTTCAGCGATGGTTTCCAGGCGCGGGCCCTGCGTTGCGCCGTAGCAGCCACCGTCATGGACCGTGACGCCGGTCACTTTGGCCGCCGCCAGGATCTTGCTGCGCAGCATCGGCGTGTACGGGTGGCCGAAATCGACGTGGACCACATTGGTGCCCTCTTCTTCACAGATGGTACTGATGCGGCCCCAGGTGTAGTCGATGATCTGGTCCGGGCAGGCCAGCACGCGCGGGCCGAAGTTCTCGGTGATGCCACCGACCGTGTTCAACGCCAACACGCGCTGCGCGCCCAGCTGCTGCAGCGCGGCCAGGTTGGCGCGGTAGTTGATCTTGTGCGGCGGCAGCGAGTGGCCTTCACCATGGCGCGCCAGGAACGCCACGCGATGGCCGAGCAGCGTGCCCACGCGCACCGGACCGGACGGGCGGCCGAAGCGGGTGTCGACCTCGTGGGTCTGCACGTCGTCAAGCTTGGCCAGGTTGTAGACACCGGTACCGCCGATCACGGCCAGGGCGATCTGTTGCATTCGAAGCACTCCATGAAAAGACGAACGCCGGCACCCGAGGATGCCGGCGGCAGAAGAAGACGCGCCGCGGGCGGCTGCGCCGTTATTCCTTCATCGCGTAGATGGCCGGCACGCAGCGCAGGGTTTCGTTGACGTCCATGCCGAAGCCGAACACGTAGCGGTCCGGCAGTTCGATGCCGGCGTAGTCGGCGGTCACGTCCGGCAGCGCGCGGTCGTGCTTCTTCACCGTCATCGCGGCGATGCGCACGTCGGTTGCGCCCTGTTCCAGGCACCAGGTGCGAACGCCCTGCAGGGTGTAGCCCTCGTCAAGGATGTCGTCGACCAGCAGCACGCGGCGGCCGAACAGCGAGGTGGCCGGCTTGTGCTTCCAGACCAGGTCGCCGCCGGTGGTTTCACCGCGGTAACGGGTGGCGTGCAGGTAATCAAACTGCACGTCCTGGCCGCGCGCGCCCAGTTCCAGCGCCAGCTGGCCGGCGAACGGCAGCGCGCCGTGCATGATCGACAGGAACAGCGGCACCTCGCCCTTGTAGTCGCGCGCGATGGCGTCGGCGATACCAGCGATGGCCTTGTCGATGGTGGGGCGGTCGACCAGCAGGTCAGCCTGGGCCAGGGCCTGGGAAATGGTGAGGTTGGGCATCAGACGGTTCTTCCAAGGGTTTCAAGCAGACGGGTTTGGGTGTCGCCATGGCGGGCATCGGCCAGCAGGCCATCCCAGCCAAGCGCGCCGCGGCCAATCAGGCCCAGCAGCGCAGCGGTATTGAGGGAGCGCCCCTGCACCGCGTGCAGGGCTTCATCGACCAGCTCCGGGTGGCAGACCAGCACCACGTCGCAGCCGGCGTCCAGATGGGCGTGCACGCGCGCCGGCACGCCGCCGGCGCTGTGCGAGGCGGCCATGCCGATGTCGTCGGAGAACACCACGCCACGGAAGCCGAGCTCGCCGCGCAGGATGTCCTGGATCCAGCGCGGCGAGTAACCTGCCGGTTCAGGCGCAATCTGCGGGTAGATCACGTGCGCCATCATCACCGCATCGGCACCGGCGGCGATGCCGGCCTGGAACGGCACCAGGTCCTGCGCGCGCAGCTCGTCCAGCGCGCGCGGATCGATCGCAGTATCGACGTGGGTGTCTTCCAGCACGGTGCCGTGGCCGGGGAAATGCTTGAGCGTGGCGGCCATGCCGACCGAGTGCATGCCACGCACGTAGGCGGCGGTGAACGCGGCCACCACCTGCGGGTCTTCACTGAAGGCGCGGTTGCCGATGGCCCGGTTGCCACGGCCAAGATCGACTACCGGCGCGAAGCTCAGGTCCAGGCCGCTGGCGCGTACCTCGCTGGCCATCAGCCAGGCGTGCCGTTCGGCCAATGCCAAGGCCTGCTGCGGGTCGGTGGCATACAGGGCACCAATGTCCTGCAGTGGCGGCAGATCGCTGTAACCCTCGCGGAAACGCTGTACGCGACCGCCTTCCTGGTCCACGCAGATCAGCTGCGGGCGCGGCGCGGCGGCGCGGATCGCCGCGCTCAGATCGGTCACCTGCTGGCGGGAGGCGAAGTTGCGCTTGAACAGCACCACCCCGGCCACGGCATCGTGCTGCAGCCAGTCACGTTCCTGGGCGGTCAGTTCGGTGCCGGCAACGCCGATCAGCAGCATGGTCGATCTCCACAACGCGCGCCCGCATGGCGCAGTGCCGCATTGTCGCAGAACCGGCCGACAGGCGCAGTGGTCAGAAAAAGGGGAGTGTGCGGTCAGAGCCCCTGCGGGGATCTGACCCCGGGGCCGGATCCCCGCAGGGGCTCTGACCCCGATCTGCTCAGACCTTGCAGCCGTCCGGGCCGCAGGCCTCGTCGTCGCCAGCCGGGGTGGCCGGGGCGCCCTGTTCGGCGGCAATCTGGCGCAGGGCGTTGGCGAAGGCCTCGGGGGGCTGCGCCCCGGAAATGGCCCACTTTCCATCGATGACGAAGGTCGGCACCGAGGAGATGCCCAGCGCATGCGCCTCCGCCAGCTTGGCTTCGACCTCGGCCAGGCCGCGGTCGGAGGCCAGCATCTGCGCGATTTCGCCGCCGTCCAGGCCGCCCGCCACACCGGCCTTGATCAGCACCGCGCTGTCCGCCAGGTTCTGGCCAAGCTCGAAGTGGGCGCGGAACAGCGCCTCCCCGACCGCGTCCTGCACGCCGTGCTGGCCGGCCAGCCACAGCACCCGATGTGCCGGCAGCGTGGTCACCCGCACCTGGCCCCGGCTGAAGTCCATCCGCAGGCCTTCCGCACGCGCCGTGGTCTGGGTCTGGCCGAGGATCTGCTCGGTGCGCTCGACGCCACCGAACTTGCGCACATAGGCCTCGCGCAGCGGCACCGGGGTGTCGTCCGCGTCCGGGTCCAGCTGGAACGGCTGCCAGTGGATATCGAGTTCAGGCGCATCGGCGCCCAGCAACTGCACGCCCTGCTGGAAACGATGCTTGCCGATCCAGCACCAGGGACAGACCACGTCGGAGTAGATGTCGATTCTCATCCCACCGACATGGGGCCCGCCCCCGCCGAAAAAAGGGGACGGAGGGGATTAAGTCGCTTTCCGCACAGGCGGGGTAAAGACGACTTAATCCCCTCCGTCCCCTTTTCAGGGTTTCACCACTGTGAATAGGGATGACTGGCGAGCGCGACGTTGTAGTAGCGGGCGTCGTCGGTGACTTCCGCGCCGGCCCAGTCCGGCAGCTGGATGGCCTGGTCGGCGCTGTCCAGTTCCACCTCGGCCACCACCAGGCCGGCGTTGTCGCCGAGGAACTCGTCCACTTCCCAGGTCAGGCCGGCGTGCTCGACCAGATGGCGGCGCTTGTCGATCAGGCCACCCACGCACAGCGCCAGCAGCGCGCGCGCGTCCTCCACCGGAATCGGGTAATCGAATTCCTGCCGGGTGTGGCCGATGGTGCGCGACTTCAGGTTTAGCGCAGCATGGTCGCCCTCGATACGCACGCGCACCGAGGCGTTCTGGGTACCGCGATCCAGCGCGCCCATGTCGTTGATGTAGCCCTGCGCCATCGGGATCACCCGGTGCGCAGCGGATCGCCAGCCATCGTTGATGACCAGGAATTTGCGTTCGATTTCAATGCCCATGGCGCGATTATGCGCCATGGGTGATGACAGCCGCTCAGCGCTTCTCGAACACCGCGATGCTCTCCACGTGCGCGGTGTGCGGGAACATGTCCATCGCACCGGCACTGACCAGGGTGAAGCCCTGTTCGTTGACCAGATAGCCGGCATCGCGCGCCAGCGAACCCGGGTGGCAGCTGACGTAGACGATGCGCTTGAACTGCTTCAGCGGCAGCTGCTGCAGCACTTCGATGGCGCCCGAGCGCGGCGGGTCCAGCAGCAGCTTGTCGAAGCCCTGGCGCATCCACGGCGTGCTGCGCTGGTCCTGGGTCAGGTCGGCGCTGAAGAACTGGGCGTTGGCCAGCCCGTTGCGCACGGCATTCTCACGGGCACGCGCGACCAGGCCGGCATCGCCTTCCACACCCACCACTTCGCGCACGCGGCGCGCCAGCGGCAGGGTGAAGTTGCCCAGGCCGCAGAACAGGTCAAGCACGCGTTCGTCCTCGCCCGGCTCAAGCAGGTCCAGGGCGTGGGCGATCATCTTTTCGTTGAGCTTGGCGTTGACCTGGATGAAGTCCAGCGGGCGGAACGCCAGTTCCACGTCCCAAGGCGCCAACCGGAACGACAGCGGCACGCCCTGCCCGTCCAGCGGCTGCACGGTGTCCACGCCGCCGGACTGCAGGTAGATCACGAAACCATGCTGCTGGCCAAAGGCGGCCCAGGCGGCGCGGTCGGCATCGCTGAGCGGCTGCAGGTGACGTACGGTCAGCACCACCGCCTGATCGCCGGCGATGAACTCGATCTGCGGGATGTCGCGCTTGCCATCGAGCGATTCGATGAAGGTGGACAGCGCCTCGACCTTGGTACCGATCTCGGGGATCACGGTCAGGCACTGGCTGAGGTCGGCGACGAAACGCGGGTCCTGTTCACGGAAACCGACCAGGGTCTTGTCCTTCTTCTCGACCCGGCGCACCGAGAAGCGGCCCTTGCGGCGATAACCCCAGCTCT
Organism: Stenotrophomonas sp. YJH_SMC_4; assembly: GCF_059371575.1. NCBI lineage: Bacteria > Pseudomonadati > Pseudomonadota > Gammaproteobacteria > Lysobacterales > Lysobacteraceae > Stenotrophomonas > Stenotrophomonas sp. YJH_SMC_4. The sequence continues at coordinate 44,108 of NZ_JCAFUR010000014.1, forward strand.
CGCCGACCAGCGGCGCCAGCACCGTGCCCGGCTTCACATGGCCGATCCGCTCCAGGTTGTCCATCAGCACGCGCTGCTTGGCGACGATCTGCTGGTCTTCGTCCAGGTGCTGCAGCACGCAGCCGGCGCAGGTACCGAAATGCGGGCACTTCGGGGTCACGCGCTGGGGCGAGGCCTGCAGCACTTCCACCGTGCGTGCCTCGTCGAAATGGCGGCTGCGGGCGGTCTGTTCGGCCATGACCACCTCGCCCGGCAGGGCGCCGCTGACGAAGGTGACCTTGCCGCCCTCGCCTTCACGGCGGGCGACACCGCGACCATCATGGCTGAGGTCGAGGATCTCGGTCTGGAACGGGGTACGGTCGATGCGGGAGCGGGATCGGGCCACGTGGCAACAGGCTGCGGGCAAAAATGGGGGCACATTGTCGCAGATCCTGACTGGCAGGGTCCGGACCCGCTTGCGCCCGCCGCCGCCGTGCTTGATGATTGCAGCAGCTGACATGGAGGCAGCCCTGATGCAGATGACCCCGCGGGCCAGCCGGCCCCGCTTCCTGCTTGTCGAGGACGACATCATCAGCCGCGGTTTTTTCAAAGCGGCGTTGGAAACGTTACCGGCGGACGTGGACACCGCAGATTCATTGGCCAGCGCGCTGGCCAGCGCCGAGCCCGGCGCGCATGACCTGTGGCTGATCGACGTCAACCTGCCGGACGGCAATGGCGCGCAGCTGCTGCGTGAACTGCGCCGTTCACACCCCGATACCCCGGCATTGGCGCATACCGCCGATGGCGACACCTCCATCCATGCCCGCCTGCGCGAAGCTGGCTTCAGCGACACGCTGGTCAAGCCGCTGGGCCGCGACCAGTTGCTGAAGGCCGTGCGCCGGGCACTGGTGAACAGCCCGGCGGGGATCTCCGTTGCCCCGGCTCCGGCAGCGGTCGAGCTGCAGGTGCAGGACTGGGACGAGACCGCGGCACTGGCCGCGCTCAATGGCCAGCGCAACCACTTGATCGCGCTGCGCGAGCTGTTCCTGGCCGAGTTGCCGGGCGTACGCGACGCGGTCGAGCAGGCCGTGGACCAGCACGACGAGCGCCAGCTGCGCAGCCAGCTGCACCGGTTGCAGGCGAGCTGTGGGTTTGTCGGCGCGGCACGGCTGGGACGGGCGGTGCGGCAGCTGCATCATGCGCCCGAGTCCGGGCAGGCCCAGGCGGGGTTCCGCGACGCGGTGGCGGCCCTGCTGCATTGAGGGTTTTTCGGCAGGGCTGCGCCCTGCACCCGCAGAGGCTTCAGGCCAAGGCAACAGCAAAAGCAAAAGCTGGCATTCCGTGGGGTGGCGGGGCGGTATCGGAGTGCGGGGACGCCGTAAACCCGTCCATGGGGGCTTGGCAGCCGCATCCATGCGGCTGACACCCCGCCCTCCGACACCGCCCCACCCCTGACAATTTCCCGGTGTCTGGTAGATCCACGCCACGCGTGGATGAATCTCTGTCAGATATCGAAATCAATCTGGGGTCGGATCCGTTTTCCTGTGGAGAACGGATCCGACCCCATGCCATTCCCACAGCTCGCAAGAATCTGTCGAAGGCGGGTGGGTCCGGTTGCGGGGGCGTGAGCCGCATGGGCCCGAGGCATGCCTCGGGCGGGTTGGGCAGGACCCCCAACCCCGGTCTTGCCGTGTGCGCAGGACAGCGCACACGAGCAAGCGGCGACCGAGCTTACATGGGTGAGGGCGCTTTGCTTGCGAAGCACTGCTTCGCAAGCGCCCGAACGCACAGCCGCCAGCGGCTGGGCCGGACCCCGGAGGGGGACTTGCAGCGTCCCCCTCAACCGGACCCACCCCGCCATCCCACGGAATGCATGTTGTTGCTGTTGCTTTGGCCTCGGCAGGTGCAGGGCTGCAAGCCCTGCCGAACACCCCCTACCTGCGGGGCGCGAGCTGCTCGAGCATTTCCCAGGACTTCAGGCCGCGTGGCCCGAGGTGATGGGCCAGCACCCGCCGCATCGGCAGGCGCAGGCTGGCCAGGTCGGCGGCAGCGGGCTCTTCGTCGGCCGCCAACGCCAGCAGCGCCGAGCCAGTGGCCGCCGCCCGGCGTTCCCCACCGCGCTCACTGAGCAGGCGCTGCGCGCCTTCCTGTGGGTCCAGCTCGTAGCGCGCGGCCGGGTCGATCGGCTGGCCGTCGCTGGCACTGTCCAGTTCGAAACCCAGGCCCAGCGCGGTCAGCAGCTCGCGCTCGAAACGACGCAGCGTCCAGGCCAGGCCGGCACCGACCGCCAGCCGTGCGCGCGCTTCGCCATAGGCCAGATACAACTCAGGCAACGGATCCTGGCGAGGTGCCAGGCGCAGGGTCAGTTCACTCAGATAGAAGCCGGCCAGCATCGCCTGGCCGACCAGGCGCGGGGCCGCATCCAGCGCTTCAGCGCCGCGCAACTGGGCCAGTTCACCGCGCTGCTGGGCGCTGAAGCGGATCCACTGCAATGGCTGCAGGGCAGCGCGCAGCACCTGGCCCTTCGCGGTTGACACACCACGCGCGAGCAGGCCAACGCGGCCATGCTGCGCGCTCAACACCTCGACCAGCAGGCTGGTCTCGCGGTAGGCCCGCGCATGCAGCACGAAGCCGGTGTCGTCCTCGATCATCATCGAAGCGACCGCAACGGCTTACTCGTAACCGAAGGCCTTCAGCGCGGCCTCGTCATCGGACCAGCCTTCACGCACGCGCACCCAGGTCTCAAGGAACACCTTGGCCCCGAACAGACGCTCCATCTGCAGGCGGGACTTGGCGCCGATCTCCTTGAGGCGGGCGCCGCCCTTGCCGATCACGATGGCCTTCTGGCCTTCGCGCTCGACCCAGATCACCGCGCCGATGCGCAGCAGGTTGCCGTCCTCGGTGAAGCGCTCGATCTCAACGGTGGTGGCGTACGGCAGCTCTTCGCCGAGCTGGCGCATCAGCTGCTCGCGTACCAGCTCGCCGGCCAGGAAACGCTGGCTGCGGTCGGTGATCTCGTCCTCGCCGAACATCGGCGGCGCTTCCGGAAGCAGCTTCAGCACGTCGCGCACCAACGCTTCCAGGCCATTGCGCTTCTGCGCCGAGATCGGATGCACGGCAGCGAAATCACGGCCTTCGGTCACCTGCTGCAGGAACGGCAGCAGCGCGCCCTTTTCCTTCAGGCGATCGATCTTGTTGACCACCAGCACCACCGGAATGCCGGCATCGCGCAGCACATTGAAGGCCAGGCTGTCTTCTTCATCCCAGCGACCGGCCTCGATCACCAGCAGGCCGGCATCGACGCCCTCCAGCGAGCCGCGCGCGGCACGGTTCATCACCCGGTTCATCGCCCGCTTCTGCACCTTGTGCAGGCCGGGGGTATCAACCAGCACCAGCTGGCCTTCCGGGTAGGTGGCGATGCCCAGCAGGCGATGGCGCGTGGTCTGCGGACGGTTGGAAACGATGCTGACCTTCGCACCGACCAGGGCATTGGTCAGGGTCGACTTGCCCACGTTCGGGCGGCCGATGACGGCCACGCTGCCGCAATGATGAGGAGTTTGTTCGCTCACTTGGAATCCAGTTGTTCTAGGACGGCCGCAGCCGCCTGTTGTTCGGCAAGCCGCCGCGAGGCGCCTTCGCCCTCGGTGCTGGCGGCCGGGTCGGCTACGTTGCAGCGTACCCGGAAGTGCTTGGCATGGTCGTCACCGGATTCTGACACCAGTTCATACTGCGGCAACGCCTTCTGTCGGGCCTGCAGCCATTCCTGCAGGCGGGTCTTGGGGTCCTTCTCGGGGCGGCCGGAGGCCGGCAGCGCCTCGATCGAAGCGCTGAACCAGGGCAGTACCACCGCCCGGCAGGCCTCGAAGCCGGCATCCAGGTAGATCGCAGCCACCACGGCTTCCACTGCGTCGGCCAGGATCGAGTCGCGGCGATGACCGCCGGACTTCATTTCGCCCGGGCCCAGGGTCAGCCGCTCGCCCAACTGCAGGGTGCGCGCGATCACCGCCAACGCACCTTCGCGCACCAGCTCGGCACGGGCACGGGTCATCGCCCCTTCGTCAGCCTTGGGCCAGCGTCGGTACAACGCCTCGGCCGCCATCATGTTGACGATGCTGTCGCCGAGGAACTCCAGGCGCTCGTTGTGCGGCGCACCGGCACTGCGATGCGTCAGCGCCTGCTTGAGCAGGGCCGGGTCGCTGAAGGCATGACCGATCAGGTCGCCACGTTGGATGAATTTACTGGGCACCGCTTCGTGTCAGGTCCTGGGAAGAATCGAATTTGCCAACCACATCGAGGTTGCCGATCAGCTGGCGACGCACTTCGTAGTTGACCTTGAGGGTCCAGCCATTGTCGCGACGGTCGAACTTCACGTTGGCCGGCTTCACATTGTCCGAGTAGTTGATGTACAGGCGCTTGAAGAACAGGTCCTGGATCCGCGACGGCTCCATGCTGCCCACGCCCGGCTCGTTGGCCAGGCTCTTCATCGCCGAGCGCACGGCGTAGTACTCCTGGTACATCGGGAACAGCTTCATGCCGATGTAGAGGAAGAAACCGACCACGATCAGGACCGTCAGGAACGAGGTCAGGGTCATGCCGCGCTGCGTGTTCATCGTCTTCATTGCGTTCTCCCCAGATACGCGTTGGATGTGAAGGTACTCAGTTGATGCCCGATCAGTTGATGCTCGAGCCGATCCGCGACGGCTCGAAGCCATCCTTGCAGAACCAGCCCTGGCAGTTCAGCCAGATCAGGAAGGCCTTGCCGCGCAGGTTCTCCTCCGGCAGCAGGCCCCAGAAACGGCCGTCGTCGCTGTTGTCGCGGTTGTCGCCCATCACCAGGTACTTGCCGGCCGGCACCGTCCACTGGCCCTGGCCGCGCGGGTAGTCGGTCTCCAGCACGGTGTGGGTGCGGCCCGGCAGGTGCTCGACCAGCAGGTTGGCGCCTTCGCCCTGACCCTTGTGGCCGGCGTAGATGCCCTTGTTGTCGTACTTCAGCGGCTCGCCATTGAGGATCACGCCGTCGCCTTCGAAGACCACGGTGTCACCCGGCACGCCGATCACGCGCTTGATGAAGTTCTCGCCCTTGGCCGGGTCGTTGTCGCTGTGGCCGGGGAAGTGGAATACCACCACGTCGCCACGCGAGGGCTCGCCGAACGGCACGATCCTGGTGTTGCTGATCGGCAGGCGCAGGCCGTAGGAGAATTTGTTGACCAGGATGAAATCGCCGATCAGCAGGTTCGGCATCATCGAGCTGGACGGGATCTTGTACGGTTCGGCAATGAAGCTGCGCACGATCAGCACGATCGCCAGCACCGGGAAGAACGCACGCGAGTAATCCACCAGCACCGGCTCGGAATCGAGCAGGCCGGCGCGCTGGGCGCGACGCTTGGCGAGGTACAGCTTGTCCGCAAGCAGGATCAGGCCCGAGGCCAGGGTCAGCACGACCAGGAGGATCTCAAACAGTTTCATTCAGGGTCCTTTGCAACGTCACCGGACGACCGGCCCCGCAGGGCCGGTGCGGGATTACTTGTTGTCCATCTGCAGCACGGCCAGGAACGCTTCCTGCGGGATCTCCACGCGGCCGACCTGCTTCATGCGCTTCTTGCCTTCCTTCTGCTTTTCCAGAAGCTTCTTCTTGCGCGAAACGTCGCCACCATAGCACTTGGCCAGCACGTTCTTGCGCATGGCCTTGACCGTGGTACGGGCGATGATCTGCGAGCCGACCGCAGCCTGGATGGCGACGTCGAACATCTGGCGCGGAATCAGGTCCTTCATCTTCTCGCACAGCTCACGGCCACGACGGTCGGCATGGCTGCGGTGCACGATCAGCGACAGTGCGTCGACCTTGTCGCCGTTGATCAGCACGTCCACGCGCACGAACGGGCCGGCGTCGAAGCGGACGAAGTGGTAGTCCAGCGAGGCGTAGCCACGGCTGACCGACTTCAGCTTGTCGAAGAAGTCCAGCACCACCTCGGCCATCGGCAGCTCATAGCTGATCTGCACCTGGCTGCCCAGGTAGTTGATGCCGATCTGGCTGCCGCGCTTTTCTTCGCACAGCTTGATGATGTTGCCGATGTACTCCTCGGGAGTGAGCACGTTGGCACGGATGATCGGCTCGCGGATCTCCTCGACCTGGTTCACCGGCGGCAGCTTGGCCGGGTTGTCCATGTTGATGATCGAGCCATCGGTCTTCAGGACTTCATACACCACCGTCGGCGCGGTGCTGATCAGGTCCAGGTTGTACTCGCGCTCCAGGCGTTCCTGCACGATTTCCATGTGCAGCATGCCCAGGAAGCCGCAGCGGAAGCCGAAGCCCATCGCCTCGGAGCTTTCCGGCTCGAAACGCAGCGCGGCATCGTTCAGGCGCAGCTTGTCCAGCGCTTCGCGCAGGTCCGGGTAATCTTCGGCATCGACCGGGAACAGACCGGCGAACACGCGCGGCTGCATTTCCTGGAAGCCCGGCAGCGGCTTCGGTGCCGGGTCGCCGGCCAGGGTCAGGGTGTCGCCGACCGGCGCACCGTGCACGTCCTTGATGCTGGCGGTGACCCAGCCCACTTCACCGGCACGCAGCGCAGGCAGCACTTTCCGCTTCGGCGTGAACACGCCGACGTTGTCGACCTGGTGGTTGCGGCCGGTGGACATCACCTGCAGCTTGTCACCGGCCTTGATCTCGCCCTGCATCACGCGTACCAGCGAGACCACGCCCAGGTAGTTGTCGAACCAGGAGTCGATGATCAGCGCCTGCAGCTTCTCGGTGTCGCGCGGTGTCGGCGGCGGGATGCGATGCACGATCGCTTCCAGCACGTCCTGCACGTTCAGGCCGGTCTTGGCACTGACCGGCACGGCGTCGGAGGCGTCGATGCCGATCACGGCCTCGATCTCGGCCTTGGCGCGCTCGATGTCGGCGGTCGGCAGGTCGATCTTGTTGATCACGGGCACCACTTCCAGGCCCTGCTCCACCGCGGTGTAGCAGTTGGCCACCGACTGCGCTTCCACGCCCTGGGCCGCATCGACCACCAGCAGCGCGCCTTCGCAGGCGGCCAGCGAGCGGCTGACTTCATAGGAGAAGTCGACGTGGCCGGGGGTGTCGATGAAGTTCAGATGGTAGGTCTGCCCGTCCTTGGCCAGGTACGGCAACGACACCGACTGCGCCTTGATCGTGATGCCGCGCTCGCGCTCGATCGGGTTGGAGTCGAGCACCTGCGCTTCCATCTCGCGGGCCTGCAGGCCACCACAGAGCTGGATGATGCGGTCGGCCAGCGTGGACTTGCCGTGGTCGACATGGGCGATGATGGAGAAGTTGCGGATGTTCCGCATCGAATCAGAAGACATAGGTGGCGGCGGCGCGCGGCGTCGTCAGGGTAACGGTCGATTATCGCATGCCCGGCGCCCCACCGCGAAAGCGGACTGCTCGGGCCCCGCCCGGAAAGGCCGAAGCCCCGCCAGGGCGGGGCTTCAGGGGAGACACAGGGGCCGCCGAAGCGGCCCCGGCAGGCCTTACTGGCCGGCCTTGACCGCCACGAAGGCGCTGTTGCCGTTGCCGGTGCGCACCAGCAGCATCACCACGTCGTCCTTCTTGTAGCTGGACAGCGCCCGGTTCAGGCTCTCCACGCTGCCGACCGGGGTGCGGCCGACCTGCAGGATCACCATGCCCGGAGACAGGCCGGCATCACGCGCCGCCTGGCCCTTGACTCCGGTGATACGCACGCCTTCGTTGCCATCCAGGCCGAACTGCTTGCGCTGCGGTGCGGTCAGGTCGCTCACGTCCAGGCCCAGCAGGGCATTGGCGCCGGCCTGCGGTGCCGCATCGGGCCTGGCGGCAGACGCCGCACGGGCATTGCCCTGACCGTCTTCGCTCAGCGCCGTGAGCGTGGCGCTGAGGTCGCGCGGCTTGCCGTCGCGGATCACCCCCAGCGTGACCCGGCTGCCCGGTGCCATCGCACCGATCAGCGGCGGCAGGTCGGACCAGCTGTTGACCGGGCTGCCGTTGACCGAACGCACCACGTCGCCGATCTGCACACCGGCCTTCTCTGCGGCACTGCCGGCGACGATCTGGTTGACCAGCGCGCCACGGCTGTCGGGCAGGCCCAGGCCCTGCGCCTTCAGCGCATCGATCGGCTCGACCACCGCACCCAGCTGGCCACGGGTGACCTTGCCACTCTTTTTGATCTGCTCGACCGCGCTCATCGCCAGGTCGATCGGGATCGCGAAGCTGATGCCCATGTAGCCGCCGGAGGCGGAGAAGATCTGCGAGTTGATGCCGACCACTTCGCCGCGGGTGTTCAACAACGGACCGCCGGAGTTGCCCTGGTTGATCGCCACGTCGGTCTGGATGAACGGCACGTAGCGCTGGTCGGCGCCACCCGTGCTACGCCCCAGTGCACTGACGATACCGGCGGTGACCGAATGGTCGAGCCCGAACGGCGAGCCGATCGCGACAACCCACTGGCCGGGCTTCAGCGTATTGGAATCACCCACGCGCACGGTCGGCAGGTTCTTGCCATCGATCTTCAGCAGCGCCACGTCGTACTGCTGGTCGCTGCCCACCACCTTGGCGTTGAACTCACGGCTGTCGCCCAGCTTGACCTTCACGTCGCTGGCATCGGCCACCACGTGGTAGTTGGTCAGCACATAGCCATCGGGCGAAATGATGAAGCCCGAGCCCATGCCGCGGCCCTTGATGCTGGGGCCACCGTCCGGGCCGCCCGGGCCCTGCCCCGGCATCGGGAAGTCCGGGCCGAAGAAGCGACGGAAGAATTCCGGCATGTCGTCGTCACCACCCATCGGGCCCCGCGAAGCCTGGCGGTTGGTGCGGACGATGGTGGTGTCGACGTTGACCACACCCGGCCCGACCTGTTCAACAAGGTTGGTGAAATCGGGCAGGCCGGTAACCAGCGGCTGTGCCGGTGCCCTTGGCGCGGTGGCTGGAGCAGCCTGGGTCGGGGCGGCCGGAGCCGGTGCCTGCGCGCAGGCCACCAGCGGCAGGGTCAGGGCCAACAGGCCCATGGCCTGCGTGCGGAGTCGGGGAGTCATCGGACGGCAACCTCCGGATCGGATGGAAAGAGGAATACGGGCCCCGCTGACGGCGGGGCGTGAAAGCGCCCGGCTCAGTCGCGCGGGCGCGGCGGCACCGGCAGGTCGTCCTGCAGGCGCGGCTCGAACGGGTAGAAGGCGGCGCCACCGGTATGGGCCGGGAAGCTGGCATTGAGCGCGCCGCCGGCGGCAGGCGCCAGGCTGGAACGCGGCCACGGCCGCGCCTGCAGCCCACCGACCTCGCCAAACGGCATGTTGCGGCTGCCATTGGCCGGTATGGTCGGGGTCAGCGGCGCCTGCGCAGCAGCCACCGCGCGTTGCGGCACGTCCTCACGCTGGGCGGCACGCGCGGCCTGCTGGCTGCGGGTGGCACTGGCGCGGCGGGTGTCCTGGCGGCGACCGGCAGTGGCCATCGCCAGGGCGGGAGTCGCCGCCACAGCCATCGCGGCCGTGTCTGCAGAGGCTTCGGTAACCGGGGCAGGATCGGTCGGCACGGTCGGCAGCTCCGCCTGGCTGGCGATCACCTGAGGTGCCAACGGCTCGCCCGGGGTGGCTTCCTTCAGCTTCTCACCGCCCATGAACAGCGCCACCGCTGCCACTGAAGCGGCCAGTGCGGCACCACCGCCCCAGGCCCGCCAGCCACTGCGACGCACCTGACGGCGCGGCGCGGCCTGCGGCGCAGGCTCGGCGGCGATGGCAGCAGCCACGGCGGAACTGAACCCGGCCGGGGCCAGTGCCGACGCCTGCCCACGCATCACGTCGCCCAGCAGCTGCCAGCGCTCCTGGCAGCCGGCCAGTTCGGGGTCATGCTCCATCCGCCGCAGCAGGAAGCGCGCTTCATCGGCGCCCAGCTCGCCATCGACCAGGGCCGACAGCTGCTCGCGATGGCGCTGGTCCAGGCGCTGCCCGGCGGGCGATTGATGGTTCTGCGATTCGTTGAACGGGTTACTGGTCATACGCGGCTCTTCTCACGGGTGGCGCTGCCGATGTCCAACAGCGGCCGGAGTTCGGTGTCGATCGCCTCGCGCGCCCGGAAGATCCGTGAACGCACGGTGCCGATCGGGCACCCCATTTTCTGCGCGATTTCCTCGTAGCTCAGGCCTTCCACCTCGCGCAGGGTGATCGCCGACCGGAGCTCTTCCGGCAGCGCGTTGACGGCCTTCATCACCGTCTGTTCCAGCTCCTGGCGCATCAACTCGCGTTCGGGCGTGTCGGTGTCGCGCAGGCGCGTACCACTGTCGAACTGTTCGGCATCGCCGATGTCGATGTCATCGGTCGGTGGCCGTCGATTGTGTGAAGCCAGGTAGTTTTTGGCGGTATTCACGGCGATTCGATGCAACCAGGTTGAGAACTGGGCGTCGCCACGGAAACTTCCGATCGCGCGATAGGCGCGGATGAAAGTGTCCTGGGCGACGTCCTGACATTCGCTCCAGTCGGCGATGTAGCGGCCGACAAGGGCCACCACGCGATGCTGGTACTTGCGCACCAGGACATCGAACGCGGCGCTCTCGCCGTGCTGCACGCGCCGGACCAGTTCCAGATCCAGCTCCTGTGGTGTATCAACCTCGGCCATGAGGGGCCGCACTCCTGTCAGCCCAACCGACGTCGGGCAATGAGACTGCCAATCCCGGGAAAAGTTCAGTCGCCGATCACCCGGCGCCGCACCAGCTTTTAACCACCGTTCCGTTAGCGTTCCGGTCCACGGCCATGGATCCGGGGTCGCCACTCCCCTGCTATTGGGATTTGACGCGGGGGAAACAACCTCTGGATCATAGCCGCTTCTCCATACACAACCGGATGGAACGTCCATGCTCTCAGGCTTCGATGGTCTCCGCTTCAGCCACTGGCACCCCGAGATCCGCGACGACGGCGTGGTGGTCCTCTCCCTGGATCGCCAGGACAGCAGCGTCAATGCCATGTCGCAGGATGTGCTGCTGGAGCTGGGTGACCTGCTTGAGCGCATTGCACTGGACCCGCCCAAGGGCGTGGTGATCCAGTCGCTGAAGAAAGCCGGCTTCATTGCCGGGGCGGACCTGAAGGAGTTCCAGGAGTTCGACCGTCGCGGCACCGTCAACGACGCCATCCGCCGCGGCCAGGCTACTTACCAGAAGCTGGCCGAGCTGCCCTGCCCCACCGTGGCGGCCATCCACGGCCATTGCCTGGGCGGCGGCACCGAGCTGGCGCTGGCCTGCCGCTATCGCGTGGCCTCCAATGACAGCAGCACCCGCATCGGCCTGCCGGAAACCCAGCTGGGCATCTTCCCGGGCTGGGGCGGCAGCGCGCGCCTGCCGCAGCTGGTCGGCGCGCCAGCGGCAATGGACATGATGCTGACCGGCCGTACGCTGTCGGCCTCGGCCGCGCGTGGCATCGGGCTGGTCGACAAGGTGGTGGCACCGGCCGTGGTGCTCGACACCGCCGTGGCGCTGGCGCTGTCCGGCACCACGCGCCCGTTCAAGCAGCGCGCAACGGCCTGGGCCACCAACACCTGGCTGGCACGCACGCTGCTGGCACCGCAGATGGTCAAGCAGGTCGCACGCAAGGCCAAGAAGGACCAGTATCCGGCGCCCTACGCGCTGATCAGCACCTGGCAGCGCAGTGGCGGCAAGCCGATCCAGGCGCGTCTGGACGCCGAGCGCCGCGCGGTGGTGAAGCTGGCCAGCACCCCGACCGCGCGCAACCTGATCCGCATTTTCTTCCTCACCGAACGCCTGAAGGGCCTCGGTGGTGGTGATTCCGGCATCCGCCACGTGCACGTGGTCGGCGCCGGCGTGATGGGCGGTGACATCGCCGCCTGGGCCGCCTACAAGGGCTTTGAAGTGACTCTCCAGGACCGCGAGCAGCGCTTCATCGACCCCGCCATGGAGCGCGCGCAGGCGCTGTTCGCCAAGAAGGTGCGCGACGAGAGCAAGCGCCCCGCCGTGGCCGCGCGCCTGCGTGCCGACCTGGAAGGCAACGGCGTGGCCGAGGCCGACCTGGTGATCGAAGCGATCATCGAGAACCCGGAAGCCAAGCGTGCGCTGTACCAGACGCTGGAACCGAAGATGAAGCTGGACGCGCTGCTGACCACCAACACCTCGTCAATTCCGCTGGTGGAACTGCGCGACCACATCCAGCGCCCGGCGCAGTTCGCTGGCCTGCACTACTTCAACCCGGTGGCGCAGATGCCACTGGTGGAGATCATTCACCACGACGGCATGGCGCCGGAGACCGAGCGCCGCCTGGCCGCGTTCTGCAAGGCGCTGGGCAAGTTCCCGGTACCGGTGGCCGGCAGCCCGGGCTTCCTGGTCAACCGCGTGCTGTTCCCTTACATGCTGGAAGCCGCCACCGCGTATGCCGAAGGCATTCCGGGCCCGGTGATCGACAGGGCCGCGGTGAAGTTCGGCATGCCGATGGGCCCGATCGAACTGATCGACACCGTCGGCCTGGACGTGGCCGCCGGCGTCGGCCGCGAACTGGCGCCGTTCCTGGGCCTGCAGATTCCAGCAGCCTTGCAGACGGTGGAGCCGGACAAGCGCGGCAAGAAGGACGGCCAGGGCATCTACACCTGGGAAAACGGCAAGCCGAAGAAGCCGGACGTGGCCAGCGATTACCAGGCCCCGGCCGATCTGGAGGACCGCCTGATCCTGCCGCTGTTGAACGAGGCGGTGGCGTGCCTGCACGAAGGCGTTGTGGCCGATGCGGACCTGCTGGATGCCGGCGTGATCTTCGGTACCGGCTTTGCCCCGTTCCGCGGTGGTCCGATCCAGCACATCCGTGCGGTCGGTGCCGATGCGATCGTCGAGCGGCTGAAGGCACTGCAGCAGCGTCACGGCGACCGTTTCGCCCCGCGCCCGGGCTGGGACAACCCCACCCTCCGCGAACCAGTGGTTTGAGTTTATCGGCCGGGCCTGCGGCCCGGCACCCGCAGAGGCAACGTCAAATTCCACAGCAGAAGCCAGAGCCAAAGCGGCTCTGGCCTTTCTGTTTGTTTGGCGGGGCGGTGTCGGGTTGCGGGGACGCCGTAAACCCGTCCTTGGGGGCTTGGCCGCGGCATCCATGCCGCGGACACCCCGCAACCCGACACCGCCCCACCCCTGACAGTTTCCCGGTGACGGTGGGTGAACTGCGATGGCTGTAGGTGTCGACCTTGTTCGGCACGGATCATTACGAACTGGTGGGTGTCGACCTTGATCGCCACCAGGAGCGAAGCGACCGGCGTTTGATCTTGATTTTCTTTTTTCTTCTCCGTGGCTGGACGCACACGGAAACTGTCAGAGGTCGGGCGGGTGGGTTGCACAGGACCGTTGGCGCCATGGATGGCGCCATCGAGCCCCCATGGACGGGTTTACGGCGTGTCCTGCGCAACCCACCCGCCCGACCAAGCGCGGCTTTTGATCTTGCTTCCGCCTTCAGCGCCCCCCCCCCCCCCACAGCCACGAGGGGCTGCGCCGTTGGCTGGAACACCCTGTTACCCATACGGGGCATGTCCCCGTCACAGCCGCATGCGATGCTGATCTCCTGATCCTTGCCAGCGAGAACGCCCGCATGACCACCATCATCGCCCCGCGCGTGCACGACATCGGCGGACTCGAAGTCCGTCGCGCCGTCCCCACCCTGCAGGCGCGCAGCATCGGCTCGTTCGTGTTCGTCGACCAGATGGGCCCGGCACTCATGCACCCCGGCACGGCCATCGACGTGCGCCCGCATCCGCATATCGGCCTGGCCACCGTCACCTATCTGTGGTCGGGCGCCATCGGCCATCGCGACACACTCGGTTCGGACCAGGTGATCCGCCCCGGAGACGTCAACTGGATGACCGCTGGCCGCGGCATCGCCCATTCCGAACGTACGCCGCAACCGGACCGCGATCACGACAACCCGATCCATGGCATGCAGACCTGGGTGGCGCTGCCGAAATCGCACGAGGAAATCGAACCGGCGTTCTACCACCATGCCGCGGCCACCCTGCCCGAGCAGCGTCGCAACGGTGCCTGGCTGCGCGTCATCGCCGGCCGCGCCTATGGCGAGGAATCGCCGGTGAAGGTGTTCGCCGACACCCTCAACGTGGCAATCGATCTCGACCCGGATGCGGAAATCGATATCGACGACGGCCACCGCGAGCGCGCGCTGTACATCCTCGAAGGCGACGCACAGCTGGATGGCGTGGACATCCCTGCACAGCATCTGGTGATTCCCGAAGCCGGCGCACGTGGCCGCCTGCGCGCGAAGACGCCGGTGAAGGCGATGCTGTTCGGTGGCGAGCCGCTGGATGGCCCGCGTCACCTGTGGTGGAACTTCGTGTCCAGCTCGAAGGAACGCATCGAGCAGGCCAAGCACGATTGGGAGGCCGGCCGCTTCGGGACCATTCCGGGCGACGACAAGGAATTCATCCCGCTGCCGCAGTACTGAACATCGCGTGTTGCACACATCCGAAGGTGTATGCCTGCACCCGGCGTTGACGCTACAGTCACCCGCTGATCATTGAAATGTGACATAAATCACATTTTCGACCGTCAAAGGAGTGCAACACATGAGCATGGGTAAACGCTTGTCCGCCGAATTCCTCGGCACGTTCTGGCTGGTTCTGGGTGGCTGCGGCAGTGCGGTGCTGGCCGCCAAGTTCGGCGGTGACAGCAATCCGCTGGGTATCGGGTTCCTCGGCGTGGCGCTCGCCTTCGGCCTGACCGTGGTGACCGGCGCCTATGCGTTCGGCCATATCTCCGGCGCGCACTTCAATCCGGCGGTCAGCGTCGGCCTGTGGGCCGGTGGCCGCTTCCCGACCAAGGACCTGGTGCCGTACATCATCGCCCAGGTGGCTGGTGGCCTGTTGGCCGGCTTCATCCTGCTGCAGATCGCCTCGGGGGCCAGCGGCTTCGCCATCGACGGCAGCCAGGCCGGTGCGTTCGCCAGCAATGGCTATGGTGCGCTGTCGCCCGGCGGTTACAGCGTGGCGGCGGCCTTCCTGTGCGAAGTGGTGCTGACCGCCGTGTTCCTGATCGTGATCATGGGCGCCACCCACGGCAAGGCACCGGCTGGCTTCGCGCCGCTGGCGATCGGCCTGTCGCTGAC
This sequence comes from Stenotrophomonas sp. YJH_SMC_4, assembly GCF_059371575.1. Taxonomy (NCBI): domain Bacteria; kingdom Pseudomonadati; phylum Pseudomonadota; class Gammaproteobacteria; order Lysobacterales; family Lysobacteraceae; genus Stenotrophomonas; species Stenotrophomonas sp. YJH_SMC_4. The sequence goes on from NZ_JCAFUR010000014.1 coordinate 59,165, forward strand.
CCTGATCCATCTGATCAGCATCCCGGTCACCAACACCTCGGTGAACCCGGCCCGCTCCACCGCCGTGGCCTTCTTCGCCGGCAGCGGGGCGGTCAGCCAGCTGTGGCTGTTCTGGGTCGCCCCGCTGCTGGGCGGTGCGATCGGCGGCATCATCTACAAGTGGCTCGGCAACGACCGCTGAGGCCTGTGCGGACCATTGCGGCCGACCTTCGGCCGCAATGGTTACGCTTGTAACCGCAATTTGTGCGATCGCTCACGTTCCGTTAAGGTTGAGTTGACCGTCCGTGCACATGCCGGCCGGCGGGGCATCCGGGGATGGGATGCCAAGGCCGCCGGTCCATCCGACGGAGCCACGACACACCACCTTGGGGGATGCATGAAGTTCGCGCCTGTAGTGTTGTCGAGCCTGCTGTTCGCTGCGGCCCAGGCCGCCGCGCAGGCTCCCACCGAATGTCCTTCATTGCCGGCCAACAGCGGCCTGCAGTGGCAACAGCAGGCACAGGCCGATTTCCTGGTCTGCCGTGCCAGCACCAGCGATGGCCGCGAGGTACTGAGCCTGATGCTCAGTGCACGCGATCCCAACCTTCCATTGAACCGCTCGCTGCGCCACGAAAAGGGCAGCTTCGGCGGTGAATCACTGTACTGGTACCAGCCCGATCTGGGAGGCCAGCAGCCGCCCGGTTATGCCGAGCGCCGCATCAGCGTGGTCAAGCTCGACAAAGGGCGTTACGCGCAGATTTCGCTGTATCCGGACAGCGCGCAGGAACTGGGTTCGCTGCAACAGCTGGCGCAGGGGATGAGCCTGACCCCGTCGGCCGTGGCTGCCGGGAACTGACGATGGCGGGGATGACTGCCTTGCAGCATCCCCGCAATGCGAGCCGACCTGACGGTAGTGCCGGCCGCTGGCCGGCACCTCGATCCGCCGTGACCGCAGGCAGTCGCCGGCCAGCGGCCGGCACCGCCTCAGAACTTGCCTTCCTGGAAATCGACGAAGGCCTGCATGAGTTCCTGCCGCGTGTTCATCACGAACGGGCCATGGCGCATCACCGGTTCCCGCAACGGACGACCAGCCACCAGGATCAGCCGCGCACCCTCGCTGCCGGCCGACAGATGCAGCTGCTCGCCACCGCCCAGCACCGCCAGTTCCTGGCGGGCGACGTCGCGCGCCGCGTCCTGCTCACCCACCGTCACCGCACCTTCGAACACATACGCGAAGGCGTTGTGCCCTTCCGGCAAGGCATAGGTCCAGGCGCGATCCGGGGCCAGCGTGATGTCCAGGTACAGCGGATCGGTGGCCGGCTGCACGATCGGGCCCTGCGTGCCATCCACGTTGCCGGCGATCACCTTCACTTCCACGCCGGCGTCCGGCCGCACCACGGGAATGCGCTCGGGCGCGAACTCCTGGTACTTCGGCTCGGTCATCTTCTCTTTCGCCGGCAGGTTCACCCACAGCTGGAAGCCGCGCATCTGACCGCTTTCCTGCTCGGGCATTTCCGAATGCACCAGGCCACGGCCTGCGGTCATCCACTGCACGCTGCCCGGGGTAAGCAGGCCCTCGTTGCCGTGGTTGTCGCGATGCCGCATGCGCCCGTCGAGCATGTAGGTGACGGTCTCGAAACCGCGATGCGGATGCTCCGGGAAGCCGGCGATGTAGTCCTCGGCACGGTCGGTGCCGAATTCATCGAGCAGCAGGAACGGGTCCAGGTCAGGCAGCGTCGGGCCGCCGATGACGCGGGTCAGGCGCACGCCGGCACCGTCGGAGGTGGGCATGCCACGGATGGTCCGCAGTACGCGGACCGGTTCGGGAAAGCTCATGGCGACTCCTGTTGGATGGATGCCACTGAAGATGGACGCCACATGGCCGCACGCCAATGGACGGCGCCGCAACCGATTGTTCCATCCCTGATGTTCGCTGCATGTCAGCACAACAAGCGTACGACCAAAGTACTACCGCCGATTCGTCCTGTGCCAATTGACCCTGCCGAGGGCACGCGGGACTCTTTGACTGTCTTTCCGGGAGAGAGCACCTCATGAAAGGGTTTTCCAAAATAGGCTGGGCGGTACTCGCCCTGCTCGGCGCCTTCTGTCTGGGCACCGTGGCCTTACGCCGCGGCGAACACATCAATGCCCTGTGGATCGTCGTCGCCGCCGTTTCGCTGTACCTGGTGGCCTACCGCTTCTACAGCCTGTTCATCGCCAACAAGGTGATGCAGCTGGATCCGACCCGGGCCACCCCGGCGGTGATCAACAACGATGGCCTGGACTACGTGCCGACCAACAAGCACGTGCTGTTCGGTCACCATTTCGCCGCCATTGCCGGTGCCGGCCCGCTGGTGGGACCGGTGCTGGCCGCACAGATGGGCTACCTGCCCGGCCTGCTGTGGCTGGTGGTGGGCGTGGTGCTGGCCGGCGCGGTGCAGGACTTCATGGTCCTGTTCCTGTCCAGCCGCCGCAACGGCCGCTCCCTGGGCGATCTTGTGCGGGAAGAGATGGGCCAGGTGCCCGGCACCATCGCGCTGTTCGGTGCGTTCCTGATCATGATCATCATCCTGGCGGTGCTGGCGATGGTGGTGGTCAAGGCGCTGGCCGAAAGCCCGTGGGGCATGTTCACGGTGATCGCGACGATGCCCATCGCGATCCTGATGGGCGTGTACATGCGCTACATCCGCCCCGGCAGGATCGGCGAGATTTCGGTGGTCGGCCTGATCCTGCTGCTGGCCGCGATCTGGTACGGCGGCAAGGTCGCCGCCGATCCGGTCTGGGGCCCGGCCTTCACCTTCACCGGCACCCAGATCACCTGGATGCTGATCGGTTACGGCTTCGTCGCCTCGGTGCTGCCGGTGTGGCTGCTGCTGGCCCCCCGCGATTACCTGTCGACCTTCCTCAAGATCGGCACCATCATCGCACTGGCCGTCGGCATCCTGATTGTGATGCCGGAACTGAAGATGCCGGCGCTGACCCAGTTCGCTGCCAGTGGTGATGGCCCGGTATGGAAGGGCGGCATGTTCCCGTTCCTGTTCATCACCATCGCCTGCGGTGCGGTCTCCGGCTTCCACGCGTTGATTTCCTCCGGCACCACGCCGAAGCTGCTGGCCAATGAAGCGCACATGCGCTACATCGGCTACGGCGGCATGCTGATGGAATCGTTCGTGGCGGTGATGGCGCTGGTGGCGGCCTCGATCATCGATCCGGGCATCTACTTCGCGATGAACAGCCCGGCGGCGGTGATCGGTGCCGATGCGGCCTCGGCGGCGCACTACATCACCAACACCTGGGGCTTCACCATCACGCCCGAGCAGCTGACCGCGACCGCGGCGGCAATCGGCGAGCCGACCATCCTGCATCGCGCAGGTGGCGCACCGACACTGGCGGTGGGCATCGCGCAGATCCTGCACGAAGCGATTCCCAGTGGCAGCGACGCGATGATGGCGTTCTGGTACCACTTCGCGATCCTGTTCGAAGCGTTGTTCATCCTCACGGCAGTCGACGCTGGCACCCGTGCCGGTCGCTTCATGCTGCAGGACCTGCTGGGCAACTTCGTGCCGGCCCTGAAGAAGACCGAATCGTGGACCGCCAACATCATCGGTACCGCCGGCTGCGTGGCGCTGTGGGGCTACCTGCTCTACACCGGTGTGGTCGATCCGTTCGGTGGCATCCAGACGCTGTGGCCGCTGTTCGGCATCTCCAACCAGATGCTGGCGGGTATCGCGCTGATGCTGGGCACGGTGGTGCTGTTCAAGATGAAGCGTGACCGCTATGCGTGGGTGACGGCCGTGCCGGCCATCTGGCTGCTGATCTGCACCACTTACGCCGGCTTCATCAAGATCTTCGACAGCAATCCGGCGCAGGGCTTCCTGGCCCAGGCACACAAGTTCCAGGCCGCCCTCGCCAGCGACACCATCACGGCACCGGCCAAATCGGTGGCGCAGATGAAGCAGATCGTGGTCAACGCCTACGTCAACACCGGCCTGACCGCGCTGTTCCTGCTGGTGGTGGGCGCAGTGCTGGTGTATTCGATCAAGACCATCCTGGCGGCCCGCCGCAATCCGCAGCGCAGCGACCGCGAGACCCCGTACGTGGCGCTGAAGCCGCATGAAATGGTGGATCTGTGATGAGCACGCAACTGGTTCCCGCCGGCCAGTACCAGGCACACCGCCGCATCTGGCGGCGCCTGGTGCAGACCGCCCGACTGTGCTGTGGCATTCCTGATTACGACAACTACGTCCGGCACATGCTGGAAAAGCATCCGGACCAGGAGCCGATGGATTACAAGACGTTCTTCCGCGAGCGCCAGGAAGCGCGCTACAGCGGACGCAACGGTGGTCGCTGCTGTTGAGGTTCCAGGGTGGGTGCCGGGCTTGCAGCCCGGCGCCCGCAGAGGCCGGAGCAACGGCAACAGCTGAGGCGTCGGCTCTGGGTTTCTGTGTGCTTGGCGGGGTGGTGTCGGATGGCGGGGACGCCGTAAACCCATCCCTGGGGGCTTGGCCGCGGCATCCATGCCGCGGACACCCCGCCATCCGACACCACCCCACCTTCGACAGATTTCCGGTGACGGCGAGATGCATCAGGGGTCAGATCCGTTTCCTCCGGGAAACGGATCTGACCCCTTCCATGTTCATGGAGGCCCATGAAATGCATCCACGCATGGCGTGGATCTACGCAGGCATGACGCCGGGGCGGCCCGGACTCAGCCGTTGGCCATCCACTTCAGGATCAGGCCAGTGACATACGCCAGCCCGGTGCCGGTGGCGTAGCCCACCGTGCCCAGCAGCACGCCCACCGGAGCCAGCGTCGGATGGAACGCCGCAGCCACCACGGGGGCCGAAGCGGCTGCGCCGATGTTGCCCTGCGAACCGATCGCGAAGAAGAACAGCGGCGCGCGCAGCAGCTTGGCCACCACCCACAGCACCAGCACATGCGTGGCCATCCAGATCGCGCCGAGCAGGAACAGCCACGGCCGGTCCAGCAGCGACAGCAGGTTCATCTGCATGCCGATGCAGGCGATCAGGAAGTACAGGAACACCGTGCCCAGCCGCGAAGCGCCCGCAGCTTCCAGCCGGCGCGCACGGGTGAAGCTCAGGCCCAGGCCCATCGCTGTGGACAGCAGGATCACCCACACGAACTGGCTGTCCAGGCTGAACTGGCTGGCCCAGCTGACATTGGCCTTGAACCAGCCCGCCAGCGGCGCGGCGATGGCATGGGCCAGGCCGACGCCGCCCAGTGCCACGCCGACGATCACCATCAGGTCGGTCATGCTGGGAATGCGCGCGTTCTGCGCCTCGTAGGCACTGATGCGCGCCTTCATCTCGTCGATGGCACGGGTATCGGCACCGTTGCGGGTATCGATCTGCTGCGCGCGGTTGGCCAGGAACAGCAGGATGGCCATCCACAGGCTGGCGCAGGCCACGTCGACCACCGCGAACTGGCCGAAGGTGGTGGCATCGGTGCCGAACACTTCGCGCATGGCCACCATGTTGGCGCCGCCGCCGATCCAGCTGCCGGCCAGCGCCGCCATGCCGGCCCAGGTATCACCGGCCACGGTTTCGGGGTGGATCAGCTTCATCAGCTGGAACGAGACGATGGCGCCGAGCATGATGCCGGCGGTACCGGCGCAGAACACGATCAGCAGTTTCGGGCCGAGCTTGGCAATACCCTTGAGGTCGATCGACAGGGTCAGCAGGACCAGCGCGGCCGGCAGCAGCACGTCACGCGCGACCGGGTTGTACAGCGAGGTGTTGTGGCCGTCGATGACACCGGCGGTGTTGTAGATGGCGGGGACGAAGTAGCACAGCAGCAGCGCCGGCACCCAGGCGAAGATCTTCTTCAACAACGGGGTCGGGCCACTGGCAGCCCAGAAGATCAGGGCCAGGGTGGCGGCAATCAGGCCCAGGCCAACGATGTCGTTGCTGATCAGGGCAGTAGCGGGTTCGGTCGGCATGGGATCCTCTGTCGATCGAAAGAGCGGGAAAAAAAAGCGCCGCATGAAGCGGCGCACCCCGAGATTAACATTGTCTTCACGCCGGGTCATGCTGCAGTGCCGGCTGCCCTTTCCCGGAGCCACTCCCATGCAGCTCGGCGCCTTCTCCGTCAGCCTCTCGGTCAGGGACCTGGCGGCCTCCCGCAGCTTCTACGAAGCACTGGGCTTCTCGGTGACCGGTGGCGAGCCGGCGCAGAACTGGCTGGTGATGCGCAACAACGGCATTGTCATCGGCCTGTTCCAGGGCATGTTCGAGGGCAACCTGCTCACCTTCAACCCGGGCTGGGACCAGCACAAGCAGGAACTGCCCCACTTCCAGGATGTGCGTGAACTGCAGGCGGAACTGGATGCGAAGGGCATTGAACTGGCGGTGCGTACCGACCCTCATGGGCGGGGCACCGGCTACCTGCAGTTGGCCGATCCCGACGGCAATGTGATCCTGATCGACCAGCATGTGGCGCGGCCGAACGGCCGGTAATGCGAACGGACATTGCGTGGGCAGGCGTCGACCTTGGTCGACGGGCAGCATGCCAACCAAGGTTGGCATCTACCAGGACGGCCGGTTCAGGCCGGACGTGAAGCGCTGAAATCGAGCGTGGCGCGCGTGCCACGCGGCTCGCAGGGCTGCAGCTGCAGGGTCCAGCCAAGGTGCTCGCAGAGCCGGGCGATCAGGTCCAGGCCGATGCCGCCGCCACGGTCGGCGCGCTCGCCACGGGCCATCCGCGCGTGGATCGCCGCAATCTCCTCCGGGCTCATGCCATGTCCCGGATCCTGCAGGGTCAGCACCGCCGACGAGCTCAGGCGCAACTCAATGTGGCCACGCCCGCTGTTCTCGATGGCATTGCGCAGCAGGTTGCCGATCGCGGCCTGCACGACGGCCAGCGGCGCGACAATATCCACCGGGGCCGCCTGGATGCCGATGCTCAGGTCCTTGTCACCGAGCAGGTGACGATGGTCGTCGACGATTTCCGGCAGCAGCTGGTCCAGGGCGATGCGCTCGGCGCGTGCGGCCAGGCGCGCCGGGTCACGGGCCAGCACCAGCAGCAGTTCGATCAGCTGCTCCACGCTCTGCGCGGTGCGCAGCACGCGTTGCATCTGCTGGCGCGCGCGCTCGGGCAGGCCCGGCTGTTCCAGTGCCAGCTCTGCGGCACCGGTCATCACCGCAATCGGCGTACGCAGCTCGTGGCTGGCGGTGCTGATGAACACCCGCTCGCGTTCGACAAACTGCTCGTTGCGGTCCAGATAGTCGTTCAGTGCATCGGCAATGGTGTGCAGCTCGGAGCTGCCGCGCGGGTCGACCTCGATGCGCTGGCCCTGGACGCCCGGCCGCAGCGCGGCGATGTGCTGCGCCAGCAGGCTCAACGGGCGCACCATGCGTTCCATGCCGAACGACGCCATCAGCACGGTGACGAAGATCATGATCACCCCGGCCAGCATCACCCAGCGCGTGGCGAACTGTTCCAGGTCATGGAAGTCGGAAATGTCCAGCGCCAGCGCCACCCGCCCCATCGAGCCGGTGTCACGCACCATCACCGCAGTCTGCCGCCCGTTGATCGGCACCCCGTCATGCAGCCCCGGGTGCAGCATGCGCACGCTTTCCGGCATGTTGCCTTCATCGAAGCGGAACAGGCTGAGCGTGTCCGAGTCCTGCCAGCGATAGTGCGGCTCGTGCTCGGTGTGCTCGACGATGCTGTCCAGTTCGGAATTGAGCAGCGCGCGCCAGGCAGCGTGCTCCGCATGTTCATGCACGTAGTTGCCGACGCTGAACACCGCGATCGACAGCAGCGCCAGATAGCCCAGCAACCACCACACCACGCGCCGGTACAACGGCCCCGGCTTACTCGCCTTCATCATCATCCTTGCCGGCATCGCTGGGCGTGGTCACGGCCAAGCGGTAACCCACCCGCGGCAGGGTATGGATCAGTTTCTCGGCGAACGGTCCGTCCACGCTGCGGCGCAGCTCGTAGACATGCGAACGCAGCAGGTCGCCATCCGGCGGTTCGTCGCCCCACAGAGCGAATTCCAGCTGCTGGCGGGTCACCGCGCCGGGGCTGGCGCGCATGAGCACTTCCAGCAGCTTGCGGCAGGCCGGGTACAGGTGCAGCACCTGGGTGCCGCGCTGGGCTTCCAGGGTGGCCAGATCCAGCACCAGATCGCCCACCTGCAGGCGCTTGCGCGGGTTGCGGCCCTGCGCACGCAGCAGCAGCGCTTCCAGCCGCACCTCCAGCTCCGGGAGTGCGAACGGCTTGGTCAGGTAGTCGTCGGCACCGGCGCGGAAGCCCGCAATCTTGTCCGGCAGCTCGTCACGCGCGGTCAGCATGATCACCGGCACTTCCGATGCATGCTCGGCGCGCAGCCGGCGCAGCACCTCCGGGCCCTCCATGCGCGGCAGCATCCAGTCCAGGATGACGGCGTCATACGGATGGCTCCCGGCCAGGTGCAGTCCGGTGATGCCATCCGGCGCCACGTCGAGCACGTGCCCGCGCGACTCGAAATAGTCGAACAGGTTGGCCACCAGCTGGCGGTTGTCCTCGATCACCAACAGACGCATGCACGAAACATCCACGGAAGTTCGTACCATGGTAGCGCCGCACATGTCGGAATGCGGTCGCCCCGGCGCCGCTCTGACGCTTTTCCCACCCCTGCCACCTCAGAATGGCCGTTTTGCTCCCGGAGCCTGCCGTGCCCGTAGCCCTGCCCCGCCGTTGGCGCCTGCCCCTGTTGTGGCTGCTGATCATTGCTGCGCTGGCAGCGGGGATCGGCCTTCGGCAGCCGCAGCCGCCGGACGAGCCGCGCTTCGTGCTGGCGGCCCGGACCATGGTCGAGAGCGGGCAATGGCTGCTGCCGCACCGTGGCGTGGAACTGTATGCGGAGAAGCCACCCGTCTTCATGTGGCTGCAGGCCGCCGCCTACGAGATCGTCGGCAGCTGGCAGTGGTCCTTCCTGCTGCCGTCGTTGCTGGGCGCCCTGCTCAGCCTGTGGCTGGTGTCGGACCTGGCGCGGCGGCTGTGGTCGCCACGACATTCCATCTACGCCCTCGCTGCGCTGTTCTGCACCCTGCAGTTCGGGCTGATGGCCAAGCGTGCGCAGATCGACATGGTGCTGGTGGGCATGACCACCGTGGCCCTCTGGGGCCTGATGCGTCATCTGTGTGAACGCCGCAACCTGCCCGCCCTGTGGCTGGCCGGCTTCGCCGCAGGCGTCGGCACGGTGACCAAGGGCGTGGGGTTCCTGCCGCTGCTGATGGTGCTGCCCTGGTTCGGCTGGTGGCTGTACCAGCGCCGCCGCGGACGCACGGTGGAAGGTCCGCATCCGGCAACCCTGCTCTGGCTGATCCCGGCCTTCCTGCTGGGTGTCGGGGTGTGGCTGGCGCCGCTGGGCTGGGCCCTGCTGCACACGCCCAGTGCCGAACTGCAGGCTTATGCGCACGAGCTGCTGTTCAAGCAGACCGGCACCCGTTATGCCAATGCGTGGCACCACCGGCAGCCCGCCTGGTATTACCTGCAGGTGATCCTTACCCTGTGGCTGCCGGGCAGCCTGCTGCTGCCGATGCTGTTCAAGCCCTGGTGGCGCCGTATCCGCCGTGGCGACCGCCGCCAGTGGCTGCTGCTGGGCTGGGCCGTGCTGGTACTGGTGTTCTTCAGCGCCAGCCCGGGCAAGCGCGAGGTGTATCTGTTGCCGATGCTGCCGGCGATGGCACTGGCGGTGGCGCCGCTGCTGCCCGGCCTGCTGCGCCGCCTGTGCGTGCGCCGCTACCTGTTCGGCTACAGCGTGGTGCTGATGCTGGCCACTGGCACGCTGGGCGTGATGCTGCTGACCGAACACGCTTGGGCGGTGGCCCAGCTGGAACGCCGCGCCATGCCCGATACCCTGCTGCCGGTGCTGGGCGATGGCCTGCTGACCTTCGCCATCGCGCTGGCCACGCTGATCGTGTGGTTGCGGGTGCGCCGCGCGGCGACGCTGGTGCTGCTGACCCACGGCATGCTGTGGATGCTCTACGGCCTGGTACTGATCCCGGCGCTGGATCCCTATGCATCGGCGTCAGCGCTGATGCGCCGGGTCGGCGCGCGGATCGGACCGGATGCCGAACTGGCGCTGGTGGCCTGGCGCGAGCAGAACCTGCTGCAGGCCGACCGCCCGGTACGCGAATTCGGCTTCAAGCGGCCCTGGGCAGAGCAATGGCATGACGCCGGCCCTTGGCTCGCTGAGGCGCCGGACAAGCGCTGGCTGCTGGTGCTGGACGATGCGATGAGCCCCTGCGTGGATCCGGCCAAAGTGATCGACATCGGTGTTGCCAACAGGAATCGTTGGCAACTGCTTCCCGGTACCGCATGGAACCCGGAGTGTCACGCCGAGCGGACAGGATCGACTGCCGAAGAAGACTGAACGTTGACATGCGCCGGGGACTCATTAACCCGGCGCGAACGGGCGTCCGACCCTTCTCCGACATCAAGGTGACGAGCATGAGCGCGGATTCCCGAACCGCCCCTTCCCAGCATGCCCGTCCGTCCCCTTGATTCGGTAGCGCCGCTTGCGACATCACCACTGGCGTCTCGATTTGCGGTAACTCACCTCTGGCTGCCTGTCGCAATCGGCCTGCCATTGTTTACGCTGCTGATGGACTTCGGCGGTGATCAATGGGTGGCCGATCACCTGTTCCGTCTTGAAGGCAGCCACTGGGCGCTGCAGGACGCCTGGATCACCCGCAGCGTCGTGCACAAGGCCGGCAAATGGTTGAGCACGGCGGCAGCGCTGGTCGTGACCCTGCTGTGCTTCCACCACTGGCGTAGGGGTCGCGATCGCACCCTGCAATGGGCGCTGCTTTATGTCGTGATTGCCATGGCACTGGGCACCGGCGTGATCTCCCTGCTGAAGTCGCTGGTGCCGATGGAATGCCCCTGGGACCTGCTGCGCTACGGTGGCCACCAGCCTTTCATCGGTCTGTTCACCCTGCGCCCGGAAGGCATGCCGGCACAGGCCTGCTTCCCGGCAGGCCACGCCAGCGCAGGCTATGCGTGGCTCTGCCTGTATTTCTTCGCGTTGCTGTGGCGGCCGTCCTGGCGCTGGACCGGGCTCTGGATCGGCCTCGGCACCGGCCTGGTGTTCGGGATCAGCCAGCAGTTGCGGGGCGCCCATTTCCTTTCGCATGACATCGCCACCGCGTTGATATGTTGGCTGCTTTCGTTGGGCCTGTATGTTCTGATCCACCGTCAGCTGGACCGTCCCCACCGCCAGGAGGCAAACGCATGAGTGCATCGGTCCAACGCTCCGCCCGCCTCCCCACCCTTGCGGGTCTTCGCAACTGGCGGCCGCAGCTCTCCACGGAAGCACTGATCGCGCTGACCAGCCTGTTCTTCGCGGTGGCCGGCAACGGCCTGTTCTGGCACAGCGCGATGGCGAGCCATCCGGGCAGCCTGCGTTACGCGCTTTCGCTGCTGCTGTTGCTGCTGGGCGCGCACGGCGTGCTGCTGGGCATCCTGGTCTGGCGCTGGAATGCCAAAGTGGCAATCAGCCTGTTGCTGCTGGTGACGGCGTTCGCTGCGCACTACATGAGCCGCTACCACATCTATCTGGATGCGGACATGCTGCGCAACGTGCTGGCGACCGACCCGAAGGAGAGCCGCGAGCTGATGACCGTATCGCTGCTGTGGCCGCTGCTGCTGCTGGCCGTGCTGCCGATGGTGGTGCTGTGGCGCGTGCAGCTGCGCCGACGCAGTTGGGGCCGCAGCCTGCTGTGGCGACTCGGCTTCCTGGTCGTGGCGGCGGCGACCGCAGTTGGCGGTGCGCTGATCTCGTTCCAGGATGTCTCGGCGCTGATGCGCAACCAGCGCGAAGTACGCTATCTCGCCACACCGGCCAACGTGCTGCTCGGTATGCCGCGCGCGCTGCGTGGCGACAATCCGGTGCAGCGCGCGCCGAAGCTGCCGATCGGCACCGACGCCAAGGCCACGCCACGCGCCCTGGCCAGCAAGCCGCGCCTGCTGGTGATCGTCATGGGCGAGACCGTGCGCGCGCAGAACTGGGGGCTCAACGGCGGCCGCAACACCACCCCGGAGTTGGCCCAGGCACCGGTGATCAACTTCCCCGACATGCACTCCTGCGGCACCAGCACCGAAGTGTCGCTGCCGTGCCTGTTCTCGCCGTGGGGACGCCACGACTACGATGAAAAGAAGATCCGTGCACACCAGTCGCTGCTGCACGTACTGAACCGCGCCGGCATCGCACCGTTGTGGCGTGACAACCAGTCCGGCTGCAAGGGCGTCTGCGAAGGGCTGGAGTTCCAGTCGCTGTCCGATGCGACCACCCCGGGGCTGTGCGCCGATGGCCGCTGCATGGACGAGATCCTGCTGCAGGACCTGGCCACCCAGGTGCGTGCCAAGCCCGGCGACCGCGTGGTGGTGCTGCACCAGCTGGGCAACCACGGCCCGGCCTACTTCGAGCGTTACCCGGCAGCCTTCGCGCGCTTCAAGCCAACCTGCGACACCCGTGACATCGGCCGTTGCTCTCGCGAAGAGATCACCAACAGCTATGACAACGCGGTGTTGTACACCGATCATTTCCTGAGCAAGACCATCGGCACCCTGCAGGGCATGCAGGATTACGACACGGCGATGATCTACCTGTCCGATCATGGTGAATCGCTGGGCGAGAAGGGCCTGTTCCTGCATGGCGTGCCGTATGCGATCGCTCCGGCCGAGCAGACCCGCGTACCGATGACGATGTGGTTCTCGCCGGGCTTCGCCAGCAGCCGTGGGTTGGACCTGCAGTGCGTGCGCAAGCGTTCGGCGGCCTATACCGACCACGACAACCTGTTCCCGTCGGTGCTGGGCCTGATGCAGGTCAAGACCTCGCTGTACGAGCGCGATCGCGACCTGTTCGCCAACTGCGAAGGTTGAGGGTTGTTCGGCAGGGCTTGCAGCCCTGCACCTGCGGTAGTGCCGGCCGCTGGCCGGCAGCCTCGACAGCAACAGCAACAGCAACAGCAAAAGCAAAAGCAAAAGCAAAAGCTGGCATTCCGTGGATTGGCGGGGTGGGTCCGGTTGCGGGGGACGCTGCAAGTACGTCCATGTAAGCTCGGTCGCCGCATCCATGCGGCTCACGCCCCCGCAACCGGACCCACCCCGCCTTCGACAGATTTCCGCGATCTGTTGGAACGACCTTGGG
>NZ_JCAFUR010000015.1:0-69677 GCF_059371575.1 Stenotrophomonas sp. YJH_SMC_4
CAACTGTTCGGGCGGTTCAGGGAGAATCCGGCGTGGGGACCCAAGCTACTTCTCGGTCGCAAGACCTGGATCCACACGGTCGCCCACGCCGGGCTCTCGGCACCCAAGGTGCCAGATTGGCAAGAGATAAGATCCACGCCATGCGTGGACGGGGCCTTTCCCGGCACCCCAAAAAAACAGGGCCGGACAGTCCCCCGACTGCCGGCCCTCTGCTCCCCCACCATGCACCTGTACCGGCCCCTGTTCCAATTCCGGTCACGGGCGCCTACGGCGCCAGCCACGATGGGTGCTATTGGGTTATCTGCAAAAATCCTGCCAACTTTAGGGTTGATTTCGACGCCAACTGGCCGGTGCCGGCGTCCTGGCCCCGAATGGCGCTAAAATCGCCACCCCGGCGCCGCCCCCGGCCGCGCCCGCCCCCAGCTGAACAGCCTCCCATGAACCCGTCCTTCCATTGTTACGACGTCATCGTCATCGGCGGTGGCCACGCTGGCACCGAAGCCGCGCTGGCCGCAGCCCGCACCGGCGTGCGCACCCTGCTGCTGACCCACAACATCGAAACCGTGGGCGCGATGAGTTGCAACCCGGCCATCGGCGGCATCGGCAAGGGCCATCTGGTCAAGGAAATCGACGCGCTGGGCGGTGCGATGGCGCATGCCGCCGACCGCGCCGGCATCCAGTGGCGCACGCTCAATGCCTCCAAGGGTCCGGCCGTGCGCGCCACCCGCTGCCAGGCCGACCGCAACCTGTACCGCATGGCGATCCGCGCCATCGTCGAAGGCCAGGACAACCTGACGGTGTTCCAGGCCGCGGTCGATGACCTGGTCATCGAAGGCGACACCGTGCGCGGCGTCATCACCCAGACCGGCCTGCGTTTCGACGCCGGGGCCGTGGTGCTGACGGCCGGTACCTTCCTCGCCGGCAAGATCCATGTCGGCCCGACCCAGTACGCTGCCGGCCGCATGGGCGACCCGCCGGCCACCACGCTGGCCGCGCGCCTGCGCGAGCGCCCGTTCCAGGTGGACCGCCTGAAGACCGGCACGCCGCCGCGCATCGATGGCCGCTCGCTGGACTACAGCGTGATGGATGAGCAGCCCGGTGATTCGCCGCGCCCGGTGATGTCCTTCCTCGGCTCGGTGGACGAGCATCCGCAGCAGGTCAGCTGCTGGATCACCCACACCACCGAACAGACCCACCAGATCATCCGCGACGCGCTGCATCGCTCGCCGCTGTACAGCGGCCAGATCGAAGGCATCGGCCCGCGCTACTGCCCGTCCATCGAGGACAAGGTAGTGCGCTTCGCCGAGAAGGCCAGCCACCAGATCTTCGTCGAACCCGAAGGCCTGGGCATCGTCGAGATCTACCCCAACGGCATCTCCACCTCGCTGCCGTTCGACGTGCAGCTGGAGATGGTGCGCAGCATCCGTGGTTTCGAGAACGCGCACATCACCCGCCCCGGCTACGCGATCGAGTACGACTTCTTCGATCCGCGCGGGCTGAAGGCCTCGCTGGAAACCAAGCTGGTCAACGGCCTGTTCTTCGCCGGCCAGATCAACGGCACCACCGGCTATGAAGAAGCGGCCGCGCAGGGCCTGCTGGCCGGCCTCAACGCCGCACGCCAGGTACGTGGACTGGATGGCTGGTGCCCGCGCCGCGACGAGGCGTACCTGGGCGTGCTGGTGGATGACCTGATCACCCACGGCACCAACGAGCCCTACCGCATGTTCACCAGCCGCGCCGAGTACCGCCTGCAGCTGCGCGAGGACAATGCCGACCAGCGCCTGACCCCGGCCGGCCGCGAAATGGGCCTGGTCGACGACCGCCGCTGGAACGCGTTCGAAACCAAGCAGGCCGCGGTCGCCGCCGAGCGTGCGCGTCTGGGTGCGCTGTGGGCCACGCCGGCCAATGCGCTCGGCCGCGAAGTGCAGGATACGCTGGGCGTCATGGTCAGCCGCGAAACCAACGTGCTGGACCTGATCAAGCGCCCCGAACTGGATTACGCGCAGCTGATGCAGGTGCCGTCGCTGGGCCCGGCCGTGGCCGACGCCAAGGTGGCCGAACAGGTGGAGATCGGCGTGAAGTACGCCGGCTACCTGGATCGCCAGCGCGAGGAAATCGAGCGGCAGCAGCGGCATGAGGCCACGCCGATCGCCGAGGCGTTCGACTATGCAACCGTGCGCGGGCTGTCGGCTGAGGCACTGCAGAAACTGGAACGTGTGCGCCCGCAGACCATCGGCCAGGCGCAGCGTATCCCGGGCATGACCCCGGCGGCGATCTCGCTGCTGCTGGTGCACCTGGAGCGGGCGCGGCGCGGACGCGTGGCGTAACGCGGTCTCACCTGCTTCTGGTGGGTGCCGACCTTGGTCGGCACATGAGTCTGCCCTGGTGGATGCCGACCTTGGTCGGCACGGAAGCATGGAGTGTCGCGATCTGATGATTCGTGCCGACCAAGGTCGGCACCTACCAGAGCAGATCGCGTTACCGCGCGTCGGCGCCACCACCCAGCACCTTGAACAACGTCACCCGGTTGCCCGCTTCCTGCTGCTGCAGGGCGATCAGGTCCTGCTGCGCGGCATACAGGCTGCGCTGCGCATCCAACGACTGCAGGTAGCCATCCAGTCCGGTGCGGTAGCGCGCATCGGCCAAGGTGTAGCTGCGCTGGCTGTCAGCCACCAACGCGCGTTGCGCGTCCAGCTGCGCGGTCAGGTGATCGCGCGTGGCCAGCGCATCGGCCACCTCACTGAAGGCCTGCTGGATCGCCTTCTCGTACTGCGCGATGCCGATGTCCTTGCCGATCTTCGAGGCATCCAGCGAGGCCTTCAGTGCACCGGCATGGAAGATCGGCGCGGTGATGCTGGGCGCGAACGACCAGCCACGGGTGCCGGCCGAGAACAGCGTCGACAACGCGGTGGAACTGTGGCCGTAGTTGGCGGTCAACGCCAGCGTCGGGAAGAATGCGGCGCGCGCGGCACCGATATCGGCGTTGGCTGCCTGCAATGCATGCTCGGCGGACAGCACGTCCGGGCGCTGCAGCAACACGCTGGACGGCAGGTTGGCGGGCAGCGGCGCCAATGCGACGCTGCCATCCAGCGCCTGCGCGGTAGGCAGCAGGGCCGGATCCAGCGGTGCCCCCACCAACAGCTGCAATGCATCGCGATCCTGCGCCTGCTGGGTCTGCAGCTTCGCAAGCGCTCCGCGCGCGGCTTCCACGCTGGTCTGCACCTGCGACAGGTCCAGGCCCGAGGCCAGCCCCTGTGCATGGCGGGCCTCGGTGCGCTGCAGGGTCTGCTGCTGGCTGTCCAGCGTCTGTTGCGTGAATGCCAGCGACTGCTCGTCGGCCGCCAGCGCCAGCCAGGCCGTCGCCACTTCAGCCACCAGGCTGGTGCGCGCGGCGCGCTGGTTCTCGGCGCTGGCCAGCCAGTTCTGCAGCGCCTCGTTCTTCAGGCTGCGGATACGCCCGAACAGGTCCAGCTCCCAGCTGCTGATACCCACCTGCACGGCATCGGATTCGGTCAGCTGGGTGACGCCGGTCTCGCTGTTGGCATCGCTCACCCGCGAACGGGTGACACTGCCGCTGGCATCCACCGACGGCAGCAGTGCCGCGCGCTGGATGCGGTACTGCGCGCGCTCCTTCTCCACCTGCAGCACCGCCACGCGCAGGTCGCGGTTGTTCTGCAGCGCCAGCGCGATGACCTGCTGCAGGCGCGGTTCCAGGAACACTTCGCGCCAGGCCGGCATCGCCAGTGCCGGCTCGGCCTCGCCGGTGCCGGCATTGCCGAACTGTGCCGGCACCGGCGCCTCGGGCCGCTGGTAGTGCGGGGCCATGCTCACGCAGCCGCCCAGCACGGCGGTCATCGTTGCGGCCGCCAGGGCGCGCAGCAGCATCGGCTTCATGGGCTTGCCTCCGGGGCAGTGGCGTCGGCCGGCGCGCGGCCCGGGAACAGGCGGCGCACCAGCAGGTAGAACAAGGGCACGAAGAACATGCCCAGCACCATCGAGGCCACCGTACCGCCGGCCACGCCCGTGCCCAGCGAACGGCGCGCAGCCGAACCGGCGCCGGTGGCAAATACCAGCGGCAACACGCCCATCAGGAACGCCAGCGAAGTCATCACGATCGGCCGCAGCCGCAGGTAGACCGCCTGCAGGATTGCGTCGCGGGTACTCCTGCCCTGCTGTTCGAGGATGCGCGCGAACTCGACGATCAGGATGCCGTTCTTCGCTGCCAGACCAATCGTGGTCAGCAGGCCGACCTGGAAGTACACGTCGTTGTTGAGGCCACGCAGGTTCATCATCAGCACGGCGCCGAACACGCCCACCGGCACCGCCAGCATCACCGCGAACGGCACCGCCCAGCTTTCATACAGCGCGGCCAGGCACAGGAACACGAACAGCAGCGAGATGGCGTACAGCATCGGCGCCTGGTTGCCCGACAGCTGTTCCTGGTAGGCCATGTCCGACCAGGCGTGACTGAAGCCTTCCGGCAGCGTGTCGGCCAGGCGCGCGATCTCGGCCATCGCCTCGCCGGAGCTGACGCCCGGTGCCGGCTGGCCGGTGATTTCCATCGCCGAGATGCCGTTGTAGCGCTGCAGTGCGGCCGGCGCACTGGTCCAATGCGTGCTGATCAGCGACGACAGCGGCACCATCTGCCCGGCCTGGTTGCGCACGCTCCAGCGCTCGATGTCCTGCGGCTGCATGCGTGCTTCGGCGGTGCCCTGGATGAACACCTTCTTGATGCGGCCCTTGTAGATGAAGTTGTTGACGAAGTCGCCGCCCAACGCCGCGTTCAAGGTGTCATTGACGTCCTGCGGGTTCACGCCCATCGCCTGCGCCTTGGCGTCGTCCACCTTCACCGCGTATACCGGCGCGTCTTCCAGGCTGGCGTAGCGCACGTTGACCAGCTTCGGGTCCTTGGCGGCTTCCTTCAGCAGCGTGTTGCGCGCGGCCACGGCGGCGGCATGGCCGGCACCGCCTTCGTCCTGCAGTTCCAAGGTGAAACCGCCCGCATCGCCGAGGCCAAGGATGGCGGGTGGCGAGGTGATGAACACCTGCGCATCGGGCACGCTGGCCATCGCCCGCGTCAACCGTGCGGCGATGGTATCGGCGTCGTCCTTGCGGTCATCCCAGTCCTTCAGGCGGATGAAGGCCTGGCCGACGTTCTGGCCGCTGCCGGTAACACTGAAACCGGCGGTGGCCTGGATCGAGAGCACGCCGTCGTCCTTCACCGCGACGGCACTCAGACGATCCATCACCGCCCGCGTCTGCTCCAGCGTGGAACCGGCCGGCAGCTTCACCAGCGCGTTGAGCATGCCCTGGTCTTCATCGGGCAGGAACGCGCCCGGCAGGTGCCACAGCAACAGGCCGGTGGCCACGCTCAGCACCAGGTAGAACAGCACGCCGAGCGTGCGGCGGCCGAGGAAACGATCCACGCGGTGACGCAGGCCGTTGGAGGTGCGCTCGAACCGGTGGTTGAACCAGATGAAGAACTTGCCCAGCAGGCTCGGCTCGCCACCGTGGTCGCCATGCGGATGGCCGCCCTTGGGAATCTGGTGCAGGATGCTGCCACACAGTGCCGGGGTGATGGTCATCGCCACCAGCACCGACAGGATCATCGCGGCGGCGATCGTCACCGAGAACTGGCGATAGATCACCCCGGTTACACCGCTGAAGAACGCCATCGGCAGGAACACCGCGGTCAGCACCAGCACGATGCCGACCAGCGCGCCGGTGATCTGGCCCATCGCCTTCAGCGTGGCCGGCTTCGGCGCCAGCCCTTCGAAGGTCATCACCCGCTCTACGTTCTCCACCACCACGATGGCATCGTCCACCAGCAGGCCGATGGCCAGCACCAGTGCGAACATGGTCAGGGTGTTGATCGAATACCCGAATGCAGCCAGCACGCCGAACGTGCCCAGCAGCACCACCGGCACCGCGATGGTCGGGATCAGCGTGGCGCGCCAGTTCTGCAGGAACAGGTACATCACCAGCACCACCAGGATGATCGCTTCGATCAGGGTGATCACCACTTCCTTCAGCGAAATGGTCACGAACGGCGTAGTGGTGAAGGCCACGTGGGCGGTGTAGCCATGCGGCCAGTACTTCTGCAGCTGCTGAAGCCGTGCATCGATGGCCTTGGAGACGGCGATCGCGTTGGCACCGGCATTGAGTTCAATGCCCAGCGACGCCGACGGCTTGCCATTGAAGGTGCTGATGCTGTCGTAGCTTTCCGGCCCGAGGCCGATCTTCGCCACGTCGCCCAGACGCACCACGCTGCCGTTGGCATCGGCCTTGAGCACCACCTGCGCGAACTGCTCGGGCGTGTGCAGGCGGCTGCGCGCGGTTACCGTGGCGTCGAGCTGCTGGCCCTTCAGCGCCGGCTGGCCACCCAGCTCACCGGCGGAGACATCGGTGTTCTGTGCCTGCAGTGCGGTCTCGATGTCCGAGGGCATCAGCGCGTACTGGCGCATCTTCTCCGGATCCAGCCAGATGCGCATGGCGTATTCCTGGCCGATCGGCTGGATGTTGCCGACACCGCTGACGCGGCTGATCTGGTCATCGATGCGCGCTTCCATGAAGTTGGCGACATCGAAGTTGTCCATGCTGCCGTCTTCGCTGGTGAACGACAGCACCTCGAAGATCGAACCACTGGACTTGGTGATGGTCAGGCCGTTCTGCTGCACCGCCTGCGGCAGCGTGGCCATGGCGGCCTGCAGCTGGTTCTGCACCTGCACCTGCGCGGTATCCGGATTGGTACCGGTGGCGAACACCAGGTTGACCTGCGCCGAGCCGTCGGAGGCACTGGTCGAGGTCATGTACATCAGGTGATCGAGGCTTTGCTGGGACTGCTCGATGACCTGGGTGACCGCGTTTTCCACGGTCTGCGACGAGGCGCCGGTGTAGGTGGCGCGGATGGTGATGGTGGGCGGGGCGATCTGCGGGTAGCGGTCCACCGGCAGGATCAGGATCGCGAGCAGGCCGAGCAGGCTGACCGCGATGGCGATCACCCAGGCGAAGATCGGCCGGTCGATGAAGAAACGAACCATGTGGGCCAGGCCTCAGTGCGACTTTTCGTCGGTGTTGCCGTTCGGATCGACCGCCGGCATCGCCGCCAACTGCGCCGTCGTGGCCGCCACCGCTTTCACCTGCTGGCCGAGCGATACCGCGCTGCCGTTGCTGACGATCACCCGTTCGCCAGCCTTGAGGCCGCTGGTGATCTGCCACTGGTTACCGACCACCTGGCCGGTGCTGACGCGGCGCTCGACCACATGATCCTTGGCGTCGAGCAGGCGCAGCAGCGGTTCGCCGCGCTCGTTGCGCACCACCGCCTTCTGCGGCACCAGCAGGGCACGCGCGTCGGTGGCCATCGGCAGCACCGCCTTCAGGTACATGCCCGGCAACAGCAGGCCGTCCGGGTTCGGAATGACCGCGCGCAGCTTCACGTTGCCGGTGCCCGGATCCACTGCGCTGCCGACGAACTCCAACGTGCCTTCATGCGCGTAGGTGCTGCCGTCCTCCAGCAGCACCTTTACCTGTGCCTTGCCATCGATGTCCTTCACCAGGCCCGCATCGAGCTGCTTGCGCAGCGCCAGCATCTGCGTGCTGGACTGGGTGACATCCAGGTACACCGGGTCCAGCCGCTGGATGGTGGTCAGTGCCGTATCCTGGCCGGCCGCGACCAGCGCGCCGGCGGTGACGCTGGAGGTGCCGATGCGGCCGTCGATGGGGGCGGTCACCCGGGTGTAGTCGAGGTTGATGCGGGCAGCCTGCAATGCAGCGCGCGCGGCAATCACGTTGGCCTGCGCCTGCTTCAACGCCGAGGTGGCATCGTCGGCGTCCTGCTTGCTGGCTGCATCCATGCTCACCAGCGCGCGGGTGCGCTCGGCCTTCGGCTGTGCCGACAACACGGTGGCCTCGGCCTGCGCCAGCTGCCCGCGGGCAGTATCGAAGGCCGCCTGGTACGGTGCCGGGTCGACCTGGTACAGCAGCTGCCCTGCCTTGACCTGCTGGCCTTCGGTGAACAACCGCTGGCGGATCAGGCCGCCGACCTGCGGCCGCACCTCGGAGATCTCGAACGGCACGGCACGGCCGGGCAAGGTCTGCTGGAGTGCCAGCGGCTGCGCGCTGGCGATGATGACGCCCACTTCGGGCATGGCCGGGGCATCGGTCCTGCCCGCCGAACAGGCCGCCAGGGCCAGCAGCAGGGGCAACAGCAGGGGACGCGGGGAACGGGACAGCGGGCGCAGGGGGGACATGGGGGCGTGGGGGCCTTTCGTTGACCCGTGCACGCTGCCGTGAAACTGTGCAGAGAATATGGAGATTGTGCGACGGGCTCAGCTGGCGCTTGCTTTCGGCGCCGCATGCGCCGCTAATGGCCTTCGCGATGGCGAAGTTCCAACTCAAATTCGGCCTGACCGCGAAGACCTTCCTCGCGATCTTCACCGCCTGCCTGCTGGTGCTGGCAGTGAACGGCATTGCCAGCCGCGTGGCCTTCCAGACCGGCTTCCTGGACTACCTCAACGACCAGGGCGACCTGCGCATGCAGCGGCTGATGCCACACCTGCAGCGCGAGTACCGCGAGCACGGTGGCTGGGAGCATCTGCGCGGTGATGGCGACCGCTGGGCGCGGCTGCTGCGCCCGGACCTGGCCCATGGGCACGAAGGGCCGGTGCCGTCGCTGTCCGACCAGACCGGCGTGCCGTCGCGCCTGGGCCTGTTCGACGCGCAGCACCGTTTCGTGGCCGGCAACCCCGACGCCACCAGCGATGACGAGCCGCATGCGGTGCAGGTGGACGGGCAGACCGTCGGTTGGCTGGGCATGGTGCCGTTCCAGACCGTCATCGCCACCAACGACCTGAACTTCTACAACACCCAGGTGCGCGCCTGGTGGGTGATCGGCATCGCGCTACTGCTGGTGACGGTACTGCTGGCCTGGCTGGTATCGCGTGCGCTGCGCCAGCGCCTTGCCAAGCTGGCCGCTGCCACCCACCGGTTGGCCGCCGGTGACTACGCCACCCGCATCGAGCGCACCAGTGACGATGAGCTGGACGCGCTGGTCAACGACTTCAACCGGATGGCGCAGGCGCTGGACGATACCGAACGCAACCGCCGCGCCTTCATTGCCGACATCTCGCATGAGCTGCGCACGCCATTGGCCGTGGTGCGCGCCGAGCTGGAGGCGATCGAAGATGGCATCCGTCCGCTGGACCGGGCCAACCTGGTGGGCCTGCAGGGCGAGATCCGCCAGCTGGGCAAGCTGATCGACGACCTGCACGACCTGTCGATGACCCAGTCCGGCGGCCTGGCGTACCGCTTCGCGCCACTGGACCTGGTGGCGCTGCTGCGCAGCGAACTCAATGGCATGCGCGTGCGCTTCGCCAATGCAGGCCTGGCGTTGGAAGAAGACCTGCCCGCCACGCCGTTGCAGGTGTCCGGTGACGAACGGCGCCTGCAGCAGGTGCTGGCCAACCTGCTGGAAAACGCACTGCGCTACACCCATGCCGGTGGCCGCGTACGCGTGCAGGCAGCGCGCGTGCCTGCCGGCGTGCAGCTGGTCGTGGAAGACACCGCGCCGGGCGTTCCGCCCGACAAGTGCGCACTGCTGTTCGAACGCTTCTACCGCGTGGAAAGTTCGCGCAACCGCGCCAGTGGCGGCAGCGGGCTGGGCCTGGCCATCAGCCACAACATCATCCTCGCCCACCACGGCGTCATCCACGCCGCGCCCTCGCCGCTGGGCGGGCTGCGCGTGGTCATCACCCTGCCGGAGCCTGCATGAGCACGTCGCCCGCCACGTCCACGAAGATCCTGATCGTCGAGGACGAGCCACGCTTAGCTTCGGTACTTCGCGACTACCTGGCCGCTGCCGGCATGGCCAGCGAGTGGGTGGATGACGGTGGCCAGGTGATCGACGCGTTCGTGCGCTACCAGCCCGACCTGGTGCTGCTGGACCTGATGCTGCCGCAGCGCGACGGCGTGGACCTGTGCCGCGAACTGCGTGCCAGCAGCGATGTACCGGTCATCATGGTCACCGCACGGGTGGAAGAGATCGACCGCCTGCTGGGCCTGGAGATCGGCGCCGACGACTACATCTGCAAGCCGTTCAGTCCGCGCGAAGTGGTCGCGCGGGTGATGGCGGTGCTGCGCCGCTACCGCCCCGACCCGGGTGCGCGCGCCAACGGTGGCCTGCACATCGACGAGCCGGCCGCACGCGCCACCTGGAACGGCAAGGGCCTGGACCTGACGCCGGTGGAGTACCGCCTGCTGCGCACGCTGCTGGCCACCCCGGGCCGGATCTGGGCGCGCGATGAACTGCTCGACCGGCTGTACCTGGACCATCGCGTGGTGGTCGACCGCACCGTCGACAGCCATGTGCGCAACCTGCGCCGCAAGCTGGCCGACGCCGGCATGGAAGGCGAGCCGATCCGTTCGGTGTACGGCATGGGCTACAGCTACGAGCCCTAGCCGGTAGTGCCGGCCGCTGGCCGGCAACCGCAGAATTCCAAGTGCGCCCGTGAGCTTGCCGGCCAGCGGCCGGCACTACCGGTGCGCACTTGCGTTAAAGTCGAGAACGCTCGACATCAACGAATCACGACGGCATGGACGACATCCACCCGATCGCGCCGGACAAGCGCGCCGCCATCCTTTCCACCCTGGCTGACATCGAACAGCGCTACGACGTACGCGTGCTGCTGGCCTGCGAGTCGGGCAGCCGCGGCTGGGGCTTTTCCTCGCCCGACAGCGACTACGACGCGCGCTTCATCTACGTGCATCGCCAGCCTTGGCATCTCAGCGTCAACGAGAGCACCGGTCCCGGCGAAGCGCAGCGCGATGTGATCGAACTGCCGATCGACGATGAGCTCGACGTGAGCGGCTGGGACCTGCGCAAGGCACTGCGACTGGTTTCAAAATCCAATCCGACCCTGATCGAGTGGCTGCGCTCGCCGATCGTCTACCAGCAGGATCAGGCGGCGGTGTCACAGTTGTGGGAAGCAGCGAAAGCGTTCCATTCGCCGCTGGGCACGTGGTGGCACTACTTCAACATGGCGCGCTCGAACCATCGCGGCTACCTGCGTGGCGAAACGGTGCGCACCAAGAAGTACCTGTACGTGCTGCGCCCACTGCTGGCCTGCCAGTGGATAGAGCACGAACAGACACCCCCGCCGATGGCCTTCGAGGATCTGCTGGACCGGCTGCTGCCAGACGGTGCGGTGCGTGAAGTCATCGATGCCCTGCTGGCGGTCAAACGGGCCAGCGCCGAGGTCGCCGCCGGACCGCGCATTGCGGCGATCAGCGACTACATCGATCGTGAACTGGCCATCCGGACTGCGCAGGCGCCACAGCTGCCCGCCGGACGAGGTGATGCTGCGTGGCTGGATGAGCTGTTCCGGCAGATGCTGGCCGAGCACGCGCCTGCATGAAGAGCCGCACCTGCCGCTGGTAGTGCCGGCCGCTGGCCGGCAACCACGGAAATCCAGGCGTGCCGCGCGGTTGCCGGCCAGCGGCCGGCACTACCACACGGGTATCATCGTCGCGAACGCCCTGATTTCCGGAGACCCCGATGAACCCGCTGCGCCCCTTCCGCGACAAGATGCCCATCCTCGGCGAGCGCGTGTACATCGACCCGTCGTGCACGATCATCGGCGACGTGGAACTGGGCGACGACGTGTCGGTGTGGCCGGGCACGGTCATCCGCGGTGACGTCAATTACGTACGCATCGGTGCACGCACCAACGTGCAGGACGGCACCATCATCCACGTCAGCCACCACAGCCCGTACAACAAGGCCGGCTACCCGACCCTGATCGGCGAAGGCGTGACCGTCGGCCACGGCTGCATCATCCACGCCTGCACGATCGGCGATTACAGCCTGATCGGCATGGGCGCCTGCATCCTCGACGGTGCCCGCGTGGAGCGCCATGGCTTCGTCGGCGCCGGTGCGGTGATCGGCCCCGGCAAGGTGGTGGGCGAAGGCGAGCTGTGGGTCGGCAACCCTGCCCGGCCGGCACGCACGCTGAGCGACAAGGAGATCGAGTCGCTGCACTATTCGGCCGACCACTACGTGCGGCTGAAGGACGAATACCGGGGCTGAGCAGCCAACGCTGCCGCGCGGCTCTGCTAAAGTCTGGGCCCGACCAGGACCTGTCGAGACCCCCATGCCTGTGGTTGCCAGCCGGAGAGGACTCCGGCGCCCACAACGAAGGCCACCGCGCTGATGGCCGCACCGATGCTCGATACCTACCGTGAGGTGGTGACGCCGGAGGGTGTGCTGCTCCAGTTGCCGGTAGCCGGACCGCTGCCGCGGGCCATGGCCTGGCTGGTCGATCTTGGCGTGCGCATCGCGGTGCTGGTGCTGATGGCGATTCCGCTGGCGGTGCTGGACGAATTCGGCTCCGGCCTCAACCTGGTGCTGATGTTCCTGGTCTACTGGGTCTACCCGATCGTGTGCGAGGCGCTGTGGGGCCGTACCCTGGGCAAGCGCGCGCTGGGCCTGCGCGTGCTGTCCCGCGATGGCGCGCCCGTGGGCTGGATGGCGGCGATCACCCGCAACCTGCTGCGCACGGTGGACATGCTGCCGTTCGGCTATGCACTGGGCCTGGTCAGCAGCCTGTTCGATCCGCACGGCCGCCGCCTCGGCGACCTGGTGGCCGGCACCGTGGTGGTGCACGCGCCTGTGCTGTACCTGCCGCCGCCACCTACCATCGACAGCGTGCTGGCCCCGCCGCAGCCACTGCGGCCGGAGGAACAGGCCGCGCTGATGGCCTTCGCCGAGCGCGCGCCACGGCTGTCGGCGGCCCGCCAGCAGGAGCTGGCCGGCATTGCCGAGCCCCTGACCGGCACCCACGGCCAGGTCGCCGTGCTGCGCCTGTACGCCATGGCCAACTGGCTGCTGGGGCGGCGATGAAACAGGAACAGTTCGTCGCCCGCTACCAGCAGGAATGGCAGGAGCTGGAACAGTGGCTGCTGCTGCGTGCCGGCGCCTCGCGCCGCGCGCGCCGCAAGGCCAGCGGCCTGGCACTGGACGATACCGCCGTCCCGCAGCGCTACCGGCGCCTGTGCCAGCAGCTGGCGCTGGCCCGCGAGCGCGGTTACAGCCCGCAGCTGCTCCAGCGCCTGCAGCAGCTGATGCAGCAGGGCCACAGTGTGCTGTACCGCACACGGCCGACGCGCTGGCGCGCCGCGCTGGAATTCCTCGTGGCCGACTTCCCGCTGCTCGTGCGCAGCCAGGCACGCAGCATGTGGGTGGCGCTGGCGATGTTCGCGCTGCCGGCAATCGCCTGCTTCGTGCTTGTACAGGTCTATCCGGACCTGATCCATACGTTGATGGACAACCGCCAGATCGCCGCGATGGAGCGCATGTACGACCCTGCCGCCGAACGACTGGGCCGCGACAGCGGTACCGACTGGATGATGTTCGGCCACTACATCCTCAACAACATCAGCATTGCCCTGCGCACCTTCGCCAGCGGCCTGCTGGCCGGGCTGGGTACGCTGCTGGTGCTGCTGTTCAACGGTGTCACCATCGGCGCGGTGGCCGGCCACCTGCAGCACATCGGGCACGGTGGACCATTCTGGCGCTTCGTGGCCGGCCATGGCGCGTTCGAGCTGACCGCGATCGTGATCGCCGGCGGTGCCGGCCTGCAGCTGGGCATGAAGCTGCTGGCACCGGGCCGGCGCAGCCGCCTGGACGCGCTGGTCGACGGTGGCCGCATCGGTGCGCGGCTGTGCCTGGGCGTGGCGTTCATGCTGCTGGTCGCAGCCTTCATCGAAGCGTTCTGGTCGTCGATCGCCGAACTCCCCGCATGGACCAAGTTCGGCGTCGCCGGAGTGCTCTGGGCCGGCGTGCTGCTGTGGCTGTGGCGTGGCGGGCGTGGAGGCGGTCATGCGCATTGACCGTCTGGACGTGGTGCTGCGTGCACGCAGCGGCTGGGAAGCGATGGAGCTGGGCAGTGCCCTCGCCCGCCGCCATGCGCGCGCCGTGTGGGGCAGCTGGCTGCTGGCCAGTGCTCCGTTGTTCGTGATCTTCAACGCGCTGGGATGGTGGCTGGATGCCTTCGGCTGGGCCTGGCTGGCGATGTGGTGGTGCAAGCCACTGTTCGAGCGTGCGCCGCTGTATGTGCTGTCGCGCGGCATCTTCGGCGAACCGGTCAGCACACTTTCGGCCCTGCGTGCGCAGCGCCACTGGGGCAACACTGGTTCCTGGGGCTACCTGGGCTGGCGTCGCTTCAGCGTGCTGCGCAGCCTGTGCCTGCCGGTGAACCTGCTGGAAGGCAACGCACCGGGTCAGCGCGGTCCACGCCGCCGTGCGGTGGCTGCCGGCGCCGCAGGTGCGGCGACAGTGCTGACCGTGACCTGCATGGCGTTCGAAGCGGTGCTGGTATCTGGTGCCATCGGTGCAGTGTTCATGTTCATGCCACTGGACCTGATGTCCGAATCCTGGCGTGCGGCCTGGGACATGATCGGCAAGGACACGCCGGCATGGGCACGCTTCGGTTTCAATCTGGCCTGCTGGCTGGCCTCGGCGCTGATCGGCCCGTTCTTCGTCGGTGCGGGCTTTGGCCTGTACTTGAACCGGCGTACGCAGATGGAAGCCTGGGACGTCGAAATCGCCCTGCGCCGACTGCGCGATCGCCTGCTGCCGGCGGCATCGACGCTGGCGCTGCTGCTGTGCCTGGCACTGCCGCTGGTCTCCGCCCCGGTGCATGCGCAGGACGCAGATGCCGAGCCCGGGCGCGCAATGGGCAAGCCCAACGCCAGTGACATCGCCGCCGAAGACGACGACGATGAACCGACCATCGACCCGGCCAACACGCCGGCCACCATCTTCGGTGGCACGCCGGTGGACACCGCCGGTTTCCGTCAAGCGGTTAACCGCGCCTATGAGGACCCGCTGCAGCGCCCGACCCGCGAGGTCACCCGCTGGAAGCCGATCGAGCAGGCCGAGGAAAAGAAGAAGGAAGACAAGCAGCTGCAGCGTGACACCAACAGCAAAGGTGAACGCAAAGCGCGCAGGGACGGCATCGCCTGGCTGGCACGGCTGGCCGAATGGGGCCTGTGGGGCCTGCTCGGCATCCTGCTGCTGGTGCTGCTGCTGACCGCGCGGCTGTGGCTGCCATGGCTGCGTGGCAGTGGCCGGCGCAAGGCCGACGCTGCACCGGAGGTGCTGGAGGAACAGGTGGAGTTGCCGGTGGTGCTGCCGCCGGACGTGGCCACCCAGGCTGGCCTGCTCTGGGACCAGGGCCGGCCGCGGCAGGCGCTGGCCCTGCTGTACCGCGCCAGTGTGCGCACGGTGGGCGAGCGCAGCGGTATCGCGCTTCCACCCGGTGCCACCGAAGCGCAATGCCTGCGCGCGTCGCGGCGCATGCCCGAGGCCAGCGACCGTGACCTGTTCGCGCGCATCGTGCGCATGTGGCAGTACGCCGCCTACGGTGGCCGCCTGCCCAGCCGCGCCGATTTCGATGCATTGGCCGATACCCTGCGCCAGCAGTACGGGTGGCAGGCATGAGTCCGCGCCTGTTCTGGTCGCTGCTGCTCGGTGCATTGGTGCTGTTCGGTGTACCGCTGACCATCCTCTACCTGCGCACGCACGAACGGGTGACCGAGACGATCCGGCTGCCGCCACAGGGCGAGGCCGCCTACAACCCGCTGTACGTACTCGGCCAGGCGCTGCGCGCCGATGGCATTGACGTGCACTCGCGGCCACGGCTGGAACTGCAGCAGATGGCACTGGGGCCGAACGATACGGTGGTGCTGCTGCAGGACAGCAGCGAACTGCCGCCGCCCGTTGCCAGCGCGCTGCTGGACTGGGTCGACGGTGGTGGTCACCTGCTGGTACGTACACCGCCGCCGGCCGAGGACGATGCCGGCAGCACGCAGGGCCCCTTGCTGGACCGGCTGGGCGTGGACAGCCTGTTCCAGCGCAGCGACTGCCAGCCGTTCCATGTCGACGACGATCCTGGCCACGTCGAATTCTGCGGTGGCCGCCGCTTCACCCTGGGTTTTGCCGCCAGTGCGCAGGCCGAACGTCGCTGGGGCACGGATCGCGACCTGGTGTTCGCGCGCCTGCGCCATGGCCAGGGCAAGGTGAGCGTGCTGGCCGACATGGAGTTCATGCGCAGCGAGGTGGACTCACCGGCGGCGCGCCTGGCCTCCGCAGGGGGCAAGGCCAGCGACGGCCTGCACGACGCGTCGCATCGCGACCTGACCCGCTACCTGCTCGATCCGAACTACGGCAAGGGTGCGGTCTGGCTGGTCTATGCCAGCCGCCCGCCGTCGCTGTGGTCGCGCATGTTCTATCAGGGCTGGCCGCTGTGGGCACCGTTGCTGCTGACCCTGCTGGGTTGGCTGTGGGGCCGCTCGCAGCGCTTCGGCAGCCTGCTGCCGTCGCCGGTTCTGGAACGCCGTTCGCTGCTGGAGCACGTGCGCGCCAGTGGTGAACTGCTGCTGCGTTTCGGCCACGGCGCGCGCCTGTACGAGGCCGTACTCGCCCTGTTCCTGCACCGCCTGCGCCTGCGCGCACCGGTTGCCGCCGCACTCGATGGCGCGCCGCGCGATCAGGCCATCGCCGAGCTGCTGAAGTGGCCGCAAGGCCGCGTTGCCAGCGCGCTCACGCCCCCTCCACCGCACGATTCCTCCGCCCTGCGCGAGCGCATCCGCTTGCTGCTCCAGATGAGATCCCTGCTATGACCGAAGTCCCCGAGCTGCCGGCGGCCGCCAACGCCCGCCTGATCGAACGCGTCGATGCCATCCGCGATGCCGTCGGCCACGCCTTCATCGGCCAGGCTGATGTGCTGGACCAGATCCTGGTGGCCCTGCTGGCCGGTGGCCACGTGCTGATCGAGGGCGTGCCCGGGCTGGGCAAGACCCTGCTGGTGCGCGCGCTGGCCCAGGCACTTGAGCTGGACTACGGTCGCGTGCAGTTCACCCCCGACCTGATGCCCAGCGACGTCAGCGGCCACGCGGTGTACGACCCGAAGACCGAGAGCTTCAAGATCCGTCGTGGCCCGGTGTTCACCAACCTGCTGCTGGCCGACGAGATCAACCGCGCACCGGCCAAGACCCAGTCGGCGCTGCTGGAAGTGATGCAGGAAGGCCAGGTGACCATCGAAGGCAAGGCCTTCACCCTGGCGCCGCCGTTCATGGCGCTGGCCACGCAGAACCCGCTGGAGCAGGAAGGCACCTACCCGCTGCCGGAAGCACAGCTGGACCGCTTCCTGTTGAAGGTGCTGATCGACTACCCGCAGCTGGAGGACGAGAAGCGCATGGTGACCGCGATCACCAGCGGCCGCGCCGCCAGCGATTTCGACCTGAGCCAGGTGCCGCGCGTGCTCGGTGCCGGCGAACTGCTGGAACTGCAGCGCGCCACGGCGGCGATCACCGTCGATGACGAAGTGATCGACTACGCGGTGCGGATTGTGGCGGCCACGAGGCAGTGGCCGGGTATCGCGGTCGGCGCTGGCCCGCGTGGCAGCATCGCGCTGGTACGTGCGTCGCGCGCGCAGGCGGTGTTGGCCGGCCGCGACTTCGTCACCCCCGACGACGTGCGCGACATCGCGCGTCCCGCGCTGCGCCATCGCATCGCGCTGGCACCGGAACTGCAGATCGAAGGCCAGGACGCCGACGACGTGCTGGGTGCACTGCTGGCCAAGGTGGAAGCACCGCGCCGATGAGGCCGGCCCCGCTGCTGCTGGCGCTGCTGCTGGCCTGGGCCGCCCTGGGTGGCCTGGTGCTGGGCGGCATGCTGCCGCGCTGGAGCTGGGCGCTGGCCGCGGTTGCGATTGCCGTGCCAGCGTTGATGGATCTGTGGCGGCAGACGCGGCGTCCATCGCCGCAGATCCAGCGTGAGCTGCCCGAAGCACTGGCACTGGGCGTGCGCCGCGAGGCCGCGCTGCGGCTGCAGGCGGACGCATCGATGACGGTGCAGGTGTTCGACCTGGTCCCCGGCGGCTGGCCGCTGGAGTCGCTGCCGCAGCGCGTGCGCCTGAAGGCCGGCAGCGCCTCCACCCTGCACTACCACCTGCAGCCGCTGCAGCGCGGGCGCTTCCGCTTCGAAGGCGTGCACCTGTGCATGCGCTCGCCGTGGCGGCTGTGGTGGCAGCAACGCACGCTGCCTCCCGCGCTGGACGTGCGGGTTTATCCGAACTTCGTGCCGCTCACCCGCTTCGCCCTGTTCAGTGCCGACCAGGCCTCGCGGCTGGTCGGTGCACACGTGAAGCGCCGCCGCGGTGAAGGCACCGACTTCCACCAGATGCGCGAGTACCGCATCGGCGACAGTCTGCGCCAGCTGGACTGGAAGGCCACCGCGCGTGCGCGCAAGCTGGTCTCGCGCGAGTACCAGGACGAGAAGAACCAGCAGCTGCTGCTGATGCTCGACAGTGGCCGCCGCATGCTGGCCAGCGAGGGCGGGCTCTCGCACTTCGATCACGCATTGAATGCCTCGCTGGTGGTGGCCTACCTGGCGCTGCGCCAGGGCGATGCTGCCGGCCTGTTCGCCACCGGTGGCGAGCGCCGCTGGGTGGCACCGCAGCGTGGCATGGGCACCGTCGAGCACCTGCTGCGTGCCAGCTACGACCTGCAGCCGCGCGCGGTGGCCACCGACTACCTGGCCGCCGCCACCGAAGTGTCGCTGCGCCAGCGCCGGCGCGCGCTGGTGATGCTGGTCAGCAACGTG
Source organism: Stenotrophomonas sp. YJH_SMC_4 (assembly GCF_059371575.1). Lineage (NCBI taxonomy): Bacteria > Pseudomonadati > Pseudomonadota > Gammaproteobacteria > Lysobacterales > Lysobacteraceae > Stenotrophomonas > Stenotrophomonas sp. YJH_SMC_4. Next base: position 18,662 of record NZ_JCAFUR010000015.1, read on the forward strand.
CGCGACGAAGACATCGAGGATCTGCTGGCGGCGGTGCGCCTGCTGCAGAAACGCCACCTGGTGTGCGTGGCCAGCCTGCGCGAGCGCGAACTGGATGCTGTCCTCGATGATGAGGTGCAGTCGCTGGAGGACGCGGCCCAGGCCGGCGCCGCGGCGCTGTACCTGCAGCAGCGCGCGAAAGCGCATGAAGCGCTGCGCAGCGAGAAGGTGATGGTTCTGGACGTGACCGCCGACGCCCTGCCCGGTGCACTGGTGGAGCGCTATCTGGCGGTGAAGCGCGAAGGGTTGCTCTGATACCAGGAACGATTGCCGGCCAGCGGCCGGCACTACCGACACATCGCTCTGGTAGGTGCCAACCTTGGTTGGCACGAAACCCACAGCGCCGACCAGGGTCGGCATCTACCAGCAACGGTTGCCGGCCAGCGGCCGGCACTACCCCCTGCAACAACCGGTGCATCGCTCTGGTGGGTGCCAACCTTGGTTGGCACGAAACTCACGGCGCCGACCAGGGGCGGCATTTACCAGCAACGGTTGCCGGCCAGCGGCCGGCACTACCCCTGCAGCAACCGGTGCATCGCTCTGGTGGGTGCCAACCTTGGTTGGCACGAAACCCAAAGCGCCGACCAGGGGCGGCATTTACCAGCAACGGTTGCCGGCCAGCGGCCGGCACTACCCCCCCTGTAACAACCGCCACATCGCCCTGGTGGGTGCCTACCTTGGTTGGCACGAAACTCACGGCGCCGACCAAGGTCGGCATCTACCAGAAACGGTTGCCGGCCAGCGGCCGGCACTACCCCTGCAGCAACCGGTGCATCGCTCTGGTAGGTGCCAACCTTGGTTGGCACGAAACCCACAGCGCCGACCAGGGTCGGCATCTACCAACGGCGGTTGCCTGCCAGCGGCCGGCATTACCCCTGCAACAACCGCCGCTGCAATCGCTCCACCGCGCGCTGCAGCAACACCCGGTTGCGGGCCAGCTTCATCCACTCCGGCAGGCGCGAGAACATGGATCGGTGATGGCCGCGGCTTTCGCGCAATGTCGCGCTCGCGTACTCGTGCAATGCCTGCAGATGTTCAGCGTTATAGGCCTAGAGCAGGCCTGCGCGGGTCGGTTCGACCAGGCACAGCGGCAATCCGAAGTGCGGATCGGCAGGCTCGGCATCACGCAACGGACGCACCGAGACCGAAACATCGGTACTGCGATCACATTGCGCGCATCGAGCAGCGAAGGACGCCGGTGCAGGAACGCCAGCGGGAACCCGACGACGCACGTGCAGCCACTGATGCCCACAGAATCCACAAGGTTGGCGGCCCAGCATGTAGACCGCACCGACCCAGTCACCACTGTCCAGTGCAGAACTGCAGCCGGTGCAGCGGAATCGCGCGGTCCACCGGTAGGGTTCCCAGCTGGCGACCACCCAGCCGGGGGTGTCGCAGCGATGGCAACGCACCGCGACGCGGTCCGCGAAGGCCTGCAGGCTGCGCCCGTCATCGAAGTGCCGGCCAGGCACGGGCGAAGAACGCCCATGCCGGCCAGGCCAACGCCGCACCGCCATCAGACGTAGATCCGCGTCGGCGCCTCGTCAACGATCGCATGCGGCACGAAGCGCGCACTGTCACGGGTGATCGCGCTGTCGTCTTCGCGGATGCCGATGCCGCAGGCGTGGTCACCCACCACCCAGCTGCCGATCAGCGGATAGCCGCCTTCGAAGCGGGTGAGCGGATGGGCGCGCTGGATGATCGCCGGGCCATCGTAGGGACCGTCGCTGCGCTGGGTGCTGCCATCGGCCAGATGCATCTCGATGTTCGCGCCTTCGCGCGAGAACAGCGGCTTGCGCACCCAGCCCGACGCCAGCGTGCTGCCGTCATCGAAATGCGCTTCCAGCAGGTTCGGATGGCCCACGTTGCGCTGCCACAGCAGCGGCAGGATGGCCTTGTTGCTCAACACCGCCTTCCACGCCGGCTCCAGCAGCTGCACGCCCGAGCCGGGCAGCGCGCGACCGAATTCCTCGGCCATCAGGTCTTCCAGCGGGTACAGCTTGAACAGCGTGCCGATCACCGAATCGTCCAGCGCGGTGAAGCGGCCGTCCTCGGACAGGCCAATGTCCTCGATGGCGATGGCCTGGCCATGCAGGCCGGCCTGCGATGCACAGTCGCGCAGATAGTCGACGGTGCCGCGGTCTTCTTCGGAGCTGCCCACGGCACTGAAATACAGCGGCGGCGGCAGCTGCGTGGCCAGTTCGCCGAAACGCTCGACCAGCGTTTCGTGGATCGCGTTGAACTGGTCGGCGTGCTGCGGCAGGCGACCGGCGTTGCGCTGGTCTTCCAGCCACTGCCATTGGAAGAAGCTGGCCTCGAACAGCGAGGTCGGCGTGTCGTAGTTCAGTTCGTACAGCTTGGCCGGCCCAGTACCGTCGTAGGCCAGGTCCAGGCGACCGTACAGATGCGGCTGGCGCTGGCGCCAGCTGTCGGCGATCCAGTCGCGGTAATGCGACGGAATCGCCAGCTGGTCCATCAAGCGTTCGCTGGCGATGACATCGCCGACCAGGTCCAGCGCCATCTGGTGCAGCTCGGCGCTGGGGTCTTCGATGTCCTGCTCGATCTGGCGCAGGGTGAACGCGTAGTACGCGCTTTCGTCCCAGTACGGCTGGCCGTCGATGGTGTGGAAGCGGAAACCCGCCTCTTCCGCGCGCGCCCGCCATTGGGCACGCTCGGCAATCCGGATGCGCTGCATGGGTCGATCAGCCGCCGTAGCTGCCGCTGCTGCTGCGGCGCGCGCTGGTGTTGCCGAAGCCACCACGGCTGGCAGTGACCGCACGGTTCGGTTCGCTGGTGACCGGGGCCAGGCCGGCCTTGCCCGCGCCGATGCCGCTGGCGGTGTTCAGGCCACCAGTGCCACCCGGTGCCGGGCGCGCCCAACCCGCATTCTTGTCCTGGTAGGCCGGCGCCGACGCCGGTGCCTGCGGTGCCAGGCCTCCGCGGTTGCTCAGCATCTGCGACATGAAGAAGCCCATCATCATCGGGCCGATGAACGAGGTACCGGCCGAGGTGTGCTGCTGCACGCACTGCTCCGGCTTGTAATCCTTCTCGCAGGCTTCCCTGCTGGCGTACTTCGGCGCCGCATCGGCGGCCTGCTTCTGCGCTTCGGCGAAGGCATTGCGGCACGACGACGGATCGCCGGTGGCCTCGGTGCAGGCCTCGACCGACGTGTACAGGCCTTCCTGCACCTTCACCTCCGGCTCCTTCTGGCAGGCGGTGAACAGCAGCGGCGCGGCGCTCATCAGCAGCAGCGCGGTGGTGCGGGAACGTTTCATGGCCTCATGCCCTGTCGACGGATCAATGCCCCAATGATGCCAAATCCGGGCCAGCAACCGGAATCGGCAAAGTCCGAAAGATGAACGGACTTTCATTTTCGTCGTTCCAATCAGGAATCGGGGGTCAGAGCCCGTCGCGCAGCAACGGGATCCGACCCCGTCAGATCGCAGGAAACTGTCGAAGGCGGGGTGGGTCCGGTTGCGGGGGCGTGAGCGCCATGGATGGCGCGACCGAGGCTACATGGACGTACTTGCGCCGTCCCCCGCAGCCGGACCCACCCCGCCATCCCACGGATAGCCCAGCTGTTGCTGTTGAGGTTGCCGGCCAGCGGCCGGCGCTACCCCGGGTGCAGGGCGCAGCCCTGCCGCTCTCTCCCCGGTGGTTGCAGCAGCAACCGAAAAAATTGGCCATGATCGGCTGACCCCCACGTCGTACGGCCCGCCCGTTCCGCCAGCCATGCCCGAATACCGTTCCCGCACCTCCACCGCCGGCCGCAACATGGCCGGCGCCCGCGCCCTGTGGCGTGCCACCGGCATGAAGGACGGCGACTTCCACAAGCCGATCATCGCCATCGCCAACTCCTTCACCCAGTTCGTGCCCGGCCACGTGCACCTGAAGGACCTCGGCCAGCTGGTCGCGCGCGAGATCGAGCAGGTCGGCGGCGTCGCCAAGGAATTCAACACCATCGCCGTGGACGACGGCATCGCGATGGGCCACGACGGCATGCTGTATTCGCTGCCCAGCCGCGAGATCATCGCCGACGCCGTGGAGTACATGGTCAACGCGCACTGTGCCGACGCACTGGTGTGCATCAGCAACTGCGACAAGATCACCCCCGGCATGCTGATGGCCGCGCTGCGCCTGAACATCCCGGTGGTGTTCGTTTCCGGCGGACCGATGGAAGCGGGCAAGACCAAGCTGTCCGAGCACAAGCTGGACCTGGTCGATGCGATGGTGGTGGCTGCCGATGACAGCGCTTCCGACGAGAAGGTGGCCGCGTTCGAACGCAGCGCCTGCCCCACCTGCGGCTCCTGCTCGGGCATGTTCACCGCCAACTCGATGAACTGCCTGACCGAAGCGCTGGGCCTGTCACTGCCCGGCAACGGCACCACGCTGGCCACCCACGCCGACCGTGAGGCGCTGTTCCGCCGTGCCGGCCGCCTGATCGTCGAACTCTGCCATCGCTGGTATGGCGGCGAAGACCCGAGCGCGCTGCCGCGCGGCATCGCCACCCAGGCGGCATTTGCCAATGCGATGACCCTCGACATCGCCATGGGCGGCTCCACCAACACCATCCTGCACCTGCTGGCCGCCGCGCAGGAAGCGGAGGTCGACTTCGACCTGACCCACATCGACGCGCTGTCGCGGCGCGTCCCGCAGCTGTGCAAAGTGGCGCCGAACACGCCGAAGTACCACATCGAGGACGTGCATCGCGCCGGCGGCGTGTTCGGCATCCTCGGTGAACTGGACCGCGCCGGCCTGCTCGAAACCACGGTGCCGACCGTGCACAGCGCCAGCCTGGCCGAAGCACTGGAACGCTGGGACGTGGTGCGCAGCGACAACGACACCCTGCATACCTTCTTCAAGGCCGGCCCGGCCGGCATCCCCACCCAGGAGGCCTTCAGCCAGGCCACGCGCTGGCCGACGCTGGACGTAGACCGCGCCGAGGGCTGCATCCGCTCGCTGCAGCATGCGTATTCGCTGGAAGGTGGGCTGGCCGTGCTGCGCGGCAACCTGGCCGTGGATGGCTGCGTGGTGAAGACCGCCGGCGTGGACGAATCGATCCATGTGTTCGAAGGTCCCGCGCGTGTCTATGAAAGCCAGGACGCCGCCGTCGCCGGCATCCTCGCCGACGAAGTGCAGCCGGGCGAGGTGGTGGTGATCCGCTACGAAGGCCCGAAGGGCGGCCCCGGCATGCAGGAAATGCTGTACCCGACCAGCTATCTGAAATCGAAGGGGCTGGGCAAACAGTGCGCACTGCTCACCGATGGCCGCTTCTCCGGCGGCACCTCGGGCCTGTCGATCGGCCACGTCTCGCCGGAAGCCGCCAGCGGGGGTGTCATCGGCCTGGTGGAAGATGGCGACCGCATCCGCATCGACATTCCGGCCCGCCGCATCGACCTGCTGCTGGACGAGGCCGTGCTGGCCCAGCGCCGCGGCGACGCCGATGCGCGTGGTTGGAAGCCGCGCGCACCGCGCCCACGCAAGGTCACCAGCGCGCTGAAGGCCTACGCCCTGCTGGCCACCAGCGCCGACAAGGGCGCCGTACGCAACACCGCGCTTCTGGGCGATTGACCGCCATACGGTAGTGCCGGCCGCTGGCCGGCATCTGGGAAAAGGGGACGGAGGGAATTAAGTCGTTTGTGCCATAAACGACTTAATTCCCTCCGTCCCCTTTTTTCCGGCCAGCGGCCGGCACTACCGGTCAGCCGATCACACGCTTGAACGGCGGCAGCGCGTCGATGATGCGCTTGCCGTAGCGGCGGGTCAGCAGCCGCGAATCGAGGATGATCACGCGGCCGGTGTCGGTGGAAGTGCGGATCAGGCGGCCTGCGAACTGGGTCAGCGTGCGCAACGCATGCGGAATGGCGATCAGGTTGAAGGCATTCAGCCCACGCCCCTCGAACCATTCGCTGAGGGTGGCGGTCTGCGGATCGGTCGGAACCGCGAATGGCACCTGGGTGATCACCACCGTGGTGCAGGCTTCACCGGGCAGGTCGAGGCCTTCGCCGAACGAGTTCAGTCCGAACAGCACCGAACCCTCGCCTGCGGCCACGCGGCGCAGGTGCTCGTCGATCAGCCGGGTCTTGGACATCTCGCCCTGCACCAGCACCTGCTTGCGGCGTGCGGCCGACATCAGCCCAGCCACCTTCTCCATCTTCCAGCGCGAGGTGAACAGCACCATCGAGCCTTTGGCCCAGTCCAGTTCGGAATCCAGGTAGCGCGCTACTTCGCGCGGGTGGCCTTCGCGGTCGTCCGGGGTGACCGGGAACTTCGGCACGATCAGCTCGGCCTGGTTGGGCAGGTCGAACGGCGAGGACAGCGAGACCATCTCGGCCTCTTCCGGAATGCCGTTGTCGATCGCCAGCGACTGGAAGTCGCCACCGCCGGTCAGCGTCGCCGAGGTCATCACCACCGAGTCCACTTCATCCCACAGCAGCTTGCGCAGCACGTGCGCGGCCGAAACCGGCGAGCCGTGCAGCACCAGGTCGCCGTCGCGGGTGGCGGTGACCCAGCGCGCCATCGGCGGCGCACCGTCCTTGTCTTCGCGACGCCAGGCCTGCCACAGGTTGTACTGCTGCTCGATCATTTCCAGCGCCATGCCCAGGTTGCGCTGCAGGCGCTCGCGCGCGGCATCGTCCGGCTTGCCCTTGGCCACCTGCGCGGTGGCGGCGTGCGCCCAGTTGTAGAGGCTGCGGGTATCGTCAGCCAACGCCTCGATCGGCTCGCGCCAGGCCTCGGGCAGTCGCCCATTGGCCGCGCGCCACATCGGCTCTTCGTCCGCCGGCGCCGGCATCCACACGCGCTCGATATGATCGCGGAACGCGCGCAGCTGCTTGGCCACGTTGCTGGCCACCTCGATCGCTTCGTTCGGCAGCAGGTTGCCAAGGCGATCCTTGTCCACCGCGCGGTAGGCGCCAGCGATCAGGATCTGCAGGCGGCCGGTACGCTTGGCCATCTCGTCCAGCGCCAGGCTGGCCGCGCCCTGGTCGATCGCCACGTTGCCGATGTGATGGCCTTCGTCCAGCACCAGCAGCATGTCCGAGGGCGGCGCGATCAACGGCTGGCCGTTGTCGCTGTCGCCGATCGACAGCGCCGACAGCAGCAGCGCGTGATTGGTGACCACGATCTGCGCGTCACGCACGGTGTTGCGCGAACGCAGCACCGCGCACTGTGCCGAGTACGCACAACGGCGCCCGGCGCAACCCGAAGCCGGCGTGGTGATGCGGCTGCGCAGGCCGGGGCTGATGGTCTCCGGTGCGTTGTCGATATCGCCATCCCAGCTGCCGCTGGTGAAGGCGTCGGTCAGGCGCTTGGCGATGTCCATTTCGATCGGCGCCAGCGGCCGGTCGAACAGCGGCGCGTCATCCTCGAACATGCCGCCCTGCGAGCCCTCGCCCTGCGCCTCGGCGGCATTGCGCGTGCACAGGTAGCGGGTACGGCCCTTGGCCAGCGCCACGGTCGCCTCCAGGCCGGTGGCTTTCAGGAAATTCGGGATATCGCGCTCGACCAGCTGCGACTGCAGCGCCACGGTGCCGGTGCTGATCACCAGCTTCTTCTTGCTGGCCAATGCGATCGGCACGCCTGCGGTGAGGTAGCCCAGGCTCTTGCCGACGCCGGTGGGCGCCTCGACCACGCCGACGCCACCGCTTTTCGACAGCGCACGCGACACCACGCCGATCATCTGGCTCTGCGAGCGACGGGTGGAAAAGCCGGGGGTATTGGCCTGCAGCGTCGTGTACGCCTTGCGGATCGCGTCCTTCAAGGTGTCATCGAGGGTGCGCGGAGCGGCGACGGTTTCGGTCACGCCGGGAATTACCGTAGCTGGATCAGGCCGGGCATTGTCGCATGGCCGGCCGCATTCACCGCCGCTGGGACCCTGAACGGGCCAGCGACGACGCCCGCTGGCGGTCCCGGTCCAATGACCGGACCATCCCAGGGGCAGATACGCCGGGCATGGCCCGGCGCGACCGGTCAGGCGGCCGGGAGCGTACGGGTACGCAGCAGGCGCACCAGCGCCCACACCACCAGCACCACACCGATGGCCTCGACCATCGCCAGCGCGAAATGCAGCACGCCGAGGATGGCACTCAAGCTCGACACGGCACTGAAATCACCGCTGCGGACCATCCACATCGGCAGGATGCCCGCCGCCATGCCGCCGAGGCTGGCCAGCAGCAACAGCAGCAGGCCGACCAGGGCACCGGTGCGGGTGGCATCGCGCGGTGCGCCGACCACCCAGACCAGGCCCACGCACAGCGCGATCAGCACCGGCAGGCGCACGCCCACCATGCTCAGCACCGTCACCAGCAGGGTTGTGCCGTCCATCGATCAGTCCTCGCCGGCCAACACCGCCGAGCCCTGTCGCAGCGACTGGTAGACTTCGTCGGTCTGCGGGCGCACACCGTGCCACTGCAGGAAGCTCTCGGCGGCTTGCTCGACCAGCATGCCCAGGCCATCCACGGTGTTGCGGCAGTTCGCCGCGCGTGCCCAGGCCAGGAAGGCAATCGCCGCCTCGCCGTAGTTGAGGTCGACGGCGGTGGTCATCGAGTTGACCAGCGACAGCGGCAGCTTGAACTCGACGTCACGGTCGCGGCCGGCCGAGGTGGCGTTGACGATCAGTTCGAAGTCACCCAGATCACGCAGGTCTTCCCAGTAGCGGCTGATCGCGCGACCCGGCTCACCCATCGCATCGATCAGTTCATCGGCGCGTTCCGGCGTGCGGTTGACCACCACCAGCTCGGTGATGCCGGCATCAAGCAGCGCCGGGGCGACGCTGCGCGCGGAGCCACCGGCACCGATCAGCAACATGCGGCGGCCACGCAGGTCCAGGCCATGGCGGTCGGTCAGGTCACGCACCAGGCCGATGCCGTCGGTGGTGTCGCCATGCCAGCGGTCGCCCTTGCGCAGCAGCGTGTTGACCGAACCGGCGCGGCGCGCGCGTGCGGTCAGGGTGGTGCACACCGAGAACGCGGCCTCCTTGTGCGGCGAGGTGACGTTGGCGCCGACACCGCCGTCGGCGGCGAAGGCCTCCAGGCCGGCCAGGAACGCCTCCGGGGCCAGGTCGATCGCGCGGTAATCCACCGCGATGCCTTCCTGGCGACCGAACGTCGCGTGGATCTGCGGCGACTTCGAGTGGGCAACGGGGTGTCCGAAGACGGCGTAACGGTCGGTCATGGAATCCTCAAGCTGGCTAGACTGATGCTCTTTCGTGCACGGACCCGGATGATGCGCATCACCCCGCCCCTGCTGGTGCTTGCCGCCAGTCTACTCTCTGCCCCCGTGGCGATGGCGTTGAACGAGTACGGCATCGAAGGCATGGGCGTGGTCTCGACCCGCGCCGACGAGGGCCGCGCCACGATCAGTGCCGATGGCCGGCGCATCGTCTTCGCCCGCCGCGGCGAAGCCGGCTGGGGCCTGTGGGAGGCGCGCGTGGTCGATGGCCGCTGGCAGCAGGCGCAGGCCCTGCCGGTAGGCGTGGCCGGCGAGGCCCGCGATCCGTACTTCAGCCGCGACGGCCGCTGGCTGTTGTTCGCCGCCGGCCGCGAAGGCGCGCTGGCGCTGTACCGGGCTGCGGTGGAAGCCGATGGCCGGCTGGGCAAGGCGCACCCCATGGCCGGCGACGGTGGACGCCACGAAGAGCGCGGGCCGGCCCTGAGCGCGGACGGCACGCGGCTGCTGTTTGCCCGCCAACAGGGCCGTGGCGCCGGCTGGAACCTGTTCGTGGCGACGCTGGATGTGCAGGGCATGCGCGGCCCGGCCACCGCATTGACAGCGTTGAACAGCGCCGATGACGAGACCGACGGCGACTGGCTGCGCAACGATGGCGCAGTGGTGTTCAGCCGCGGCAACGGCACGACCGCACAGGTGTGGAGCAGCGGCTGCGCGTGGAGTGGCGCGGCCCTGCAACCGTTGGGACTGTCGTTCAACCAGACCGGCGGCTGGACCGGCGCGCCGGTGATCGACAACGCCAAGCCAGGCGAAATGATGGTGGCCAGCAGCGCGGCCAGGGCACCGCGTGCCGGTGGCGTGGACGTGTACCGGTTGGCGGTGCCGAAGGTGGCGGCGGTGGCCGGGTGCGTGCGGTAGATCCACGCCGCGCGTGGATGGCGCCCGCGCAGGGGTCAGAGCCCTTTCCTGCGGAAAGGGATCCGACCCCGGGCATTGCCCGTCAGCGCGACAACACCTTGGCGCGCAACTGCTCGTACTCCATCTCGCTCAGCTGGCCATTGTCCTTGCGCTGGTTCAGCGCGGCCAGCTCGGCCTGCACGCTGTCCGGCAGGGCCTGCTCACGGGCCACGTGGCGGGCGGCGGAGAGCTGCTCCGGTGGACGCTTGCCCGCGCGCCAGGCGGCGATGAAGACACCGACGATGATGGTGCCGAACACCAGCGTGCCGGTGCCCCAGATCAGCCATTGCATCCATCCCAGTTCGGGTCCCATCGCGCAGTCCTCCGTCTATCGTGGCGCTATTGTCAGCGCTCGCGCAGCCATCGCGCCACCTGCGGCGCGAAATAGGTCAGCACGCCATCGGCACCGGCCCGCTTGAAGCCCAGCAGCGACTCCAGCACGCAGGCGCGCTCGTCCAGCCAGCCGTTGGCGAAGGCGGCCTTCATCATCGCGTACTCGCCACTCACCTGATAGGCGAAGGTCGGCACACCGAATTTCTCCTTCACCCGGCGCACCAGGTCCAGGTACGGCATGCCCGGCTTGACCATCACCATGTCGGCGCCTTCTTCCAGGTCCAACGCGATCTCGCGCAGGGCCTCGTCGCCGTTGGCCGGGTCCATCTGGTAGGTCTTCTTGTCGGCCTTGCCGAGGCTGGCCGCGCTGCCCACCGCATCACGGAACGGACCGTAGAACGCCGAGGCGTACTTGGCCGAGTAAGCCATGATGCGCACGTTGACGTGGTTGTCGGCATCCAGCGCACGGCGGATCGCGCCGATGCGGCCATCCATCATGTCCGACGGCGAAACGATGTCGACGCCGGCTTCGGCATGCGACACCGACTGCTTGACCAGCGCTTCGACAGTGATGTCGTTCAGTACATAGCCCTTGTCGTCGATGATGCCGTCCTGGCCGTGGGTGGTGTACGGGTCCAGCGCCACATCGGTCATCACCCCCAGTTCCGGGAAGCGCGACTTTAGCGCGCGGATCGCGCGTTGCGCCAGGCCGTCCTCGGCCCACGCCGCCGATGCATCCAGCGATTTCAGCGACGGGTCGATCACCGGGAACAGGTCGATCACCGGAATGCCCAGCTCCAGCGCCTCTTCGGCCACCTTCAGCAGTTCTTCGATCGACAACCGCTCCACGCCCGGCATCGACGGCACTGCGGTGCGGCCGGCCAGTTCGTGCACGAACACCGGGTAGATCAGGTCGTCGGTGGTCAGCGTGTTCTCGCGCATCAGGCGGCGCGAGAACTCGTCGTGGCGCATGCGGCGCGGGCGGTACAGCGGGTGGGACATGGCAGGCTCCGAGGAGTGGCTATTGCAACAGGTAGCCCTGCGGCAGCAGGGGTTCGGGCAACGGGCGTTCGCCGAGCGCATCGAGCTGGTCGATCTCGATCGTGCGCACCAGCGCGTCCAGCGGCAGATCGTTCGGCTCAAGGCCGAACGGGTCTTCCATTTCTTCGCCCAGCTGGTCCAGGCCGAAGAAGGCATAGGCCAGCACCGCCGACAGCACCGGCGTGCCCCAGCCCAGCGAACTGGCCAGGCCGAACGGCAGCAGCACGCAGAACATCCACGCGCAGCGGTGCAGCAGCAGGGTGTAGGCGAACGGCAGCGGCGTGGTGAGGATGCGCTCGCAGCCGGCCTGGATCGACGACATCGCGTGCAGGCGCTCTTCCAGCTGGGTGTAGAGGATGGGCTCGAGCTGGCCGGCGCGCAGCGCATGCGCCAGTTCGGCCGCGATCATCGCCAGCAGTGCATCGGGCACGTTCTCGCGCTGGCCCAGCTGTTCGCGCTGGCGCTTGTCCAGCCACGGCAGTGCTGCCAGGGCGACGATGCGACCACGCAGTCGCGCCGCCAGCGCATGGGCGAACGCGGTGGTGAGGTAGGCGACGCGACGACGACGGCCCGCGTCGTCGGCCAGCAGCAGGTTTACCTGGCGCGCCAGCGAACGCGATTCGTAGACCAGCTGGCCCCACAGCTTGCGTCCTTCCCACCAGCGGTCGTAGCAGGCGCTGTTGCGGAAGCTGAGGAAGATCGACAGCACCAGGCCAAGCAGGGTGAACGGGGTCACCGACACGCGTTCGATGCCGGTGGGGGGCGCCAGTTCGACCACCGCAGCCACGGCGATGGACAGGATCAGGATGGCCAGCACCTTCGGCGCGATCGCTTTGACGATCGAACCGCGCAGGATGTACAGAAGTTGCCAGCCGTGGGGACGGGGTCGGATGATCATGGGGCAGCCGCGCGGGGCGCGGATTCACAGGCACGCGGGGGGCTCGCGCAGCCATTCATTGTACGCCCCCGCCCGGCCATCGGCCGTGTGCCTGCGACGCCCTGTCGCACCCGGGACCGGGCTCAGACCACGCCGCCGCCCAGGCCAAGACGCAGGATGCCGACCACCACCACGATACCGTTCAGGACCAATCCGGCCCACGCCCGACCACGCTTGCTCGGGTGGGTGAACAGGATGCCCAGCGCGGCGATCACCGCACCGACCGCGGCGAACGGGATCAGGAACCAGTTGCCCCAGCCCAGCAGCGGAATCAACGCCAGGATCATCCACAACAGCGCCAATACGCCCCACAACAGACTGATCACACCCATGCCGCTCTCCCGCAGTTGGTTCCTGGCCCCACCATAATCGTTCCCGTTGCCGCCGCCTACTGCCATTGGCGGGGCTGTCACCCGACCCGTGCTAGCGTGCTGCCGTGCGTGCCCCGGCCCGGGTGTTGGCGCCGATTCAGAGTGGCCCGCCGATCATCGCAACCAGTCCTGCAGGGGAAGTGCCATGAACATCCGTTGGGCCGCGTTGGCGGCCACGCTGCTGGTCGCCGCCGGCTGTGCCAGCACCTCCAAGGTGATGCTGGGCCGCGCGCGCGCACCGATCGATCCGGCGCTGGTGCAGATCTATTCGACGCCACCGGCCGGCTCCCAGGAAATCGCCCAGCTGGAATCGTCTTCCGCCGTCGGCTTCGGCACCCAGGGCCAGACCGACGCCGCCGTGGCCCGCCTGAAGCGTGAAGCCGCAGCGCTGGGCGCCAACGGCGTGGTGCTGATGGGCGTGGGCAGCAGCGGTTCGCCGGTAGGCATGTCGGTGGGCGCGGGCACGTTCGGCTCGCACGTCGGTGGTGGCGTCGGCATCGGGATTCCGACCACGCAGAAGCGCGCCGCAGGCGTCGCGATCTGGGTGCCGAATCCGGCACCGCCGGCGCGGTTGCCGACACAGGTGATTACCCCGCAGCGGTGACGCAGCAGCGTCACCGGGGTAGTGCCGGCCGCTGGCCGGCAACCCCAAGAGTCCTTCCTGCGCCAGGGGCAATGCCGGCCAGCGGCCGGCACTACCGGTGATGCTCAGCGCTTGTACTTCGGCACGAACACCTTGTTCACCGCGTCGGCCAGCTGGTCCGGCGGCAGCAGGCCCTGGTCGAGCAGGAAGTTGTTGAACGCCAGGCGGTCGAACTTCGCACCCAGCGCCAGTTCCGTCTGCATGCGCAGTTCCAGGATGCGGGTGTAGCCGTAGAAGTAGCTACCTGCCTGGCCCGGCATCCGCACCATGTAGCGGTCCAGTTCCTGGGTGGCCATCGCCTTGGACAGGCCGACCTGCTCCATCAGCACGCGCTCGCCGTTGGCACGGTCGGTCAGGCCGAGGTTGAGCATCGGGTCGAGCATCGCGCGCGCGGCGCGCAGCAGGCGGAACTGCAGGGCGATCATCTGCCCGTCCAGCGGCTCGTACGGCACCATCTCGGCTTCGGCGTACAGCGCCCAGCCTTCCACGTTCACCGAATTGAACGCGAACATGGTGCGTGCCAGCGACACACCACGCTCGACCATCGCGGTGAACTGCAGCTCGTGGCCGGGGCGGCCTTCATGCGCGCTCAGCGTCCATGCTGCCGCACCGAAGTTGAAGTCGTCGTACTGCGCGCCCGGGCCCGCTGCCGGGTTGCCCAGCGGCAGCACGAAGGTGCCCTGCTGCCCGGTGTTGTTGACCAGCGGGGCCGGCAGGAAGTGCGGAGCCGGGCTGGCCGCACTCTCGGCGGCCGAGCCCAGGCGCATCTGCATGGCGCGCTTGGGCACGTCGACGATGGCGTGCTCGCGGATCAGCGGATCGATCGCATCGATCACCTTGCGATAGTGACCTTCCAGATGGTCGTCGGCGATCTTGTCGGCCTTCAGCGCGCGGATCACCGCCACCGGATCGCTCGGGTCGGCCACCTTCAGCCCCTTGTCCTTCACCACCAGCGGTGCCAGCTGCTGCATCGCCGAGCGGGTTTCCATGAACTCCAGCTGCGCGCGCTGCATCAGCAGCTTCGGGTCGATGTCGATGCCGACCTGCTTGAGCTGGTAGGCGTACAACGGCGCCGGCAGGCGTGCGTCGGCACGTGACTTCGGCAGTACCTCCTTGCGGGTCCAGGCGGCGTAGTCCTTCATCTGCCCGGCCAGCGCCTTCATTGCTTCATCGGCGCCGGCAATCTGGTACTTCTTCAGCAGCGACTCGATACCGGTGATGTAGGTCTCGACGTTGTCCAGCGACTGCTGCACTTCAATCTTCGTCGGCTGCAACAGGCTGCTGTCCTTCAGCCGTTCCTCGTAGCGCTGGCGCGCCAGCGTGGTGAAGGCGGTGCCGCCCGGCTGCAGGCCGGCATAGGCCTTGAGGCGGTCGACCGCCTTGGCCCGGCGCTCCGCTGGCACCTGGTCGGACAGCAGCAGGTTGAGGCCGCTGAACACGGTCTGCGGCGCATCGCTCCACGGCAGCAGGTACTTCTCGTTGAGCTCGCTGCCTTCGATGTTCTGGCTGGCGGCGTGGATCATGATCTCCAGGTCCTGGCGGACATTGGGATCCTTCTCGACGGCCAGCTTTGCGTTCAGTTCGTCGCGTGCCTTGGCCATGGCAGCGCGGTAGCGCTTGCCGTTGTCCGGGCCGAGATCGGCCACCTTGTCGTCGTAGCCGGGCACGCCGAAGAAGCCGGTTTCCTCCGGCTGGAACGGGCCCTGGGCGTCCAGCAGAATCTGCGCCAGCGCATTGCTGCGGGCGACCCAGGCCGGGCTGGCCGGGGTGGCAGCCTTGGCGGAGGGTGCCGCCAGCGCCGGTGGTGCGGACAGCAGCGGTGCGGCAGTCAGGGCCAGGGCAACGGCGAGCGCAATCGGCTTCATGGGACACTCCAGCAAAGGGTTGCCCGCACCCTACGCGCTCACGGCGACGGCGACAATCGGCGGGAAGTCATGGCGGGCTGGTTGTGCAGCCGGGCTCCGCGGAAACCTGGCGGGAGTAGAGTCGATTGTCAGTCGACCATCGCGCGCAGCGCGGGGTTTTTCGCTGTCTGATCGAAGAGCAGTCGACTGACAGTCGACTCTACCCAGTCGACGTCCCGCAGTCGCCTGCGCCCGGAGGTCACAGCACGGCGGTCAGCGGGCATTCGCCGCGATCACGGCAGGCCTTCAGCTCGCACTCCTGCGCGGCCTCGTCGTCATCCAGCGCCGTCAGGTCGAAGGTCTGCTTGTCCTCGCCCAACACGTACATCACCGGGTAGTCCCACACGTCATCGCGACGGGTACCCTGCACGAACAACCGCCCGTGCGCATGCGGTCCTTCCAGGGCTACGGTCAGGCCGACATCACGCTGGCCGTTGATCGCCGTCTGCATGCTGCCCAGCGGCATCGACTCGATGTTCAACGGCTCACCGAACGCTTCCACCAGTTCAATACTGCAGCCCGCCCGCCGCAGCGCCTCGCGCATCGGCGGGCTCTCGCGTGCTGCCTCGCTCCAGCGCAGCACGCTCCAGGTCACCACACCCCCTGCACCACCCAGCACCAGCACCACCATCAACGGCATCGCCCAGCGCCAGTGGCGGCACCACCAACCGGCGGATGCCGGGTCATGGGCGGGAATCGGCGGTGGCAGGGTCATCGGCGGGCTCCTTCCCGTTGCTGGATCAGGGCTTGAGGCAACGTCCCAGGAAGGCTTCGGCCACGCGGTAGCGATGCAGTGCATCGGCGCCGGACAGGCCATGCTTGGCACCCGGGTAGGTCATCAGCTCGAACGGCTGTGCACGCTTCTGTAACGCGCTCATCAGGCTGGTCGAATTGGTGAACAACACGTTGTCGTCAGCCATGCCGTGGATCAGCAGCAGCGGCGAGCGCAGGCCATCGATATGGGTCAGCACGCGCGCTTCGCGGTAACCCGCTTCATTGCGCGCCGGCAGGTCCATGTAGCGTTCGGTGTAATGGCTGTCGTACAGGCCCCAGTCGGTCACCGGCGCACCGGCCACGCCACAGGCGTACTGGTTCGAAGCCTTGGCCAGCAGCATCAGGGTCATGTAGCCGCCGTTGGACCAGCCCTGCACGCCGATGCGCGCCGGGTCCACCCATGGCTGCTGCTTCAGCCAGGCCACGCCGCGCAGCTGGTCGGTCACTTCCACCGTGCCCTGCTTGCCATACAGCGCACCACCGAAGTCGCGGCCACGGCGCGGGGTGCCACGGTTGTCCAGCGAGAACACCACGTAGCCCTGCTGGGCCAGGTACTGGTTGAACAGGTGGTCGCCACGGCCGGGCCAGCTGTCGGTGACGGTCTGGCTGGCCGGGCCACCATAGACGTACACGGCCACCGGGTAGCGCTTGGACGGATCGAAGCCGGCCGGCTTGATCAGGCTGTAGTTCAGCGGGGTCTTGCCGTCGGCGGCCATCAACGTGCCGAATTCCACCGGGCGCTGCGCATCGCGGTAGCGCGCATACGGATGCTTGGGATCGGCCAGGTCGTTCTCGAGCAGGGTGGCGATCTTCTCGCCATTGGCGCGGAACAGTTCGATCTGCGGCGGCGTGGTGCTGTTGGACCAGCTGTCCACGTAGACGCTGGCGTTGCGGGCGAAGCTGGCGCTGTGCATGCCCGGCGCCTTCGACAGGCGCTGCGGCTCACCGCCCTGCAGCGACACCGCGTAGATCTGGCTTTCGCGCGAACTTTCGATGCCGGCACGGAAGTAGGCCTTGCCGGCCTTTTCATCGACCGCCAGCAGCTCGTCCACCGGCCAGTTGCCGTGGGTCAGCGCGGTGGCCTTGCCCTTGCTGTCGATGCGGTACAGGTGCTGGAAGCCGGTGCGTTCGGACGACCACAGCACGCTGCCATCGTCGAGGAAACGCAGGCTGTTGTGCAGCGGCACCCAGGTCGGGCTGGTTTCGTGGGCGAGCACGCGCTGGCGGTTGGAGTCGAGTGCCACTTCCACCAGGTCCAGCTGCTTCTGGTCACGCGACTGGCGCTGGAAGCTCAGGTGCTGCGCATCGCGCCAATCGACGCGGGCCAGGTAGATGTCCTGTTCCTTGCCCAGATCGACCCAGCGCGGCTGCGCGCCGGAAGCCGGTGCGATCACGCCCAGCTGCACGCGCACGTTGGCGTCGCCGGCGGCCGGGTAACGCTGTTCGATCACATCGGTGCGGTCGGCGTAGACCTCGTAGCGCTTCTGCACCGGCACCGGTGCCTCGTCGATGCGGGCGAAGGCGATGGCCGAATCGTCCGGTGCCCACCAGTAGCCGGTGTGGCGGTCCATTTCTTCATCGGCGACGAACTCGGCAACGCCGTTGCCGATGGTGGTGCTGCCGTCGCGGGTCAGCTGCAGCTGCCTGCCGCTGGCCAGGTCGATCACCCACAGGTTGCGGCCGCGGATGAAGCTGACGAAGCCGCCCTTGGGCGACAGCTTGGCGTCGGTGGCGAAGCCTTCACCATGGGTCAGCTGGCGCACCGCCGCCTGGCCCTGCTGCTTGAGGTCGTACAGGTACAGCTCGCCGCCCAGCGGGAACAGCAGGCGCTGCGCGTCCGGCGACCACTGGTAATCGACGATGCCGCTCATCGCGGCGATGCGCTGGCGCTCGCGGCGGGCCTTCTCCTCGTCGCTGAGGGTCTCGGTGCCGGGCAGCACCACCTTGGAATCAACCAGCAACCGGGTCTGGCCACTGTCGATGTCGTAGGTCCACAGGTCCAGCTGGTTGCGGTCGCTGTCCTTGCCGCGCAGGAAGCTGACCTGCGAACCGTCGGGCGCCACCTTCGGCTTCATCAGGGTTGGGCCGGACAACGGCAACGGGCCGGTGATGGCTTCCAGGGTCAGCTTTTCAGCGTGGGCGGCGGTACTGGTGGCGAGCATGAGGGCGAGCGAAGCGAACAGGTGGCGCATGGAGGATCCCGGCAAACGGCAGGTCCGCCCCCGCGATGGACGCGGAGCGGTCGTCCCCCATCCTAACCAAGCCTGTGCGGGAAGGCAGCATGACCTTCTGCCCATGGCCTGGTGCTGGGGTCAGAGCCCTTTGCGCTGCAAAGGGATCC
Organism: Stenotrophomonas sp. YJH_SMC_4; assembly: GCF_059371575.1. Classification (NCBI taxonomy): domain Bacteria; kingdom Pseudomonadati; phylum Pseudomonadota; class Gammaproteobacteria; order Lysobacterales; family Lysobacteraceae; genus Stenotrophomonas; species Stenotrophomonas sp. YJH_SMC_4. The sequence goes on from NZ_JCAFUR010000015.1 coordinate 37,170, forward strand.
GACCCCGAGGCGGTCAGCGCTGGCCGAACAGGTGCTTGCGCTCCTCGTCGCTGAGCGGCTTGCCGGCGTTGGGGTTCACCTGCTGGCGCAGGGCATAGGCCCGCTGGGTGGCCGGGCGTGCGGCAATGGCTTCATGCCAGCGCTTGAGGTTCGGGAACGCGGTGAAATCCACCGGCAGCGTGTCGTAGGCGCCGATCCACGGGTAGCTGGCCATGTCGGCGATGGTGTACTCGTCGCCGGCCAGGAAGGCGTGCTGGGCCAGGCGCTTGTCCATCACCCCGTGCAGGCGGCGCACTTCGTTGTCGTAGCGCTCGATGGCATACGGGATCTTTTCAGGCGCGTATACGTTGAAGTGGCCCATCTGGCCGCTCATCGGGCCCAGGCCGGCCATCTGCCAGAACAGCCACTCCAGGGTGGTGACGCGGCCGCGGGGGTCGCTGGGCAGGAAGCGGCCGGTCTTCTCGGCCAGGTACAGCAGGATCGCGCCGGACTCGAACACGCTCTGGGGAGCACCGCCATCGGCCGGGGCCTGGTCGACGATGGCCGGCATCTTGTTGTTCGGCGAGATCGCCAGGAATTCCGGCTTGAACTGGTCGCCCGAGCCGATGTTGACCGGGTGGATGCGGTATTCCAGGCCGGTTTCTTCCAGCAGCAGGGTCACTTTGTGGCCGTTCGGGGTGGGCCAGTAATACAGGTCGATCATGGCGGCGGCTCGGGGTGCGGAAAGGAACCTGAAGTCTAGTGCGTGAGTTGGGTTGGCACCGTCATGGCGGGCCGGTAACCTCGCCTCTCCCCCGCAACGCAGCATCCCTCGCATGAGTGCAAACCGCCCGCCGCTCTCCCCCTTGTCCACGCTGATCTTCGCCTCACGCTGGCTGCAGCTGCCGCTGTACCTGGGCCTGATCGTGGCGCAGTGCGTCTACGTGTTCCTGTTCGGCAAGGAACTGTGGCACCTGATCTCGCACTCGGTGTCGATGGGCGAGCAGCAGATCATGCTGATCGTGCTGGGCCTGATCGACGTGGTGATGATCTCCAACCTGCTGGTGATGGTGATCGTCGGCGGCTACGAGACCTTCGTCTCGCGCCTGCGCCTGGAAGGCCACCCGGACCAGCCGGAATGGTTGAGCCACGTCAATGCCAGCGTGCTGAAGGTGAAGCTGGCGATGGCGATCATCGGCATCTCCTCGATCCACCTGCTGAAGACCTTCATCGCCAGCGGTGCGCTGGGCGGCATCCCGCTGTGCACGCCGGAGCAGATGAGCGTGGCCGCTGCCAACATCGGTGTCGCCCGCTGCTCGATGCTGACCCAGGATGGCGTGCTGTGGCAGACCATCATCCACTGCGTGTTCATCCTGTCGGCGATCGGCATCGCCTGGACCGACAAGCTGATGTCCAACAGCCACAGCAAGTCGCACGACAAGGCACACGACCACTGAGGTCGCCGCCGCCAGCGGCTTGACCGCCGCTGCCCCATTCCGGCCACCGTCCCTTGTGCGCGGCGGTGGCCGGGATGCTAGATTGCACCCTCGCCGTTGCCGGCGGTGGCGTCGGGAAACGTCACCCTGCCGCGCCCGGACCGCAGGTCCCGGCCATGCGTATCAATGATTTACGTCACGTCGTCTTCTAGAGGGGAGCAGGATGTCGCACGTCTCAACGATCACCGCCGCGCGCCGGTGGCTGCCGGTTGCCCTGGCACTGGCACTGGCCGCCTGCTCGGGCAAGGAAGAATCCGCAGCGCCTGCTGCCGCCACGGCGCCTGCCGCTGCCGCACCCGCCGCACCGGCGGTTGCTGCCAAGGTGCAGTCCATGGGTACCGAGCAGCTGCGCGAGTCGGCCAGCCAGGCGCTGCGCGAGAACCGCATGTATGCACCGGCCGGCGACAACGCCATCGAGTACTACCTCGCCCTGCGTGACAAGACGCCGGACGACGCCTCGGTGAAGAGCGCACTGACCGACCTGCTGCCGTACACCCTGATCGCCGCCGAGCAACACCTGGGCCGCGAGGACTACACCGAAGCGCAGCGCCTGGTGGCACTGATCGAGAAGGTGGATGCATCCGCGCCGGCCCTGCCGCGCCTGAAGGACGGCCTGGCCAAGGGCGTGCAGAACGCCGCCAAGCGCACCGAAGCGGAAGCCGAGAAGGCCAAGAAGGACGCCGAGGACCGCAGCAAGCAGCAGACCGAGCAGCAGCGCCTGAGCGAGCAGCGCGCCAAGGAAGCCGACGCCGCCAAGCAGATTGCCGCGCAGCAGGATGCCGCGCGCCGCGACAACGAGCGCCAGGAAGCCGAGCGCCAGGCCGCCGCCCGCCGCGAGGCCGAGCAGAAGCAGCAGCAGGCTGCCGCCCAGCAGGCCAGCGCCGCACGCCAGGCCGCCGCACCGGCAGCGCCCACCCTGCGCCCGGTCAGCACACCGGCGCCGCGCTATCCGGGCGAAGCGCTGCGTTCGGGAACCTCCGGCGAAGTGCTGGTGGAGATCACCGTCGGCACTGACGGCTCGGTGGTGAACGCTCGCGTGCTGCGCGCGACGCCGGGACGCGTGTTCGACCGTGAAGCCCTGAACGCGGTCAAGCGTTGGCGCTTCGAGCCGGTCAGCGCGCCGGTGACCACCCGCCGTACGCTGGTGTTCGCGCCGGGCAACAACTGAACGAAAAAGGGGACGGAGGGGATTAAGTCGTTTCTGCCCCTGCAATGACGCCAAGGCCCGGCATGTCCGGGCCTTGTCCGTTTCAGGCCGCTCCATCGATCAGGTGTTGCAGTGCCGGATCGCGCGCCGTCAGCACCTGGAACAGGCCCAACGCGTGCAGGCCCGGCAGCAGCGCACGCAGGTCGACTTCGGCAGTGGAACGGGTGGCAACATCGCTGGCGGGATCCTGCCAGTCACGGACGCTGGCCAGGAAGGCGCCGACACTGCCCTTGCGCACGGTGAGGCCGTTCACCTGCACGTCGTTCTGATGGTCGGGGAGGATGTCGTGTGGCTGCATGGGGAAGCGCTCCGTTGAAGTGGGCCCCAGTGTCGGGGCCCGGAGGCGACGTTTCTGCCGTATAACTGCCAATCGATATGGCAGATCAGACAACCGCCGCATTGCTCGACCCCGCGCTGGCCGATGCCACCGATGGACCGGTGGTGCTGGCGGCCCGGCTGCACCAGCTCGGCAAGCGTCGCACGGCCCGCCACCGGCATGCGCGTGGGCAGCTGCTGGGTGCGTACCAGGGGCTGCTGCGGATCGCCGCCGACGACCTGCACTGGCTGCTGCCCGCAGGTCACGTCGCCTGGATACCGCCGTTGCTGCCCCACGCGCTGCTGGGCGCAGACGGGTTCAATGGCTGGAGCCTGTACTTCAACGCGGAGGCCTGCCTGGGTCTGCCCGCCACACCACGCATCTTCCAGCCCAATGCGCTGCTGCAGGCGGCGACAGCACGTGCGCTGCAATGGCCCCATGCGCCACTGGATGCTGCGCAGGCACGCCTGGCCGGCGTGATCGCCGATGAGATTGCCGCCAGCACGCCGCTGCCGCTGGCCCTGCCACAACCGCGTGACCGGCGCCTGGGCCGGATCGCCGCCGCGCTGGCTCGCGCGCCGCACGACAACCGCAGCGTCGAGGACTGGGCCGCCAGCAGTGGCCTGTCCGGCCGCAGCCTGGCCCGCCACTGGCTGGCCGAGACCGGCATGACGCTGAGCCAGTGGCGGCAACGCCTGCGGGTGCTGCTGGCGCTGCCACGCCTGCTGTCCGGCGAGCCGGTGATCAGCGTCGCGCTGTCGATGGGGTACGACACGCCCAGCGCCTTCATCGCCGTGTTCAAGCGCGAGATGGGGGTGACGCCTGCGCGGTATGGAAAGGACTGACGCATTCGGCACTACCGCCGCCTTTCCGCACCTCCTAAGCTCGCTGTCGATCTCAAGGGAAGAACAGATGAAGTACGACGACGCCAGCTGGCATTCCGGCGGTGATTTCCCCACGGATCTTCCTGCAGAGGCTGGGGCTACTCACATTGGCATGTACCTGGCGTGGCTGCTGCTACAGGGAATGGCAAGCGCGGAACTCGCGGAAGACGCAGAAGAAGACCTGCAAGCGCTGCTGGAACGCAGAACGACGCCAGGCCTGTTCCTGCTGGAGTGCAGCGACGGCAAATTCGTCGACGATCTGATCAGTGATGAAGCCAACACGTTCACCGCTGCGTACTACGACCTCGAGAATGGCCAGTACCTGGACGACTATGAGGAACAGCTGGGCGCCAATGTCCCGGATCTGTACCACGTCGCCGATACCTGGGAGAACTTCGACCGCCTGGCGCCGGTGATTGCCCAGCGCTTCGCCACTTGGCAGGCAACCCAATCCTGAAAACAACGAGGCCCGGCATGACCGGGCCTCGTTTCATATCCGCCGGGCACAGCCCAGCGCTATCTCTGCGGTCAGCCGGAGATGGCCAGGCGCTCGTTGTGATAACGGCGCACGGCGGCGAACCACAGCACGGCGGCCAGGCCGAGGCTGGCGCCGAGGTAGATGGCCCAGACCGCGGGTGTGATGGTCTCGTGGCGGATCACCTTCAGCAGCATCTGGTTCTGCGACAGGAACGGCACGGCGTACTGCCACAGCTGGCTCTTCACCGGGTAGGCAATCAGCGCATAGCCCGGCAGCATCGGCAGAAGCATCAGCCAGGTCATGTGGCTCTGCGCTTCCTTCATGCTCTTGGCCGCTGCGGCCAGGAAGGTCAGCAGCGAGGTGCCGATCAGCAGCATCGGCAGCATCACCAGCAGCATCTGCACCATCGCCATGATGTTCATGTTGAGCTGGCGGCCGATGTTGCCGGGGGCGATCTGCGCGCTCACCTTGAACGCGGCCAGGGTCAACAGCAGCGACGCAAAGCCGACCATGCAGGCGGCGGCGATCTTGCCGCTGACAATGGCACTGCGCGACCCCGGCGTGGCCAGCAGCGGCTCCAGCGACTGCCGCTCACGCTCGCCGGCGGTGGTGTCCATTACCAGGTAGGCACCACCGAGGAACGAGGTGAGGGTCAGCAGGATCGGCAACAACGCCGACAGCATCAGGCCACGCTTGGCTTCGGCACTGGCCATGTCCTGGCTGGCCACGTCCAGCGGCCGTGCGACCTGGGCGTCGATGCCCCGCGCCATCAGCCGCAGCGCCCCTACCTGCCCGTTGTACGTGGCCAACGCCGCCTGCAGGCGCGCAGTGGGCACCTCGGCGGCACGTCGTGTGCTGTCACTGATCACCTCCACCAGCGCCGGCTTGCCATCGGCCCAGTCCCTGCCGAAGTCCGGGCTGATGCGCAGCGCGACGTCGATGTCCTGCGAACGGATGGCCTCGGCCAGGTCCTTCGGCGCAGCAGCGGCATTCAGGCCCTGGGCAGCCAGGAAGCGCACCAGGTTCGGCGCATGTTCGGCGCCGATGGTGGGAATCTGCAGCGGCTGCTCGATCTGCGTGCGCACGCGGCTTTCGGACAGCTTGCCCATGCCCAGGATCAGCAGCGGGTACAGCAGTGGCCCGAACAGCAGGGTCAGCGCCAGCGTACGGCGGTCGCGCGACAGGTCACGCAGCTCCTTGCGCATCACCGTCATCAGGGTCGACATCATGCTCATGCGTGCAGGCCCTCTTCGCTGCCGATCAGTTTCACGAACGCATCCTCCAGGTTGGATTCGCCGGACTGCGCGCGCAGTTCATCGGCGCTGCCGGCGGCCATCACCGTGCCCTTGGCGATGATCACGATGTGATCGCACAGCGCAGCCACCTCCTGCATGATGTGGCTGGACAGGATCACGCAGCGGCCTTCTTCGCGCAGGCCCAGCAGGAAGCGGCGCAGTGCGCGGGTGGTCATCACGTCCAGGCCGTTGGTCGGTTCATCGAGAATGACGTTGCGCGGGTCGTGCACCAGTGCGCGGGCGATCGCGGTCTTGGTGCGCTGGCCCTGCGAGAAGCCATCGGTCTGGCGGTCGAGGATGTCCCCCATGTCCAGCGCGTGCGACAGCACCTCGATGCGCTCGCGGATGCGCTCGGCCGACAGGCCATGCAGTTCGCCGAAGTAGGCGATGTTCTCACGCGCGGTCAGGCGCTTGTAGACGCCACGCGCGTCGGGCAGCACGCCGAGATGGCGACGCACTTCCACCGGATTGCGCGCAGCATCGACACCATCGACGCTGATGCTGCCCTGGTCGGGGGTCATCAGCGTGTACAGCATGCGCATGGTGGTGGTCTTGCCCGCACCATTGGGCCCCAGCAGGCCGGTGATGCGGCCATCCTCGGCGCGGAAGCCGACGTTGGACACTGCCTGGATACGGCCGGTGCGGGTGTCGAAGGCCTTGTGCAGGTTGTCGGCGACGATCATGGTTCCCATCCGTTGAACGAGGTGAACGCCGGCACGTAGCTCAGCGTGTCCAGGCAGCCGGCATCCAGCGCCTTGGCATCGGTCGTGTCGATGAACTGGCCGAGCAGGCGCGGCATGCAGCCGGCAGTCAGCGTGCCGTGGCCCTGGCCACGGGCGACCAGCGCGCGTCCATTGGGCAGGCCCTTGAGGACCTGCTCGGCATAGCGCGGCGGGGTCACCGGGTCCAGTTCACCAGACAACAGCAGCGCCGGTACGTCACTGCGCAGCGGCACGGCATTGGCTGCCGGTGCCGGCCGGTGCGGCCATGCCGGGCAGGCGGCAAAGAAGGAACTTGCCACGTCGTTGCCGAACAGGCGCCCGGGATCCTCGGCCGGCGCCTGGTAGCGCGGCGCGTCTTCGCTGCAGATCACCGACCAGTGCATGCCACGGTTGATCTGGAAATCCATGCTGCGGTTCGCACCGCGCGCCAGCGAGGCGAGCGGTGCGTAGCGGCCGTGCGCGGCTTCATCAAGAACCAGCGGCAGCAATGAGGCGTACTGGGGTACGTAGGAAAACGCAAAAGCCAGGCCCACCACGCTGTCCGGTGTCAGCACATCCTTCCGGGTGTCGTAGGTGCCAGGATCGCGATACTCGACCGGAACCGGTGCACGGCGCAGGGTCTCGACCACGCTGCGCAGCTGCGCACGGGTATCGGTCGGGAAGCGCCTGCTGCAGGCAGCGTCCTTGCGGCACTGCGCCGACTGCAGGGCGATCGCGTCTTCGAACGTCCTGGCGAAATCGCCGCCCACCACCAGCTCATTCGGCACCACGCCATCGATGACGATGCTGCGGGTGTGCTGTGGATAGGTACCCGCATAGCGCTGGGCCACGCGGGTGCCGTAGGACGCACCGATCAGATTGACCCGGTCCACGCCCAAGGCCTGGCGGACCGCGTCCAGGTCGGCAATGGCTTCGGTGGTGGTGTAGAAACGTGCGTCCGCACGTCCCTGCAGGGAAGCCGCGCATCGCTGGGCATAGTCGCGCAGCAAGGCCTCGGAGGGCGCCGCGTCCTCGTCCATCGGCAGTTCCTTTCCGTCCGCGCCGAGGCAGCTGAGCGGGTTGGAGCCGCCGGTGCCGCGCTGGTCGACCAGGAAGATGTCCCGCTGCTTGCGCACCTGGCGCAGCGCGGTATCGACGATGACGGCCACTTCGCTGGCGGCCTGGCCGGGGCCACCGGCCAGGAAGAACACCGGGTCGGGCTGGCTGGAGCCGCTGCTGCCCGATTCCAGCCAGGCGATGCGCAGGCCGATGCCCCGGCCAGCGGGCTGGGCCCGGTCCTCCGGCACCTGCAGGGTGGCGCACTGCGCTTCCACGTTGGCACTGGCACCTACCGTGGACAGCGTGCAGGGCTGGAAGTCGATCGTGCCGAAACGGCGGCTGGGTGCATCGCTGGCGCCTTCGGCGGCGGGTGACGGTGACTGGCTGCAACCGGCAAGCATCAGGCTGGCCAACACTGCGGCCAACGCGAGGTGGTGTCTTTGCATCGTGCTCGTTTCCCCTGGAGGACGTTCCTGGCAACCACGACGGGCTGCCGCGGAAGATGTGACTCAACTTACACGGGCACGGCGTCGTCGGCGATGGGCAGACGCGAAATCTCCGCCGGCGTGGCGCAGGCCAGGCGATCGCGGCCGGCGGCCTTGGCCCGGTACAGCGCCGCGTCTGCCGCTGCCAGCAGCGTGGACAGCTCGCCCTGGCCGTGGTCCATCGCCAGGCCGATGCTGGCAGTGAACGTCACCGGCCCGGTGGCCAGCCGCGCCGGCTTCTGCTGCAGAGCGGTACGGATCGCCGCAGCCCGCGCCATCGCTTCCGCCTGCGTGCTGCCGGCCAGCACCAGCACGAACTCCTCGCCACCGTAGCCGCCCAGCAGCGTGTGATGGCCCTGCAAACCGTGCTGCATCAACGCAGCGAAGTGGCGCAGTACCTCGTCTCCGGCCAGATGGCCCCAGCGATGCAGAGCAGGAAGCCAAGCACGGTGAGGGTGGGGAAATCCACGGACATGCGGCGCTCATCGGCCGGGGCGGCGCGCGCATCTTGGCGCCTTGTGCTGCGTTCCCCGTGGCGCTGCCTGGCCCGATGGAGATGCGGGGTCTGAAAACGGCGAGCACGGCGGCCGGTGCCTGCGCAGAATCCGTGGGAAACCAAGGAGACGCCCATGCATGCGTGGTACCTCGGTGGCATCGACCACCGCCCGTTCCTGCACCTGTTCGAAAAGAGCGACACCGCGCTGGCTGCGCTGGGCATCCGGCGTCGCTGGGCCGGCGAATCAGGAGGACACCCCTGCCGGATCAGCCTGAGCGATCCGCCCGGTGGCAGCGAGCTGCTGCTGTTGTCCCACGTGCACCTGCCCCTGCACTCGCCCTATCACGCCTCGGGCCCGATCTTCGTACAGCGTGGCGTGACCCGTTGCGTGCTGCCGCCAGGCGAGGTGCCCCCGTATGTGCAGCGCCGGATGATCTCGTTGCGCGCCTATGACCAGGCTGCATTGATGCTGGCCGCCGAGATCAGCGCAGGCACGGATGTCGGCGCTCGGCTGGACGCGCTGTTTGCCGACCCTGCCGTGGCCTTCGTGCAGCTGCACAACGCGGCCCACGGCTGCTTCTCGTGCCAGGCGGATCGCGTCGGCATGACATCGACATGGCCGGATCTCCACGACGTGATCGTTGCCACGCCGGACACGTGATCGCCAGCGCATCCGTTCAGGCCCACGTGAAGCCCGCGGGAAGGGCTTCACACCCACAGTCACGGATCAGCATTTCCATGGTTCCGCACCCGGCACCGCAACTCGATACTCGCGATGGTGCCGCCGAAAGTCCGCCGCGCAGCGCAACTCTGCGGTCACCGCTCTCTTTCGACGACCACAAGGAAGCGCCATGTCATTCCGATCCACACCGCTGCTGCTGGCCACCTCGTTCGCCGCTGCAGGCCTGTGCCTGGCCGGCAACGCGTTCGCCCACGGCACCATGACCACGCCGGTCAGCCGCGTCTATGCCTGTTTCCAGGGCAATCCGGAGAACCCGACCAACCCGGCCTGCGCTGCCGCGAAAGCGGTGGGCGGATCGCAGGCGTTCTACGACTGGAACGGCATCAACCAGGCCAACGCCAACGGCAACCATCAGGCGGTGGTGCCCGACGGCAAGCTGTGCAGCGGCAACAATGCCACCTTCCGCGGCCTGGACGTGAACCGCAGTGACTGGCAGACCACGCCGATCCACGCCGATGCCAATGGCAAGTTCACCTTCGTGTTCAGGGCAACCGCGCCGCACGCCACGCGCGACTGGCGCTTCTTCGTCACCCGCGACGGCTGGCAACCGGGCAGCCCGTTGCGTTGGGCCGACCTGCAGGAGTTCTGCACGCTGGGCAATACACCGCTCTCTGCCGATGGCACCTACAAGCTGCAGTGCACGCTGCCGCAGCGCACCGGCCAGCATGTGATCTACAACACGTGGCAGCGCTCGGATTCGACCGAAGCGTTCTACACCTGCATGGACGTACGCTTTGAAGGCGGCGGCGGTGGTACGGCGCCGGCACCGCAATGGCAGGATGCCGGCCCGGTCACCGCCCGCGGTGAATTGCCGGTCGGTACGACGCTGGCACTGCGCGTGTTCAATGCCAGCGGCAACGATGTCGAACGTGTGGAAGCGACGCTGGCCGGCGGCCAGACCTCGGCCGCGCAATGGCCCTTGGCGCTGGCCCGCAAGGTCAATGCCAGTGCCCGGCATGCGCGCGTGGGCGTGCTTGCCAATGGCGTGATCACGCCGTCGGCGTCGGCCACCGACAATCGCGTGTACCTGAAGGACGGCAACCGCTTCCAGCTCGATACCCAGGTGCCGGACCCGGGTACGCCATCGCCGGGTGGTGATTTCGACCACGTGTACCCCGCGGGCATCGGCAGCTATGTGCCGGGCCAGACCGTGGTGAAGAGCAGCGACGGCAAGCTGTATGCCTGCCGCCCGTTCCCGGAGGGTGCATGGTGCAACGTCAATGCCGAGGCCTACCGGCCGGGCGTGGGCGCGGCCTGGCGCGATGCGTGGATCGCGTACTGACGCAGTGATGTGGGAGGCGGTGCACATCACACCGCCTCCTGGCTCCCCTGCCGCGCAGTGGGGCGCGCGTTGCAGAAACAGAGGAACGCAGCAGCCTTTCAAACTTGTCTGATGGGCATATGGCGGCTACATGGGAAGACTCCGCGAGGTTTCCAACACTTCGCAAAGGAGTTCCTGCATGCACCTGTCCCATCGGGCCGTCCTCGCACTGTCCGCCGTTGTCGGCCTGGCACTGTCCGGCAACGCCTTCGCCCACGGCACCCTGTCCAAGCCGCTCAGCCGCGTGAAGCAGTGCCACGAGGGCAATCCGGAGAATCCGACCAACCCGGCCTGCGCCGCCGCCAAGGCCATCGGCGGCGCCCAGCCGTTCTACGACTGGGCCGGTGTCAACCAGGCCAACGCCAACGGCAACCATCAAGCGGTGGTTCCAGATGGCGAGTTGTGCAGCGGCGGCAACAGCAAGTACCGCGGCCTCGATCTGAACCGCAGTGACTGGCCGACCTCGCCGATCCGCGCCGATTCGCGCGGGCGCTACACCTTCGAGTTCAAGGCACCGGCCCCGCATGCTACCCGCGAGTGGAAGTTCTACGTCACCCGCGACGGCTGGCAGCCGGGCAGCCCGCTGCGCTGGGCCGACCTGCAGGAATTCTGCACGCTGGGCAACGTGCCGGTCTCCGGCGACGTCTACAAGCTGGATTGCCCGCTGCCCAAGCGCAGCGGCCAGCACATCATCTACAACACCTGGCAGCGCTCGGATTCCGGTGAAGCGTTCTATACCTGCGCGGACGTGCGCTTCGAAGGCGGTGGCGGCGTTGAACCGCCGCCGCAGTGGCAGGACGCCGGCCCGGTCACCGCCCGCGGTGCGTTGGAAGAAGGCACCACCCTGACGCTGCGCGTGTTCAACGCCCAGGGCAATGATCTGGAGCGTCCGGAGATCACCCTGGCCGCAGGTCAGACCGCTGCGAACCAGTGGCCGCTGGCGCTGGCCCGCAAGGTCAACGCCAGTGCACAGCAGGCGCGTGTGGGCGTGATGAGGAACGGCGTGATCACGCCGGTCGCCTCGGCCACCGAGAACCGCGTCTACCTGAAGCCGGGCAACCTGTTCCAGATCGATACCCGCCTGCCGGGCCCGGTGGATCCGGTCGATCCGCCGCCGGGTGACGACTACGACTTCGTGTATCCGGTCGGTATCGGCAGCTACACGCCGGGCGAAACCGTGGTCAAGGGCACCGACGGCAAGCTCTACGCCTGCCGGCCGTTCCCGGAGGGTGCGTGGTGCAACATCAACGCCGATGCCTATCGCCCGGGCACCGGTTTCGCCTGGCGCGATGCCTGGGTCGCGTACTGAGGCAGGGCACCGGGGGTGGCGTGGCGCCGCCTCCGGTTCTTGGAGTTGCCGGCCAGCGGCCGGCACTACCAGGTTCGTGGGGCTGCCCGGCCGGCGGCCGGCGGCCGGCACTACCAGGGTTCGTGGGGCTGCCGGCCAGCGGCCGGCACTACCCTGACTTACTTGCTGCTGACGTACTTCTCGCGGCGGATCTGCGGGTTGCCCAGGCCGGCCGCCTTCAGCAGCTCGGCGCAGGCATCGACCATGTCCGGGTTGCCGCACAGGTAGGCGATGTCGGTGGCCGGGTCCGGCGTGAAACCGGCCAGCGCCTGCTGCACGTAGCCGTGCTGTACATCCGGGTGCGGTTCGGTCGGCAGTTCGCGCGACAGGCACGGAACATAGCGGAAGTTCGGGTGCTTTTCGGCGAAGCTGTAGAAATCTTCGCTGTACAGCAGCTCGCCCGGGCTGCGCGCGCCCTGCAGCAGCACGATCTGCACGCCGCGTTCGGCCATGGCCTTCTCCAGCAGCGGCAGCATGGAGCGGTACGGGGTAACGCCGGTACCGGTGGCGATCAGCAGGTAACGGGCGTTGTGGTCACCGGGATTCAGGCAGAACCGGCCATAGGGGCCGGACGCACTGATCTGGCTGCCCTGCTCCAGCGCCTCGAACAGGGCCGTGGCGGCGCCACCGGGCACGAAACTGACCGCGATGTCCACCGCCTCGCCCGGGCCCAGCGCATGGTCGTGGATGGTCGCCAGCGAGTAGCTGCGCTTGGTTTCGGTGCCGTCGGCGTAGCTGAAATGGACCTGGATGAACTGGCCGGGCTGGAAATCCAGCGGCTGCCCATCGTCACGCACGAACTGGTAGTGGCCGACGGTCGGGGCCAGCATGCGGCAGCCGACCAGCTTGAGGGGGAATTGAACAGGCACGACTTTTCGGGACAGTGTGTAGCCGGGGCAAGCCCTCGGGGTCTTCTATAATAGCCCCTCCCCGCCCCTCTCCAGCGCCAGCCCATGGGCGCGAAGGCTTCGAGCTTGGCATCCCAGAACGATACGGCGCCCGCCCTGCGCGTGCGCGACCTGCGCAAGACCTATGACAACGGCACCCAGGCCCTGAAGGGCGTTTCCCTGGAAGTGGCCCCGGGCGACTTCTTCGCCCTGCTCGGCCCCAACGGGGCGGGCAAGTCGACCCTGATCGGCATCATCAGCTCCCTGGTCAACCTCAGCGAGGGCCAGGTGGAGGTGTTCGGCAGCGACCTGGTGCGCAACCGCAGCGCCACCATGCGCCTGATCGGGCTGGTGCCGCAGGAGATCAATTTCAACCTGTTCGAAAAGCCCTTCGACATCCTGGTGAACTACGCCGGATTCTACGGCGTGCCGCGCGAGGAAGCCGAGCAGCGCGCCGAGGAAGAGCTGAAGCGCGCGCACCTGTGGGAAAAGGCGCAGGTGATGAGCCGCACGCTGTCCGGCGGCATGAAGCGCCGGCTGATGATCGCCCGCGCGATGATGACCCGCCCGCGTCTGCTGATCCTGGATGAGCCGACCGCCGGCGTGGACATCGAGATCCGCCGCGACATGTGGCGCGTGCTGAAGGAGATCAACGCTGCCGGCACCACGATCATCCTCACCACGCACTACCTGGAAGAAGCCGAGTACCTGTGCCGCCACCTGGCGATCATCAACCATGGCCAGATCGTCGAGCAGGGGCCGATGCGCACCCTGCTGGCCAAGCTGGACGTGGAAGGCTTCCTGCTGGACATCGACGGTGACCTGCCGGCACAGCTGCCGGTGATCGAGGGCACGACGCTGACCGCGCCGGACCCGCACACGCTGGACATCGACATGCCACGCGCGATGGACCTCAACCGCGTGTTCGCTACGCTGAACGAGTCCGGCATCCGCGTGCGTTCGATGCGTACCAAGAGCAACCGCCTGGAGGAGCTGTTCGTGCGCCTCACCGGCAACATGGAGAAGCCTGCATGAGCACCACCGAGCTGACCGACGGCCAGCGCAACCGCATCGCGCTGATGACCATCGTGCGCCGCGAAGTCGCCCGCATCATGCGCATCTGGGGCCAGACCCTGGTGCCGCCGGCGATCACCATGACCCTGTACTTCCTGATCTTCGGCAACCTGATCGGGTCGCGCGTGGGTGACATGGGCGGCTACACCTACATGCAGTTCATCGTGCCGGGCCTGGTGATGATGAGCGTGATCCAGAACAGCTACGGCAACATCAGTTCCTCGTTCTTCGGTGCCAAGTTCGGCCGCCACGTCGAAGAACTGCTGGTCAGCCCGATGCCGAACTGGGTGATCCTGTGGGGCTACGTGGCCGGTGCCGTGCTGCGCGGCCTGATGGTCGGCGTGATCGTGCTGATCATCGCGATGTTCTTCACCCCGGTGCGAATCCCGCATCCGATTGTGATGCTGACCACGGTGATCCTCGGCGCGACGATCTTCTCGCTGGCCGGATTCATCAATGCGGTGTATGCGAAGAAGTTCGATGACGTGGCGATCGTGCCGACCTTCATCCTGACCCCGCTGACCTACCTGGGTGGCGTGTTCTATTCGGTGAAGCTGCTGCCGGGCTGGGCCGAAGCGGCCACGCACGCGAACCCGATCTTCTACATGGTCAACGCGTTCCGCTATGGCCTGCTGGGCAGCAGCGATGTACCGCTGCCGGTGGCCTACGGCCTGATGATCGGTTTCGTGGTGGTGCTGACGGCGTTGGCGCTGTGGCTGCTGCGTCGCGGCGTGGGCATGCGCAGCTGAGTTTTGCCTGCAGGGCCTGCGGCCCTGCACCCGCCGAATCAACGGCAACGGCAACGGCAACGGCAACGGCAAAAGCAACGGCAAAAGCTGACTATCCGGGGGATGTCGGGGTGGGTCCGGTTGCGGGGGACGCCGTGAATCCGTCCATGGAGGCTTGGCCGCGGCATCCATGCCGCGGACACCCCCGCAACCGGACCCACCCCGCCTTCGACAGATTGCCGCTGCTGTTGGTGGGTGTCGACCTTGGTCGACACGATGGATCCACGCCATGCGTGAATGGAGCGTTCACGGTAAGGCCGACGCCCGGATCTTTTCGTTCGGGATTGCGGCTAGGCTGTGGCGATGAAGATCACTTCCATTCCATTGGACAAGGCCGTGTCGGACGGCCCCATCGATGCCTTCAGCCATGCGTTGCTGGGCGATTCGCCCACGCTGGATGAGGTGCTGGAATACCTGGCCTCGCGGCACGCGGCTGATCCCCGGTATCGCTACCTGTGCACGCTCGATGATGTCGGCCAATGCCGCTACACCAGCATGCATGCGTCCGACGACGCGCGCATCGCGCTGTACGAGGACGAAGATCCGGAAACCCCCGAAGACGCATTGGCGGCACGCGAGCGGTTGCTGGCGCATGTGGTCGCGCAGCTCGAGCATTCCTCTCATCGGCTGGAATGGAGCGCGCTGGCGGGCACGCTGATGTGCAGCAACGAGGACGTCGAGGCCCTGGTCGCCGCCAATGCAACGCCGGACCTGATCGTCGACGAGGTGGTCTGCTTACAGCAGGTGCCGGTGGACCGCGATGACCTGCTGATTGCCGCCCTGCCCAACGGTTACTTCAGCGCGGACTGGGACATCTTCCAGAATCACGCCCTGATCCGGCACCTGCAGGAGCACCATGGCTACCGCTTGTTCGGACTCGGCGCATCGTGGCTCGGCTTCCAGCGCGACAGCGCGCCGTCGCCTGCACAGGCAAATGCGTTGGTCGCGGACCTGCAGCGCGTCTACGCGGCCGGAACGCATGACACGTGGTCAAAACTGGCTGCAACCCTGGCCACCCGCACCACACTGCTGTTGGGCTACACCGAAGACTTCAGCGAACAACTGCCCTGAGCACCGCTCTACACGAGCGAGCGCAGCGAGCGACCCGCCTCCGCTCCTGATCTGTTTTCCGTGGTGGCCGCACCCGGAAACTGTCAGGGGTCGTGTGCGATGGGCTCGCGGGGGTATCCGCGCCATGGATGGCGCGGCTAAGCCCCCAGGGGTGAGGGCGCTTTGCTTGCGAAGCATTGCTTCGCAAGCGCCCGAACGCACAGCCGCCAGCGGCTGGGCCGGACCGCGGAGCGGGGTTCACGGCGTCCCCCGCGAACCCATCGCACACGACCCAGCTCATGAAACCAACTGCGCGAACCACCACGAGGGGCTCCGCCGTTGGCCGCAATCTCCGGCACAATCGCAGATCTGATTCTCCAGAAAGCGGTGAACGTGCAATGCGCATCCTGATCCTCGGCGCCGGCGGTACCGGCGGTTACTTCGGTGGTCGCCTGGCCCAGGCCGGCGTGGACGTGACCTTCCTCGTGCGCCCCGCGCGCGCCGCACAGCTGGACCGCGATGGCCTGGTCATCCGCAGCCCGCTCGGCGATGCCAGCTTCCCGGTGCAGCACGTCACCGCCGATGCGCTGCCCGCATTGGCCGCGCAGAAGCCGTTCGATCTGGTCATCCTCAGCTGCAAGGCCTACGACCTCGACAGCTCGATCGACGCCATTGCTCCAGCCGTGGGCGCGAACACCACCGTGCTGCCGATCCTCAACGGCCTGCACCACTACAACGCGTTGGACCTGCGCTTCGGCCGCGACGCCGTGCTCGGCGGCCTGTGCTTCATCAGCGCCACCAAGGCCCCCGACGGTGCGGTGCTGCACCTGGGCAAGCCGGCCAAGCTCACCTTCGGCGAGCGCGATGACGGCGCGGCGTCCGCACGCGTGCGTGCCTTCGCCGCTGCCTGCGCGCAGGCCCATCTTGATCACCTGGCGAGCGAACACATCGGCCAGGAACAGTGGATCAAGTACACCTTCCTGACCGCGCTGGCCGCTGCTACCTGCCTGCTTCGCGCGGATATCGGCACCATCGTCGCCACCGATGATGGCGAGGCGATCGTGCGCGGCCTGTACGACGAATGCCTGGCCGTGGCCGAAGCTGCCGGTGAGCCGATTCCCGATGCCGCGCAGGACACCGCGCGCGGCACCCTCACCCAGGCCGGCTCTGCATTGAAGGCATCGATGTTGCGGGACCTGGAGGCTGGCCAGCAGGTCGAGGCCGAGCAGATCGTCGGCGACATGCTGGCGCGTGCACGCAAGGCCGATCAGGAAGCCCTGTTGCTGCAGGTCGCCTACAGCAGCCTGCAGGCCTACCAGGCACTGCGCGGCGCGTGAGCCTCCCGTTGCGGGCCAGCGCGCTGCCTACGCGGGTGCTGATCCTCGGTATGGGCTGGAGCGGATGCGTGCTGGCCACGCAGCTGCAGGCACGGGGAGTGCACGTCGTCGGCACGGTGCGTGACCCCTCGTCGGCGCCGGACGATGGCCTGCTGCGGCATCAGCTGCACGCTGACACTCCACCGTCGCCCGCCCTGCTCGATGAGGTCGCGCAGGCCGAGGCCGTGCTGTGCAGCGTGCCGCCAGATGCTGCGGGCGACCCGGCACTGCGCCTGCTGCTGCCGGCTCTGCGGGCCAGCCCGGCACTGCGCTGGGTGGGCTATCTGTCGTCCACGTCGGTGTATGCCGATCGGGCCGGCGGCTGGGTTGACGAGCACAGCGCAGCCGATGCCACCGAAGCAGCCGGCGTGCAGCGCCTGCGTGCCGAAGCGCAATGGCGTGCGCTTGCAGAGGTACGTGGCATCGCTTCGGCGGTGTTCCGCCTGCCCGGCCTGTACGGGCCGGGGCGCAATGCGTTGCTGCAGCTGTCACAGGGCCGTGCCCGCCATGTGATTCGGCCGGGCCTGGCGTTCAACCGCCTGCACGTAGAGGATCTTGCGGCAGTGATCGTCGCGGCGATGCAGCGACCGGTTGCGCAGGGGATATACCTGCCCAGCGATGACGAGCCGGCACCACCGCAGGATGTGCTGGCCTTCGCCGCGAAGCTGGGCGGGTTTGCGATGCCACCTGCCGTGGCCTGGGACGACCCTGCACTCAGCCCGACGCTACGCCGCTTCTACGAGAGCAACAAGCGCATCGACAGTCGTGGCACGCGTGAAGCGCTGGCGTGGCAGCCGCGCTTCCCCAGCTACCGTGAGGGCCTGCGCGACCTGCTCCGGTAGTGCCGGCCGCTGGCCGGCACCACGGTTGATTGCCGGCCAGCGACCGGCACTCCCATCAACCCGCGTCGGGCAGGCGGAAGAACGCACGCGTCGCCGCAGTCGCATTGGCCGCCGTCACTGCAACGTCCTCGCCACGGTCACGCGCCAGTTCTTCCACGATGTGCGAGAGGAACATCGGTTCGTTGCGGCGGTCCTTCGGCATCGGCTTCAGCGTGCGTGGCAGCAGGTAGGGCGCATCGGTCTCGATCATCAGGCGGTTGGCCGGGATGTTCTTCACCAGTTCGCGCAGGTGCGCGCCACGGCGCTCGTCGCACAGCCAGCCGGTGATGCCGATGTACCAGTCCTGGTCCAGGTAGTCGAACAGCTCGTCGCGTTCGCCGGTGAAGCAATGCACCACCGCCGGGCCTATGCGACCTTCGAAGTTCTTCATCTGTGCCATGAAATCGGCATGCGCGTCGCGCTGGTGCAGGAACAGCGGCTTGCCATTGTCCGCGGCCAGCTGCAACTGGCGCTCGAAGGCACGGTGCTGCGCCGGGCGCGGCGAGAAGTCACGGAAGTAGTCCAGCCCGCACTCACCCACCGCCACCACTTCCGGGTGATCATGCAGCGCGCGCATCTCGGCATCACATTCCTCGGTGTACTCCACCGCATGATGCGGGTGCACGCCGGCGGTGGCATACAGGAAGCCCGGGTGCTGCTGCGCCAGCTGCACGGCCAGCGGCGAGTGCTCGCGGCTGGCACCGGTGATGACCATCTGCACCACGCCGGCCTGCCGTGCGCGGTCCAGCACGGCATCGCGGTCGCGGTCGAAGGAGTCGTGGGTCAGGTTGGCGCCGATATCGATCAGGTGCATGGTCATCGCGGGGGAAAAGTGCCCGCGCATTGTACCTGCGGCCGCCATGGCCCCTTATCCTTTGTCCATGAATGCCCCGCTCTTCCCGATTTCCCCGCTGCTGCCGCAGATCCAGCAGCACCTGGCCGTGCAGCCACGGCTGGTGCTGGAAGCCCCGCCCGGCGCCGGCAAGACCACCCAGGTACCACTGGCCCTGCTCGAAGCACCATGGCTGCAAGGCCGGAAAATCATCCTGCTGGAGCCGCGCCGGGTCGCCGCACGCAGCGCCGCGCTGTTCATGGCACGGCAGCTGGGCGAAGAGGTCGGCGGCACGGTCGGCTACCGCATCCGCTTCGAGAACAAGGTCTCGGCACGCACCCGCATTGAAGTCGTCACCGAAGGCATCCTGACCCGCATGCTGCAGGACGACCCGATGCTGGAAGAAGTCGGTGCGATCCTGTTCGACGAATTCCACGAGCGCCATCTCAGCGGTGACCTCGGCCTGGCGCTGGCGCTGGACGTGCAGGCGCAGCTGCGCGATGACCTGCGACTGGTAGTGATGTCGGCCACGCTGGATGGCGAGCGCCTGGCACGCTTCCTCGATGCGCCGCGGCTGAGCAGCGAGGGCCGCAGCTACCCGGTGACGGTCAGCCATTTCCCGGCGCGCCGCGATGAGACGCTGGAACTGCAGGTGCGCCGCGCGGTGCAGCAGGCCCTGGCCGATCACCCCGGTGACCTGCTGGTGTTCCTGCCCGGCCAGCGCGAGATCGCGCGGGTGCAGGCTGGCCTGCAGGAATCGCTGGATGCCGGCGTCGAAGTACTGGCCCTGCATGGTGAGCTGCCGGTGGAACAGCAGGCGCGCGTGCTGCAGGCCGCCAGCGATGGCCGCCGCCGCGTGGTGCTGGCCACCAACGTGGCCGAGTCGTCGGTGACCCTGCCCGGCGTGCGCGTGGTGATCGACAGCGGCCAGGCACGCGAACCGCGCTACGACCCCAACAGCGGCTTCACCCGGCTGGACGTGGTGTCCATCGCCCAGGCGTCGGCCGACCAGCGCGCCGGTCGCGCCGGTCGCGTGGCCGAAGGCGTGGCCTGGCGGCTGTGGCCGCAGTCGCAGCGATTGGAGCCGCAGCGCCGCGCCGAGATCGACCAAGTGGAACTGGCCGGACTGGCACTGGAACTGGCCGCCTGGGGCAGCAGCGACCTGCGCTTCCTCGATCCGCCACCTGCCGGCCCGATGGGCGCCGCCCGCGAACTGCTGCAGCGGTTGGGCGCATTGTCCAGCAGTGGTGCGATCACCGCACTCGGCCGCCGCGTACTGGCGCTGGGTACGCACCCACGGATGGCGGCGATGCTGCTGGCCGCGCCCGATACACGTTCGCAGGCGCTGGCGGCCGATCTGGCCGCGCTGCTGGAAGCGCGCGATCCGCTGCGCCAGGGCGGTGACGCGCTGGCGAGCCGCTGGCGCGCACTGGCCGCGTTCCGCAATGGCCGCACACCGGGCGATGCCAACCGCAGCGGGCTGGCCGCCATCGATGCCGCCGCCAAGCAGTGGCGTCGCCGCCTGCGCTGCGAAGCCACGCCGCCGGCCAGCATCGAGGCCCATGCGCTGGGCGACCTGCTCGCTCACGCCTTCCCTGATCGGATCGGCTTCCAGCATCCCAGCGATCCACTGCGTTACCTGCTGGCCAATGGGCGCAGCGCGCGCCTGCACGAGCTGAGCGACCTGCGTGGCGAACCGTGGCTGGTGGCCAGCGAGCTTCGCTTTGAGGCACGCGATGCGCTGCTGCTGCGTGCCGCACCGGTGGACGAAGGCCAGCTGCGCAGGGCGTCGCCGGAGCGCTTCGTCACCGAAGACGTGGTGCGCTGGGACAGCGAGCGCCGCGCCCTGGTGGCCCTGCGCGAGACCCGTTTCGACCGGATCGTGTTGGACAGCCGCTCGGCCGGCCGGGTCGATCCGCAGCACGCCGCGCAGGCGCTGACCGATGCGGTGGCCGAGCTCGGCCTGCAGGCGCTGCCGTGGACCGAAGGCCTGCGCCAGTGGCAGGCACGGGTGGAATCGCTGCGCCGCTGGATGCCCGAGCTCGGCCTGCCCGACTGCAGCGACGACGCCCTGCTGGCCAACCGTGCGCAGTGGCTGCAGCCCGCGTTCGCCGGCAAGACGCGACTGGATGCGCTGGACGAATCCAGCTTTGGCGAAGCGCTGAAATCGCCACTGGAGTGGTCACAACGGCAGCTGGTCGAGCGTCATGCGCCGACCCGCATTACCGTGCCGTCCGGACTGGAGCGGCCGATCACCTATGCGCTGGACAGCGAGAGCGGCGATCCGCTGCCGCCGGTGCTGGCGGTGAAGCTGCAGGAACTGTTCGGCCTGGCCGACACGCCGCGCATCGCCGATGGCCGCGTGCCGCTGACCCTGCACCTGCTCTCCCCCGGTGGCCGCCCGCTGCAGGTCACCCAGGACCTGCGCAACTTCTGGGAAAGCACCTACGCCGAAGTGAAAAAGGAGATGAAGGGCCGTTACCCGCGCCACCCATGGCCGGATGATCCGTGGACGGCGACGGCCACGCACCGGGCCAAGCCGCGCGGAACCTGACGGGCGGGGTCGGATCCCATTGCATCGCGATGGGCTCTGACCCCAGGCGTGGCGCTGGGGTCAGAGCCGTTTCCCAACGGAAAGGGATCCGACCCACCCTGCCTGATCCTGAATGGCTACGCTAAAGTCACACCGCCTGCGTCCCCGACTGACATACCGTTTACGGGCAACACGCGACACTGGACTTCGACCCGAGGCAAAGGACCCCCGCATGAGCAAGCTGACTGTAATCACCGACCGCGCTCTGGAGCGCGCCCTGGAGCTGGCCCACACCGCCGGCGATGGCCTGAAGAGCGCCGGTGGCAGCCTGCGCAACGCGGACTGGATCAAGACCGGCGCCGCCCTCGGCGCAGTAAAGACCGGCGGCAAGGTCGCCACCAAGTTCGCCCGCCGCAACCCGGCCGTGACCATTGCCGCGGCTGCCGTCGGCGTCGGCCTGCTCGGCTATGCGCTGTACCGCAAGCAGCAGAAGAAGAAGGCTGCCAATGGCCACGTGGTGAATGGGCAGGCGCAGCGCATCAACGCACGCGACCGCCGCAACGACACCGTGGTGGACGAGCACAGCGATATCGGCAGCGACGCCTGAGTGTGACCGACCGGTTCAGAGCCCTTCCTGCGGAAGGGATCTGAACCCGGGCCGGGGCCGGATGCCGCGAGGTATCCGGCCCTTTCTGTTTCAACCGATCTGCCGCCACTGCCCCGGCTGCAGGTCGTCCAGCCGGTAGGGCCCCATCGCCACCCGCACCAGCCGCAGCGTTGGCAGGTTCACTGCGGCGGTCATCCGCCGCACCTGGCGGTTGCGGCCCTCGCGGATCGTGATCGCCAGCCAGGCATCGGGCACGGTCTTGCGGAAGCGCACCGGCGGATCGCGTGTCCACAGCGACGGCGCCGGATCGAGGCGCTCGATCTTCGCCGGCAAGGTCGGTCCGTCGTTCAGCTCGACGCCGTCGCGCAGCTGTTGCAGCTGCTCATCGCTGGGCGTGCCTTCCACCTGCACCCAGTAGGTCTTGTCGGCCTTGTGCCTGGGATCGGTGAGCTTGTGCGCCAGCGTGCCGTTATCCGTCAGCAGCAGCAGGCCCTCGCTGTCATGGTCCAGGCGGCCCGCGGCATACACGCGCGGCGGCAGGCCGAACCCGGCCAGGGTCGGCCGCGCCGGCACGCTGCGGTCGGTGAACTGGCAGAGCACGTTGAAGGGCTTGTTGAAGGCGATCAGCATTGCGGGCACGGCAGTCGGCGGGTGGGGCATTGTCCCATTCCCGCATCGCCGCCGCGATCACCACTCAGCCGAAGACCTTCCTTTCCATCAACAGCGCAACGAGCACCACCACGGCGCCGCACGTGGCGGCAGCGTTGGCGCGATACCGTAGCCGCGCTACCGGTGGGCAGGCCCTGCGCGCACGTTCGTCCCACAGGCAGCCCACGAGCAGCACCGCAAAACCTGCCGCCGCCACGAGATCATGCACGTGACCCGCATGGAACACGAAGTCGTACAACCGCGGCAGCGCCATCAATGCGAAGGCGAAGTACAGCACTTTCTTCAACAGCACACTCCATTGGTGGCAGCGCCGGGCATTGCCCGGCCGCTACCCATTCCGCCCAACACCGCGCTGCGCGCTCACCAGGCACGGCCCGGCGCCCCGCTTTACGGCTTGATGAAGCGCAGGGTCATGCGGTCGCTTTCGCCGATCGCCTGGTACTTCGCATCGTCGGCCTTGTCGTGCTGGTTGGTCGGCGGCAGCGTCCACACGCCGTTCGGGTGGTCCTTGGTGTCGCGCGCGTTGGCGTTGACCTCGCTGCGCGCGTCCAACCTGAAGCCGGCGGCCTCGGCCATCGCGATCACCTGCTGCTGGCCGACATAGCCGGTGTCATCGTCGTCGGCCACGTCGGCCTTGGCGCGGTGCTCGACCACGCCCAGCACGCCGCCCGGCTTGAGCACGTTGAAGAAGCCCTGGAACATGCCCTGCGCCTGGCCGGCCTTGCGCCAGTTGTGCACGTTGCGGAAGGTCAGCACCACATCGGCTGAACCGGCCGGGCCGAACACCGGCTTGGCCGGATCGTAGGCCACCACGGCAGTCTTGCCGAACTGTGCCGGTGCAGCGGCGTACTTCTTTTCCAGGCTGTCGCGGCTGCGCTGCTGGTAGTCGCGTCCACGGCCTTCGGGCACCGCCATCGGATCGACAACGGCGGCAACGTAGTGGCCCTTGTCGTGCAGCAGCGGCGCCAGGATCTCCGAGTACCAGCCGTTGCCGGGGGTGATCTCGATGACGGTCTTTTCCGGCGTCACCTTGAAGAACGACAGCGTCTGCGCCGGGTGGCGGAAGCCGTCGCGCTTGACGTTGTTGGCATCACGGGTGGGTGCCTTCACCGCCGTGTCGATGGCCGGCGACACCTGGATCTTCGCCGGCGCCACCGTGGCCGGTGCGGCGAAAGCGGGAACAGCGGCAAACAGGGCCGAAGCAAGCAGCAGGCGGCAACCACGCAGGGACGAAGCAGGCATCATCGGAGCGACTCCAGCGGAAGATGCGGCGAGACTAGCAGCCGCGGCGTCCCAGGTGTTCACAAAACGTTAGCTGCGTGCGTATCGCGGAACACTGTTTTGTGGTCGCCGCCGCAGCACGGTCACACTACGCGTTTTATTCTGGAGCACTTCCCTCAAGGAGTCCGTGCCCATGACGGCAACCCGCGAACTGGGCCGTTCCGGCCTGCATGTACGTCCGCTCGCCTTCGGTGGCAATGTGTTCGGCTGGAGCGCCGATGAGAAGGCCAGCTTCGCCCTGCTCGATGCCTTCGTCGACGCCGGCTTCAACCTGGTCGACACCGCCGATGTGTATTCGGCCTGGGTGCCGGGCAATGCCGGCGGCGAATCGGAGACGCTGATCGGCAAGTGGTTTGCCCGCAGCGGCAAGCGCGACAAGGTGGTGCTGGCGACCAAGGTGGCCAAGTGGGCCGAACGCCCCGGCCTGACCCCGGACAACATCAATGCGGCGGTCGAGGATTCGCTGCGCCGCCTGCAGACCGACGTGATCGATCTGTACCAGGCCCACGAGGATGACGAGTCGACGCCGCTGGAAGCGACCCTGGCTGCTTTCGGCCGGTTGATCGAAGCTGGCAAGGTGCGTGCGATCGGTGCTTCCAACTACAGCGCCACGCGCCTGGCCGATGCGCTGAAGGTGTCCACCGACTACAAGCTGCCGCGTTACGAAACCCTGCAGCCGGAGTACAACCTGTATGACCGCGCCGGCTACGAAAAGGAACTGGAACCGCTGGTGCAGCGCGAACAGATCGGCGTGATCGGCTACTACGCGCTGGCCAGTGGCTTCCTCAGCGGCAAGTACCGCACGCCGGCCGATGCGGCCAAGAGCCCGGCGCGTGGCGAGAACGTGGTGAAGCGCTATCTGAATCCGCGTGGCCTGCGCATCCTGCAGGCACTGGATGACGTGGCCAGCAAGCACAACGCCAGTGCCGCGCAGATCGCACTGGCGTGGCAGATCGCACGGCCGTCGATCACCGCGCCGATCGTCAGCGCCACCAGCGTCGAGCAGCTGCACGATCTGCTGGCGGCGGCCAACGTGTCGCTGAGCGTGCAGGATGTCGCGCAGCTGGATGCCGCCAGCGCCGAAGCGTGAGGGCCGGTAGTGCCGGCCGCTGGCCGGCATTGCACGCATACCCAAGAAAATAATTGCACAAAATGGTTGCGCACGACTAAATCGTGGTTTATCGTGCGCACCTCGTTTCAACAACCACTGGAAACTTCCCTTGAACGCGCATTCCGTCGCCATCGCCAAACTGCTGCCATGCCTGCGCATGGACGGGCCGGCGCGCGCGTTCGGCAAGGAAGACCAGCTGACAACGGCCTGATACCCGCCCTGCGGAGATCGGCCACCCCGATCTCCGAGGCCTGACGACGCCCTCGGAACGCAAGTCCCGGGGGCGTTTTCGTTTGCGTCGACACAAGGACCCGCGATGCCAGAACTGCACCCCGCGCGGCGACCCGCCGCTCACTGACCCAGGCTTTTCCCGCCCCGCCGAAGGATTTACTTCGCGCGACTGGCAGCGCCTGGACATTATCTGCATCGCATCAGAACATTATCGCTCGCCGATAATGTCGGTGGCCTGCACCCTCGATTATCCAACGGCCCCGTTTCAACCACGGGCTGGTGCGCGCGGCGTTGCCGTGGCGTATGCCGGAGGTCGCGGACATGCCATCGCCTGGATCGCCTGCTGGAGGCAGGCACCGGTTCGCCGGTACGCGGTTCGATTCCGCGCGGTCCCCAACTGGATAGCTCAGCTTGGTCAGAGCAACGGATCCGTAATCCGTCTGTCGTGGGTTCGATTCCCACTCCAAACCACATGACCTGTCACGTCATGACTTGAAGCAACACCCGGGGCGCAAGCCCCAGCGGCCATCGTCGCCGTCCACCGACATCGCCTTCGGGCAGGAACGTGGAAGGCAACGGACCGCACGCCGGGCCCCGGCCCGCCGCCACTGCCAGCCACGTTCCGCACCGGTGCTGCCTGCCGGGAACGACGATGGCAGCACTGCCGGCGCATCGAAGGCTCCGCGCGCGGACCGTCCGCCGATGGCCGCCCTCTTCCGCTGCCTGCACGTGATGTGCAGGCAGCCTCGCCACGACCGGATCGACCCGGGTCATGGCGATTCATCCGCAACGGGTCGAACCACCAGAGCCATACAAGGAGAGACTCCCATGTTCTGGACCATCAAGGTCGTGATCGGCGACGGCGAGCGCGGCCTGGTGTATCGCAACCGTCGTTTCCAGCAGATCCTGCTGCCGGGCGTGCACCGCCTGTCGCCGTTCGGCGGCCGGCCGCACGTGGACATCCACACTGCATCGAAGGGCGCGGCCTACACTGGCAGCGACCAGGACAGCCTGATCGAAGCGCTGGGCGCACAGCTGGACACGCACTTCGTGCTGGCCAACGTCGGCGCCAGCGAGGTCGGCCTGTTGCTGCGCAACGGCCGCATCGATGAAGTGCTGCCGCCGGGCAGCCGCCGTCTGTACTGGCGCGGTTCGGTCGATACCCAGGTGCAGGTAATGGCGTTGGGTGACGAGCCGCGCATTCCGGCGGACGTGCAGCAGCGGCTGGGCCAGCTGGGCGTGCTGCCGCGTGTGGCGGTGATCAGCACGGTGCCGAGCGAGTCGGTCGGCCTGCTGTTCATCGATGGCACGCTGCGGCAGACGCTGGACGCCGGCCTGCACGCGTTCTGGAACTTCAACGGCAACGTGTCGGTGGAGCGTGTGGAACTGCGTGCACGTTCACTGGACGTGTCCGGCCAGGAACTGCTCAGCCGCGACAAGGTGACCCTGCGGGTGAACCTGGCCGCGACCGTGCAGGTGGTCGACCCGGTGCGTGCGCACCGCACGCTCAGCAATGCCGATGAGTTCGTCTACCGGCAGCTGCAGTTCGGCCTGCGCCAGGCAATTGCCGCGCGCAGCTTGGACGAGCTGCTGGGTGACAAGGCGGCACTGGACGGCGAGATCGCTGCGCATGTGCAGGCGGCGATCGAAGGCCACGGCGTGCGCTTGCTCGGCGTCGGCATCAAGGACGTGATCCTGCCGGGCGAGATGAAGGAGATCCTCAACGGCGTGGTGCTGGCCGAAAAGCAGGCCCAGGCCAGCGTGATCCGTCGCCGCGAGGAGGCCAACGCCACGCGTTCGCAGCTCAACACCGCAAAGCTGATCGAGGACAACCCGGTGCTGATGCGCTTGAAGGAGCTGGAGGCACTGGAGAAGGTCACCGAGAAGATCGACACGCTCACCGTGTTCGGCGGCCTGGATGGCGTGCTGAAGCAGCTGGTGACGATCAGGTAGGGGTAGCGGTGGCGCAGGGACGCGCCGCCGGCCCATCAATGACATTAAGGAAGACATGGACACTCAACAGAACTATCAATGGCTGCATGCCGAGGGCACCACGCCGATCAAGGGCTGGGTCAACGGTGTGCCGCTGGAAGCGCAGGCGCATGAGCAGCTGCGCAACATCGCTGCGATCCCGTTCGTCGGGCCGTGGGTGGCCGTGATGCCGGACGTGCACCTGGGCAAGGGCGCGACCGTAGGCTCGGTGATCCCGACCCGCGGGGCGATCATCCCGGCCGCGGTCGGCGTCGACATCGGCTGCGGCATGGCGGCGGTGCGTACCACGCTGCGCGCCGATGACCTGCCCGATGACCTGCGGCAGCTGCGCAACAGCATCGAGCGCAGCATCCCGGTCGGCAATGGCCGTGGCGGCGAGCATCACCGCATGCCCGACAGCATCCACACCCGGCTGGTGCAGTCCGGGCTGGCCGCCGGCCTGGAGAAGATCAAGGACAAGCACCGCCGCATCCGCACCGACAAGCTGGACCACCAGCTGGGTACGCTGGGCGGCGGCAATCACTTCATCGAACTGTGCCTGGACGAGACGGACACGGTGTGGGTGATGCTGCACAGCGGCTCACGCGGTACCGGCAACCTGATCGGCACCTACTTCATCGAGAAGGCGCGCGAGGAACTGGCCCGGCGCGTGCTGGGCTTCCACCTGCCGGACAAGGACCTGGCGTTCTTCATGGAAGGCGAGCCGCTGTTCGATGACTACGTCGAAGCGGTGTCGTGGGCGCAGGACTACGCCCGGCAGAACCGCGAGGCGATGATGTCGCGCGTGCTGGCCGAGATGCGCCACCGGCTGCCGAAGTTCCAGCTGGCAGCGATGGCGGTGAACTGCCACCACAACTACGTGCAGAAGGAGATGCACAACGGCCAGGAACTGCTGGTGACGCGCAAGGGCGCGGTCAGCGCGCGTGAGGGCGAGCTGGGCATCATTCCCGGCAGCATGGGCACGCGCAGCTACATCGTGCGCGGCAAGGGCAACGCGGACAGCTTCCACAGCTGCAGCCACGGCGCCGGCCGGGTGATGAGCCGTGGCACGGCGCGCCAGCAGATCACGCTGGCCCAGCACCGCGAGGCCACCGCGCATGTGGAATGCCGCAAGGACAGCGGCGTGCTGGACGAGTCACCGGCCGCGTACAAGTCGATCGACGATGTGATGGCCGCGCAGCTGGACCTGGTCGACGTGGTGCACACGCTGCGGCAGGTGCTGTGCGTGAAGGGGTAATGGAGCGGTGCCGACCAAGGCCGGCCTCTACCAGAGCAACACGTCGCGTCGGGGGTCAGATCCCTTTCTGCGAAAGGGATCTGACCCCGGCACATTCAGCGCGGCACGCTGTCTTCGGCCACCAGCGCATGGTGCACGCCGATGCCCGCGCGCACGCCTTCGGCCATGGCCAGGGTGATGTTGCCCACCGTGGTCGCATCGCCTGCGGCATACACGTTCGGCACCGAGGTGTGCTTCATCGCATCGACCTCGATCAGCACGCCCAGCGGGCTCTCGACCAACGTGCAGCCCAGCTGCTGCACCAATGGCGTGGCCATCGCCTGGGTGGCCGGCACGAACAACGCACGCTGGGCGATTCGGCGGCCGTCGGCCAGCTCCACTTCCAGCCAGGTCGGCTGGTCGCCCTGCACGCCCAGCACGGGTGACGTCTCGATCTGCACGCCGCGCTGCTGCATGGCGGCGCGTTCCTCATCCGTGATGTCCAGTCCCATGCTGAAGAACGTGACATTGCCCCAGTCCGCGAACAGCGGCGCCTTGCTGGCGGACATCGGATGACCGCCAAGCAGGCCAATGGCACCACCACCCACTTCATAGCCATGACAGTACGGGCAGTGCAGCACGGTGCTGCCCCAGCGCTCGGCGAGGCCCGGCAACGCCGGCAACTGGTCGGCAACACCGCTGGCGAGCAGCAGCTTGCGCGCGGCCAGCACCTGGCCATCGGCGGTGCGGACTTCCACGCCTTCGGCGCTGGCGGTGGCCTGCACGGCTTCGGCATGCACCCAACGCACCGTGGGGTAGTCCAGCAGCTGCTGGCGCGCCGTCTTCAGCAGCTCGGCGCCACTGATGCCATCCAGCCCGAGCACCCCGTGCGAATGACTGGCGAAACGGTTGCGCGGCGAACCTGCGTCGATGACGGTGACCGGGCGACGGGCACGGGCCAGGATCAGGCCGGCGGCAATGCCGGCATAGCTGCCGCCGACGATGAGCACATCAGGATTCATGGTGACCTTCCAGGGAACGGTGATGGGCGAGATGGCGGGCGAAGTCGGCGCCGAGCTGGTCCAGCGTGGTCGCCTGCAGCCGCGCTTCGAGCAGGCGCTGCGCTTCGCGCGCCCCTTCGAGCAGGGCGCTGTTGACCAGCCGCTGGATCGGGCAGCCACCGCCGGAGTCGCGGGCGCCGACCTGGACCAGCGGTGGTGCGCCCACCGCCAGGTAGATGTCATGCAGGGTGATCGCCGCGGCGTCGCGTGCCAGCAGGCTGCCGCCGCCGTGGCCGCGGGTGCTGCGCACCAGGCCGGCCTTGTGCAGCTGTGCCAGCAGGCGACGGATCACCACCGGATGCGTCGGCAGGCAGGACGCCAGCTGCTCGGACGTACGCGGGGCGGCATGGCCGACCAGGTGCGCCATCACATGCAGGGCGTCAGACAGTGGATTTGCGGATTTCATGTAACAACGATAGTTACATTTAAATTCTCTGTCGAGGGTCTTCTTTCGTTCCATATGGACACATTTGTCCTATGAAACATCCCCTTCACATCACTAAACGAAACGGTAATGTGATGAGCGTCGCACTTCAGACGCATGGGGACAGGTCGATACCGCATTGCCCCTTCCCGAGAGTCCCTTCCATGAAAGCGTCTGTCCGTGCTCCGCGCCTGCAGTCCAAGCTGCTCGGCGCGGTTTCCGTTGGTCTGGCCGTGGTCCTGCTGTGCGCATTGGCGGGCTTGGCCTCCGCCTGGTTGAAGTTGTCCACCGAGGTTCCACCCGAAGTCGCGCACAGCCGCGACGCCGAACGCCTGCAGCGCGAGTTCCGCGGCCAGGTGCAGGAATGGAAGAACGTGCTGCTGCGCGGCCACGACGACGCGCTGCGCCAGCGCCATCTGGACGCCTTTGACAGCGAGGGCCGCCTGGTCGAGCAGCTGGCCAGGGGCCTCGTAGCCAGCCCGGACATACGCACGCGCGAACTGGCGCAGTCCTTCATCGGCCTGCACACGCAGCTGCAGAAGGACTACCACGCCGCCCTGCAGGCGTTTGCGGAAGCCGGCTACGATCCCGCCGCCGGCGACAATCTGGTGCGTGGCAAGGACCGCCCGGTGGCGACCGCACTGGATGCGCTGAGCACGCATGCCACGCAGGTGGCCGAAGCAACCGTAGCGGCGCGGTCGCAGCAGGCGCGGCAGACCCTGCTGCTGTGCGCGGCGCTGACCGTGCTGGCCGCCGTGTTGCTGCTGATGGGCCTGGCCTGGTGGCTGCGGCGCGCGGTGGTGCAGCCGGTGCTGGCGGTGGAAGCCGCTGCGCGTGCCGTGGCCGCCGGTGATCTGCAGCACGTGGTGCAGGTGCGCAGCCGCGACGAGATCGGTCGCCTCGCGCAGGCGATGCAGGCGGTGCAGTCCACGCTGCGCGGCGTACTGGACGCACAGGCGACGATGGCGCAGGCGCATGACGCCGGCACCATCAGCCATCGCATGGATGCCAGTGCGTTCCCGGGCGCGTTCGGCACCATGGTGGCCGACTGCAACACGCTGGTTGACGCGCACATCCAGGTGAAGATGCGCGCGATCTCGATCATGGGCCGCTATGCCGTCGGTGACCTCAGCCAGGACATGGAACGCCTGCCCGGCGAAAAGGCCGTGATCACCAACGCGTTGGATACGGCCAAGGCCAATCTCGGCATGATCAACGGCGAGATCCGCCGCCTGGCCGAAGCCGCCGCCGCCGGTGACTTCAGCCAGCGCGGCGACAGCGCACGCTTCGAGCATGATTTCCGCGCAATGGTCGACGGCTTGAACCGATTGATGCAGACCACCGAACTGAACCTCGGCGAGGTCTCCAGCATGCTGCGCGCGATTGCCGATGGCCGCCTCGGCGCGCGCATGCACGGTGATTTCCAGGGCGTGTTCGCGCGTATCGCCGGCGACGCGAACACCACCGCTACGCAGCTGGCAACCATCGTCACCGACATCAAGCACGCCTCCGGCAACATCCACACGGCGGCGGCGGAGATCGCCGCCGGCAACAACGATCTGTCGCGCCGTACCGAACAACAGGCCGCCAACCTGGAAGAGACGGCGGCATCGATGGAGGAACTGACCTCCACCGTGCGCCAGAACGCCGAGCATGCGCGCCAGGCCAACCAGCTGGCGATCGGCGCGCACACCGTTGCCTCTCACGGCGGCAGCGTGGTCGGCCAGGTGGTGAGGACGATGGGCGCGATCGAAACCTCGTCGCGGCAGATCGCCGAGATCATCAGCGTGATCGACGGCATCGCCTTCCAGACCAACATCCTGGCGCTGAACGCCGCGGTGGAAGCGGCACGCGCCGGCGAGCAGGGCCGCGGCTTCGCGGTGGTTGCCAGCGAAGTGCGCACCCTGGCACAGCGTTCGGCGGCAGCCGCGAAGGAGATCAAGGCGTTGATCGAAGCGTCGGTGGAACAGGTCGGCCACGGTGCACGGCGCGTGCGCGAGGCCGGTGACACCATGGCCGAGATCGTGGCGTCGGTGCAGCGTGTCACCGACATCATGGCCGAGATCTCCGCCGCCTCGCAGGAGCAGAGCGCGGGCATCGAACAGGTCAGCCAGACGGTGATCCAGATGGACGGCACCACCCAGCAGAATGCCGCGCTGGTGGAGGAAGCCAGCGCCGCCGCGCGCAGCCTGGAGCAGCAGGCGAACCGGTTGATCGACGCGGTGGATGTGTTCGATCTGTCGACCACCGCCGCAGCGAAGGACGCGCTGGCGCGCGCGGCCTGATTGATCCGGTTGCCGGCCAGCGGCTGGCAACCCCGCCACCACATGGGTAGCGCCCGACCGTTGGTCGGGCGATGGCAGGGGCCGTGCGGACCAACGGTCCGCACCCACCGTAACCTGCGGTAGTGCCGGCCGCTGGCCGGCAACCCCATCACCACATGGGTAGCGCCCGACCGTTGGTCGGGCGATGGCAGGGGCCGTGCGGACCAACGGTCCGCACCCACCGTAACCTGCGGTGGTGCCGACCGCTGGCCGGCAACCCCACCACCACATGGGTAGCGCCCGACCGTTGGTCGGGCGATGGCAGGGGCCGTGCGGACCAACGGTCCGCACCCACCGTAACCTGCGGTAGTGCCGGCCGCTGGCCGGCGACCCCACCACCACATGGGTAGCGCCCGACCGTTGG